>JAABRY010000277.1 GCA_011390645.1 Gemmatimonadota bacterium
CATCCCGAGCGGAGCACCCCGCAGGGGTGCGCCGTCGAGGGATCTCCAGACCGTCCGGATGCGATACCCTCACCCCGCTGTATGGGCACCCGTGGAGATCCCTCGCTGCGCTCGGGATGACGGGTGCCTCCAACCTCCAACATCCAACATCCAACATCCCCTCACGGAGCGTGCCCATCACCTACGCCCTCAAGTAATCCGCCCGCCACTCCTTCACCATCCCCTTGATCACCTTCTTGTCGGTGATCTTCTCCTCCAGCACCCGCCGGGTCAGCTCGGCGACTTCCCCATCCGACGCAAAGCGCAGCGCCACGAGCTGGCCAACCGTCAGCTCCTCGATCCGCCCCTGCAAGTCGGCCGGGAGGAGGCGCGCGAGGCGGAGCCGCTCCTCGAGGCGGATCACCCGATCCTGCACCGTGAGCACCATCACGCGTGCGAAGAAGTAGAGGAGGATCAGCGCCAGCCCGAGCAGCACCTGCAACAGCGATGGCCAGAGCATGGCGCCGTCGAAGCGCCAGACCGCGGTGACGAAGTTGGCGAGGAGGATCGGGCCGACCACGAAGTGATACGGCGGGAGGTAGCGCGCGTGCTTTGCGAACGACTGCGACATGCGAAGTGGCCTTGGGTGGGGTGAGGGGGAGGGAGCGGTGAAACGTAAAAGGTGAAAGGTGAAAGGGGGCGATTCCCGTTTCACCTTTCACCACGCGCGGCCACAGGCCGCGTCCCCTTTACTCCCTCACCCCGCAACCAGTTCCGCTACAGCACCTTCTTCGGGACGGGGCTCGTCGTCGTCGTCCCGTCGCCGAGCTGGCCCTCTGCGTTTCGGCCCCAGCAGTACAGCCCATCGGCCGCCAACGCGCAGGCGTGCCCCGATCCGATCGAGACCTCGGTGTAGGCGCGCCCGCCCGACACGGCGACCGGTGCGGTGCGCAGCGTGGTGGTCCCATCGCCGAGGGTGCTGTTCGCGTTGCTCCCCCAGCACCAGGCGGTGCCGTTGGCGCGCAGGCCGCATGTGCTGTTGGTGCCGACGGCGACCTCCGTGAAGTCCGTGATCCCGGTCACCTGCACCGCCGTCGCGCGCTGCACCTGCGAGCCGTCCCCGAGCTGCCCGCTGGCGTTGTTCCCCCAGCACCAGACCTGCCCGTTGGCCTTGCGCCCGCAGCTGTGGACGGACCGCGCGTCCACCGAGGTGAAGACGTGACCGCCGAGGATCTCGGTGGGGATCGGATTCCGGGTGGTGTTGCCGTTGCCAAGATTGCCATTTGGATTCGCGCCCCAGCAGTATGCGGCGCCGGAGGTTATGAGTCCGCAGCCGTAAAGCGTCCCGACCGAGAGTTCCGTCGCCACCGGGACCGTGACCGGCAGCAGCGTCGGCACCAGCACCTCGGTGGAGCCATTGATCTCGGCCGTCGGATCCGTCCCCCAGCAGTACACCTTCCCGGTGACGCTCAGGGCACAGGCGAACCAGGTCTGGTGCGCGAGGGAGACCTCCACCATCACCTCGCCCGGCGAGGTGACCGGCGTGGGCACCGACGACGACGTCGTCGAGCCGTTGCCGAGCTGCCCAAAGGCGCCGGCGCCCCAGCAGCGCGTCACGTCGTTCGTGTCGATCCCGCAGGTCGCCGTGCCCCCGGCCGCAAGCATCTTGAAGCGATGGCCCCCGGCGACCGGAGTGGGCGTGCTGCGGTTGGTGGTCGTGCCATCCCCCAGCTGCCCGTTGAAGTTCGAACCCCAGCAGCGCGCCGTGCCATCGTCCATCAGTGCGCAGGTGTGATCGAACCCCGCGGTGACCGCCACCACCGTCGGCGGCGGTGCAGTGACCGTGATCGTGGCGGTCGCGCTCACGGTCCCGGCCTGTGCGCTGATCGTGACGGGGCCACCCGGACCGATAGCGGTCACGAGTCCGCTGGAGCTCACCGTTGCCACCTGATCGTTGTTGGTCGCCCAGGTGGTGACGTTGATCGGGAGCGCCGTCCCCGCGGCATCACGAGGGGTGGCCACAAGCTGCACCGTCTCGCCGACCCCCAGGGTCGTGGTGGGGGGGCTGAGCTCCAGGCTGGCAATGACCGGTGGGCTGACCGTGATGCTCGCGGTCCCGCTCTTCCCCTCGCTCGTGGCGGTGATGGTGACGGGACCGCCAGCGGTCACCGCGGTCACGACACCCGTCTGGGAGACGGTCGCGATCGCCTGGTTCGACGTGCTCCAGGAGACCGACCGCCCGGTCAGCGTATTGCCTGCGGCATCACGCAGCGTGGCGGTGAGCGGCGCGGTTGCATTGATGGCCAGCGTGCTCGTGCCGGGCGTCACCGTCACGGTCGCCACCGCGGCGGGCGGCGGCGGTGGGGGTGGTGGCGGAGGGGGAGTCGGTGTGGTGGTGCCTCCGCTACACGCGGACGCGAGGGCGGCAAGGAAGATCAAGGGGTGAATGCGGGACACGCTGCGCTCCGGGATGGGGGATGGCTCTATCCCAAACGCGCAGGATCTTGGTGGAAAGGATCATTGGGGTGATGGCGCGACGGATCGTCGCGAGCACGTGGCGGAAGGGATCGTCGCGAGCGAGCGCGTGGCGGAATGGATCGTCGCGAGCTCGTGGCGGCGCGGACCATCGTGAGAGCTCGTGGCTAAAGCCACGGCTCGGCTGATCTCGCTAAAGCGAGGGAACGCTCAAGCCTGTGGCGG
>JAABRY010000278.1 GCA_011390645.1 Gemmatimonadota bacterium
GCATGGGTGTGTTGGCGAGTCTCGAGATCCCTCGCTGCGCTCGGGACGAGGGTCCAACAGCCAACATCCAACAGCCAATATCCAACATCCAACATCCCGCTACTTCTGACACCTCCAACAAAAGACCGTCATCCGCGCATCAATCTCCTGCGTCCCCGCGAGCGTCGTGCCGCAGACCCGGCATGGCTCCCCCTCGCGGCCATACACGAAGAGCTGCATCTGGAAATTGCCTGGCGCGCCGGTGCTGGTGACGTAGTCACGGAACGAGGTCCCCTCCGCAGCGATGGCCTGCGCGAGGATGCGTGCGACGTGGCCATGCAACGCTTCGAGTTGTGCACGCGGGACCTTGTGCGCGGGCTTCGACGGATCGATGCCTGCGAAGAAGAGCGCCTCGGTGGCGTAGATGTTTCCGACGCCGACGACGTACTTCTGGTCCATCAGCACTTTCTTGATGGCAGCGCGCGATGCGCCGAGCCTGGTGGCGAAGTCTGCAGCCGTAAAGGCAGGGTCGAGTGGTTCCGGGCCGAGTCGTGCGGCGTAGGCTTCCCAGCCCGCTGCATCGAGCCAGCGGATCGTGCCGATGCGGCGTACGTCGCGATACACCAGCTCGGCGCCGTCATCGAGCGGGCAGCGCAGCACGGCGTACTTCGCCTCGTCGGCAGTGAGCGGGGCGTCGTACACGATCAATGAGCCAGTCATCCCGGGTTGCACATCGAGCGTGTTGGTGTCGGTGTGGAGCAGTGCGTGCTTCGCGCGGCGGGACACATCGGTGATGGTGCGACCGGTGAGTTCGTGGGTGAGGTCCGTGGCGCTCACGCCGTCGAGGAGATTGTCGTGCGAGAGGGTGGCCGTGAGGATGGTGCGGCCCGTGAGGCGCACGCGCAGTTGGCGGACGAGGGTTTCGACTTCGGGGAGTTCGGGCATGGGGTCGGAATTTAGTCTTTGATCGTTGGCATCCAGCCGGCGGTGCCTGCGCTGAGCGAAGTCGAAGGGTCAGCCGCCGGGTCGTAGGTCGTAGGTCGTAGGTCGTAGGCCGAGGGAGGGGTTCCTCTCGTCCGATATGTGCATAGTCGGTACGGGTCAGGCGTCACAATCTCATTCCCCGTAGCCCGGACCCAATTCGTGCCCCTCCTTCTCCTCGGACTCCTCGTCTGGCCGCTGGCTGTGCATGCCCAGCGCCATTCGCTGGATTCGCTGGTGGCGGCCACGGCGGAGCCTATTGCGGAGATCTGCCCAGCAACTCGGTCCGTTGACGAGCTCCTTCAGCAGGAGAGGGTCCTGAGTGAGCGCGCCCCCCGGACCACGTCAGATACCCTGGCCGACATCGCCTGCACCCGGGCCAGGCTGTATCTCGCGGATGTGATCGCCCGTGAGAGCTGGAACATGCCATCGGGGACGTCGTGGCATGAGGGCGCGGTCCGTGCAGCGCTGGCAGCTCTCAACGATGGTGCATCAGTCTCGCCGATGTCCGACCTCCTCGGGTTGTTGCTTCTCGCGGAGCCAAAGGCGGACTCGCAAGCCAGCGCGGTTGCTCTGCTCCGAGATCGTATGGATCGAGATGACCGACTCGGAACCTTCGCCGTGCGCGGTTGCGTCGAGACCGCCGGACGTCTCATGTCGTGGGATGATCTCGAACGGTGTGCGGTGCACGGCCTGCAGCAGGGCAGGGACTCCACCTGGCTCCTGATCGAAGCGGCGCGCAGTGCCTTCGCACAGGATGACGGCGCAGGTGGTCGGCGCTTGTTCGATCGGGCCATTGGCAGCGCAAAGACGCCAGCAGATTGGGAGGCAATTGGATGGCATCTCGGGTGGTTTCTCGAACCGGAGGAGGCCGAGGCGTGGCTAACGCTCGCGGATTCGACACGCAGCGCGTGGGTTCGGGACCGACTTGCGTCTCGTGACGTGCGCGATGGCCGCAGTGCGGGAAGTCGCATTGAAGAACACTTCCGTCGGCTCCGCGTAGCGGATGCGGCGTTCCGGTACACCATCCCGACGCGATCGCTTGCCCGCTTCGCGCACGCGGCCACCCCGGAGAACCTTCCGGAGCCGGCGGATCCTCGGTACATCCAGCTGTTCCCTCACGGCGTGCGCATCATGGAGGCGTGGTACGATCCCGGCTTGGTGGCCGCCGAACCCTTCCGCAACCATCAGCGGTACGACCCGCGCTACGATGATCGTGCTGCGGTGTGGCTCCGCTTGGGCCCACCGGTGAAGCGGATCCAGTGGGCCGGACGTGATACCACCCGCGTGGTCGGCCGGGCGATTCTCAACGAGCGGGATCAAGCTCGGCGAGTCAACAGCTCCGCCGGTAGCATGGGAGGCGTCGTCGGCCCCGTCCAACTTCGCTCGCCGAATGCCACGATCACCCGCGAAGCGTGGACCTACGAAATCGACGGACGCGAGTTGCTGCTCCACTTCGAGGGAGAGCGCTTCACTGGTACGACCGAGGCGACCCGACTCGTCGCCGGTGTCCTGGGTCACTACCTCTGTGACCTCGACACCACGCGCTGCAATCTCTCGCTGAGATCGCAGGGCGCCTTCGAACAATTCTGGCGCTGGGATCCCACGAGTTCGCAGCGCCCCCCGGAGTTCCGACCGCTCCCGCCGGAGACTGTGGCGTCGTTGCGCGAAGCCGATCGCGAGCACCTGACCGA
>JAABRY010000279.1 GCA_011390645.1 Gemmatimonadota bacterium
TGGTCAGTTGGACTGGCTCGCCATGCAGTGGTTGGCCCAGGCAACCCGGGGAGGCCCCGCCGCCCCTGAGGGGGGCGGGGAGCCTCCCCTCAGTTCTCCCGGCGCCGCGACGCCCGGGCCCGCTGAAATCCGTGGTCCTCGGTGCGCGAGATCCGATGCTTCGCGACGAGGGCCTCGAGCACCAACTCGCATGCGGTGACGGTGCCCGCGCGATCAGAGGCGGTGGCCAGCTCGAATTCGTGCACCAGATCGTGCAGACCAGGGACCAGGCCGAAGCCGCGGAAGCAAGTCTCGGTGCGCTCCTCCAGTCCGACCTTCAGTGCCCCCCCCTCATCGAACCACTTCACGATCTCGTCCACGTCGGCATCGCCGGCACGGTCATCGAAGGTCGCGGCGGCAGCACGACGAATCAGTTCGCGCGCGACCGCATCGCCACCCTGCAACTCGCCTTCGTACTCAAGCTCGAGCTTGCCCGTGATCGCGGGGAGACCGGCGTAGACATCCTCCACCCGCGCGACAATCTCCTGCTCACCGCTGGCCAGCGTGCGACGCTCGGCGTTGCTCGCGACAATCTCCAGCAACGAGATCGGCAAGCGCTGCGACACGCCCGCCCGCTTGTCCACGCGCTGATCCACGCGCGCCTCGAAGGCGATACGCTCGACCAATTCCATCAACAGCTCCGGAATCCGGACGGCCGTGCCATCGCGGTCGATCCATGCTTCCTGCTGCGTGATCGCCATGCCGGCTTCGACGCTCTGCGGGTAGTGCGTGCGGATCTCGGACCCGATCCGGTCCTTGAGCGGCGTGATGATCTTGCCTCGCGCGGTGTAGTCCTCAGGATTCGCGGTGAAGGCGAGCACCACGTCGAGCGAGAGCCGCACCGGGTAGCCCTTGATCTGGACGTCGCCTTCCTGCATCACGTTGAAGAGACCGACCTGTATCTTGCCCGAGAGATCGGGCAGCTCGTTCAGCGCGAAGATGCCGCGGTTGGCGCGGGGGAGGAGGCCGAAGTGCATCGTCAACTCATCGCCGAGGAGGTGGCCTCCCCGGGCCGCCTTGATCGGGTCGAGGTCGCCGATGATGTCGGCGATGGTGACGTCGGGCGTGGCCAGCTTCTCGATGTAGCGGTCCTCGCGCTTCCACCAACCGATCGGGGTGGCGTCACCCATCGCTTCGATCTGCTCGCGCCCGAAGCGGGAGATCGGCGCGAAGGGGTCATCGTTCACCTCGCTCCCCGCAATCACCGGGATCACCGGGTCGAGGAACTGCACCAACGCCCGCAAGAGTCGCGTCTTCGCCTGACCACGCGTGCCGAGCAGGATGAAGTCGTGCCTCGCCAACAGAGCATTGACGAGTTGGGGGATGATGGTGTCGTCGAAGCCCACGATCCCCGGGAAGAGCGGACCACCGTCCTTGAGTCGGACGAGGAGATTGGCCCGGATCTCATCTCGCACCGATCGCCCACGCAGCGGGGCCTCGGCCCAGGGAGAGGTCTTGAGGTCGGCGAGGGTTTGCGGAAGGGCGGGGGACATTGACGGGACTTTCAGTGAACGGTGAACGGTGAACGGTGAACGGTGAACGGTGAACGGGAGCATTGAGTCGAGCAGCGTGTCCTCGATTGGGGCTTACCCCATGGAAGGCTCGCTGTTCGCCGGTCGCCGTTCGCTTCTAGCCGAACGGCAACTCCACGACCATCGCCGGCCGTCCACCCACCATCGCCTCGGTCCCCGTCTCGACTTCACGCCGAATCTTTCCGATGCCAACCCATCCGCCGGGAGTGGATGCGAACGTCGTCACCTCCCCTTTTTCCCCCTGTTCCCCCTCGACAGAGATCTTGCCATCCGCGGGGACCTCTCCCAGCCCCCTCACCCCGCGAAGGGTCCGATTCGCATGCCCTCGAAAGTGCAGGCGCGCCACCGTCTCCTGGCCCACGTAGCACCCCTTGTCATAGCGGACACCTTCGAGTTCGTCGAAGCGGACTTCCTGGGGAAGGGTCTTGTCGTTGATCTCACGGCCGAGGGTGGGCCAGCCACCGAGGAGGCGAAGGGCGTCGGCAGTCTCGGGTGGTGCTGTCGGAAACCCCGCGGCCGCAAGTGCAGGCATGAGCACTGTCTTGTCGCCCACGGCGACCGCAGTGAAGGGGGCCGTTGCCGTCGGGGCGATCAACTCGACCCCGTCGACCGCAGCCGGTACGCCGCCGGTGAGCCACGCGACCTGCAACTCCGGCCGCGGCGTCGCCTTGGCGAGCCGCGGTGGGAAGGAGCGGGTCAACAACGTCTGGAGGGCATCACGTCCGGCGGCTGGCACGATGAGGCGTGCATCCGTGCCGCGGCGTTGTACCCAGCAATCGGTGATGATCATTCCCTTCGGCGTCAGCACCGCGCCCCAGAGCAGTGCCTCGGGGCCGGTTTTCACGACGTCGTTGGTGAGGATCCCCTGCAGGCAGGTGAGCGCACCCGGCCCGGTGAGGTCGATCACCACCTCGGAGGTGTGGATCGCCGCTGGCGCACTGCGGAGTTCGGCGAAGTCGGCGGTCTCGAGGATCAGGTGATGTGCCACGGCAACTCCTCAGGGAGACGACCGGTGAAATCGGGCCAGAGTGCATCGGGCGTTGACTCGGCGAGTTCTTCGATGGCGTGCGA
>JAABRY010000280.1 GCA_011390645.1 Gemmatimonadota bacterium
CAACGGGATCCCGTTGCTCACCACCACGTCGCCGCTGCCCCCATCCATCCGGTGCAACCGCAGCGGAACCTGCTCCACCACCGGCGGTGGTGCGACCACGTCGATGCGCGCAGAATCGGTCGCCGCGGACCCCGCAGCAGCAGCCGCCGAATCGGCGGGGGTGCAGGCGCAGGCGGCCATCACCATGATCTTGCCGAGCGCGGTGCCGGCGGTGAGGAGTCCGGTGCTGTCCATCGTCCCTCCTGTCGCGGTCCAGGTCACCTTCAGCGGCCGCGGCACGCTATCGCTGAAGGTGGCCTTCGCCACGAAACGTAGCGTATCGCCGGGGAGCAGGGTGTCGGCGTGCGGGGAGATCGTGAACGCGGCGAGGGTGACGACCGGCGCCGTCGGCACCACCGGAGGGGCCGGAGCCGGCGGGGGAGCCGGCGGCTCGACGAGCGTGATCGGCTCGGGACCGCCACAGGCAGCCAGGGCGAGCGCCAACGACGCCAGCGACGCGAACGACTTGAGCGCGTTCATTCCACCACCATCCTTGCCACGTCCCGCCGGCGAATCTTGCCAGAGGCCGTCCGAGGGAAATCATCGAAGAAGCGGACCAGATCGGGGACCTTGGTGGCCGCGAGCATGTCCTGACAGAAGCGCATCAATTCGGGGGCCGTCACCACGGCGCCTTCCACGGGCACGACGCAGGCGCAGATCACCTCGCCGAGGACATCATGTGGGAGGCCGAGGACACAGGCATCGTCGATCCCCGGGTGGGTGCGGAGGACGTCCTCGATCTCGCGCGGCGTCACCGCCTGCCCCGCGCGGAGAATGATCTCCTTGCGTCGAGCCACGAGGGTGATGTAGCCGTCCTCGTCCACGACCGCGAGGTCGCCGGTGAGGAGGTGGCCGCCTTCGGTGAGGACGCGGGCCGTTTCCTGCGGCATCCGGTGATAGCCGACCATCAGCCAGGGCGAAGCAATCGCCAACTCGCCCACCGCCTCCAGCGCGTGCAACTCGCCACTCCGGAGGTCCACCACCCTCGCCTCGACCCCTGCGAGCGGGCGGCCAACCGTGGCACGCCGGCGCTCAGGTGGGTCATTCGGCCTGGTGAGCGAAATCACCGGTCCTCCTTCAGTGAGGCCATACAGCACCTCGACGTTGCACCAGCGGCGAATCCGATCGGCGAGGGCAGGAAGCACGGTGCTCCCGGCCACGACGCCACTCCGCAGTGACGTCACCCTAGCATCGGCAAATTCGGGCGCACGCATCATCATCTCGAACATCGTCGGGACGCCGGGGAGGTGAGTGATCTCCTCCGTGGCGATCGCCCGGAGCGCACCCGCCGGCGTGAAGTGCGGCAGCAGCACCACTTTGGCGCCGTGCAGGAGCCCCACCAGCAAGGCACTCAGCCCGAAGACATGGTGCAATGGGACCGCCAGAAGAATGCGTTCTTCTGCCTCCAGGGGCAGTGCGGCGCGGATCGCCTCCGCACACCCCACCATCGCAGATTGCGAGAGGATCACCCCCTTGGGCTTCCCCATCGTCCCCGAGGTGTACAACAATGCCAATGGCGCCGTGGCTGAAACCGCGGCTGAAGCCGCGGCTGGGGCCGCGGGCTCCAACGGCCCATGGCGCTCCCCGCGTGCGAGCAACTCCTTGAAGGGAATCGCGCGGTTGTCGAACCAGGCCGTGCCTGGGCCGACGTAGACCACCAGTCGCAACTCCGGCAGATGCGGCAGCATGTCGTCGAAGAGCTCGAGGTAGTCGAACGCCCCGCCCGACTCCGGGATGATGGCGCCCGCCACCTCGGCGTGCCGCAACTGGTACTTGAGCTCGTGATAGTTGAGTCCCGGATCGAGCGGCACGATCGTCAGTCCCGCCTGCACCGCGGCGAGCGCCGCGACGACCCAGGCGATGCCGTTGGGGAGATCGATGGCGATCCGATCACCGGCCATCATCCCCGAGGCGCGCATGCCGCGCGCCGCGGCGTCGACCTGCTCGGCCAACTCGCGACGCGTGAGCCGCACCTCGCCCTCCACGACCACGACATGCGCAGGGTCGGCGTGGGCGAGCTCGGCCAGCCGCGGCAAGAGCAGCGGGTCGGAGGTGTTGAGAGGCGATGGCATCGGGGTCACTGCTGGAAGCTAGCCACGCACCAGCGCGTCAGGCAGAGGGACCAGTGCGTCGGCCGTATTGGCGGCCTCGAGGGCAGCCACGATCCGCTCCGCTGCGCGACCGTCCCAGCCCGCCGGCGGCCCGGCCTTGCTCCCTGCGGTGCGACCGGCGGCGCGTGCGGCAGCGACGGTCGCCAGCAGCCCTGCCGCGGTGGGAGGCCACGGCACCATCCGGTTGGTCCCCTCGGAGACCGTGACCGGGCGCTCGGTGCTTTCGCGCACCGTCACGCATGGTACCCCTAGGGCGGTGCTCTCCTCCTGCAATCCACCGCTGTCGGTGACCACCACCGCGGCCCCGTCGAGCAGCGCGGTCATCGTGCGGTAGCCCACCGGTTCGATCAAGTGCAGCGCCCCAGGCAGTGACCTCCCGATCGCATCGAGCGTGCGGCGCGCACGAGGGTGCACCGGCCAGAGCAAGGGGAGGTCTGCCGCGAGTTCGACGAGACCGTCGAGCA
>JAABRY010000281.1 GCA_011390645.1 Gemmatimonadota bacterium
CATGATGGTCCTCCGCGCTGAGCGGCCAGGCCACGCGAACCGGAGCCGGCGGCAGCGGGGTACCGACAGCGGCCACCGGCACCTGCACGCCGCGCAAAAGTTGACCCGGCGGTTCGGATTCGGCCAGGAGGATGCCGCAGGGCTGAAACCGGCGCAGCACCCTGCGCACGACCGCCGGACGATCGCAGGGGCCGTACCCGACACCCACCCCGCGCCAGGGTTGCATCCAGGTCTGCAACAGATCCGGATTCTCGTTTTCGAAGGTCATCACGATGCGCACGTCCTTCCGGCGCTCGCGGACGGCGCCCACCAGTTCCACCCCGAGACGCAGCGACTCCGGGGTGCCCCCGGCCTTGATCCAGACCACCCGCCCGCGACCCTCAGGGGGGGTGAGAAAGCCGTGGCGTGCCCGTGCCCTGGCGCCTGCGCCCGAGCGGTAATCCCGAACGGTCGCCCGCCAGACCGGCCAGAAGCCCCCGCCGTAGCCGGAATCCACGACAGCCACCGGGTCAGACGACCTCGGATTCGCGGAACTGGAGTCGGTAGAGGTGGGTATACAGGCCGTCCCGTGCCAACAGCTCATCGTGCGTCCCGATCTCGGCAACCTGCCCGGCGTCGAGTACCACGATGCGGTCAGCCCGCTCGATGGTGGACAGTCGGTGCGCGATGATCACGGTGGTCCGCGTCTGCATGAGGTTCTCGAGAGCGGACTGCACCTTGCGCTCGGATTCGTTGTCCAGCGCCGACGTGGCTTCGTCGAGGATCAGCAGGGGGGCATCCCGCAAGAGGGCTCTCGCGATCGCGATGCGCTGGCGCTGACCGCCGGAGAGAAGCGCCCCGTTTTCGCCGACCTGGGTGTCGAATCCCTCGGGCAGACGCTCGATGAATTCGAGCGCGTGGGCCGCCTCCGCCGCGGCCCGGATCTCCTCGGGCGTCGCCTCCATGCGCCCATAGGCGATATTCGCGGCAACGGAGTCCGCAAACAGAGTGACGTTCTGCCCCACGTAGGCGATCTGCCGCCGCAGGTCACGCAGGCGCAGATCCTCGAGATCGTGGCCGTCGAGCACGATGCGCCCCTGGGTGGGTCTGAAGAAGCGCGGCAACAGGTTGACCAGGGTGGACTTGCCGCTGCCGGACCGGCCGACCAGCGCAATGCTCTCGCCGGGCCGGACCTCCAGACTCACGTCGCGCAGAACGTCGGGGCCCTGGGGTTCATAGCGGAAACTCACCCGTTCGAAACGCAGGCTGCCCCGGGCGCGCTCCATGGGCGTATGCCCGGCGTCGCGTTCGGCTTCCTGGTCCAGAACCGCGAAAATGCTCTGGCCCGCCGCGATGCCGCGCTGCAGCGTGGCGTTGATCATGCTGAGCCGGCGCACGGGAGTGAGCAGGAGCAGAATCGCGGTGAGAAACGAGACGAATGTCCCCGCGGTGACCTGCTCACCGAGCACGTCCGAGGTTGCGGTCCAGATGATGAACGCGAGCACCAATGCGATGATGAACTGGATCAGCGGAACGTAGGCCGCCTTCACGCCCTCCATGCGCATGTGCAGGTGCCGGTTGCGCTCGTTGATGGCGTCGAAGCGCTCACGCTCGTAGGCCTCACCCCCGAAGATCCGAACCACCCGATGGCCTTCGATGACCTCCTGGGTCACGTGGGTCACGTCACTCATGTTGCCCTGGATGCGGTGCGAAATCTTGCGGAAGCGCCGGGCCACGACTTTCACCACCAGCACCACGAATGGCGCGATGACGAGCACCGCCAGGGTGAGCGACACACTCAGATAGAGCATCCACCCGAGCAGCACGAGAATGGTGAGCGTGTCGCGGACGAGTACGCTGAAACCGTCGGTGGCCGCGTTGGCCACCTGCTCGACGTTGTAGGTCAGGCGCGAGATCAGTTCGCCGCTGGACTGGTGCTGAAAATGCTGTACCGGCATCACCAGCAGGCGCTCGAACAACTGCCGGCGCAGATGCTTGACCACCTGGCGCCCGACATAGCGCATCGAATAGGTCGAACCGAACTCGGCGAAACCGCGCACAGCGAACAGCACGATCAGCAGCAACGGAATCCAGCGCGCCAGTTCGCTGCCGCCCTCGCCGAAGGAATCGTCCATCAGCGGCTTCATCAGCGCGGCGAAGCCGGCCTCGGTCAACGCCATCACCATCATGGTGACGGTGGCGATCAGCAACAGCGGCCAGTACAGGAAAGCGATTGCGAGCAGCCGCCTGTAGACCCGCATCCCGGAGTCGTACGGGGCGTGCACGGTATCAGGGGTCATCGGGAGTGCGGCCGATGGTGGCGATGGACACGGAAGTCACACCGAGCTTGCCGATCACGTCCAGCGCGGTCACCACGGACTGGTGGGAGGCGTTGGCGTCCGCACGCACCAGGACCGGTTGTCCGCTGCGCTCGCCGAGCACGGTTTCCAGCATGCGCTGCAAGGTCTCCGGGCGACGGTTCACCAGTTCGCGTCCGTCGACGTAGTAGGTACCGTTCGCATCGACCAGAACATCGATCCAGGCCTGTTGCGCGGGCGAAGGATCACGATCGGCCGACGGCAGTTGCAGCTGGATCTCCCCGTGACGTTCGAACGTGGTCGAGAC
>JAABRY010000282.1 GCA_011390645.1 Gemmatimonadota bacterium
ATCTGGGCGGCGTTCGCGACGATATCGCTGCGCGCCGCGCCGCCGGTGTTGGGGATGATGACCATGAACTTGAGCAGGGCGAAGCCGATCGCGATCGCCGCGCCGAGCCAGGCGTCGTCGCGCCATTGGGTGGCCACGAGGCCGATGTCGCGGAGTCGGTACTGCACGATCCGGAGTGCCACGACGATCGCGGCGAGCCCGAGCACGGCGCGAATCACTCCCACGAGGGCGTAGGTCGGGCCTTCGAGCTCCATGCCAAGGAGGACCTGCGGGATCACCTCCGAGGCGATGAGGCCGATGAACCAGAGCACCGTGCCCACGAGCAGCGCAGTGCCCCATTTCCATCGAGGCACGGGATGCGGCGTGGTGATTGTCGTTGCGTGCACGGGGGCCTCCAGGCGGCGAGCGGACGGGCTGAGGACCCGGCTCTACGCGAGGTGCGCAGGAAAGATTCGGGATGGGGAGGAGTGCTTCGTCATGAAGTCCTGAGCAAAGCACTCCCCCCAAACCCCGTCATCCTGAGCGCAGCGAAGGATCTCCACGCTTTCGGAATGCGATACCCTAGCCCCGTGGTGTGGGCACCCGTGGAGATCCCTCGCGTTGCTCGGGACGAGGGTGCTATCCCCGTTCACGGTTCGCCGCTTGCGGTCACCGACCCACCCGCACCTCACGCAACTCGATGTATCCGATGTCCAGTGAATCGGTGCGACGCAGCAGGACACGATCGCGCTGCGCGTCGAGCACGTCGAAGCCGGCGGGAATCGACAGCGTGGCGAGCAGGGAGTCGCCGTGGAAGACAAACCAGCGCTGGAGGGAGTCGGAGGGTGCAGTCCCTTCGCGAAGCCAGAGCGTGCCATCACGACCGAACCGGGAGCGATCGAACGGCGGCAGCGAATCGGGGAAGCGTGGGTCCGCGAAGTCGAGCGCCGCCAACCGTCGTATGCCCTCAAACCCTCCCGGTGGCAGCGCGTCAATCTCGGCGTGGTCGAGACGCAGTTGTGCTGCGCGCATCGCCTCTGTGACCGGGCGGCGCAGCAGATCGAACCGCACCACGCGACGAATCGCGCCCGAACTGTCGCGGCCGACGATCTCCCACCGTTCACCCTCGCTCGACAGGAAGCCGTCCACGTTGCGGCCCACGAACGAGGTCATTGCGAATCGGCGACCGCGCATCCCGTTCGTCAGGTGATAGTACTCTGGCCCGGAGGTTGTGAAGAGCGAGTCAATGCGGCCGCTGCCAGGATGCAAGCGCTCGACCACCTCAGCGTCGCGTCGGATCTCGCTCTTCTGCGGCTCGAGCGAATGTCCCTGTCTCGGCCCGCCGCGCGCGAGGAGTGTCCCATCATCCTCAACGCCAATGACCTGATAGCGTGTGCCACCGTCGAACTCGCGGAAGGCGACCTCGCGCAGGTATCGCAGCGAATCATCGTAGATCACGAGTACGCCGCGACCGAAATCCATCGCGGCCGGACCGTCGGGGGACCGAAGCACCTGCGTGAGGTAGAGCAGCTCGCCTGGGCCGCTGCCCCGCCCACCCGTGGCAGCGAGCAGCTCACCCGAGGTGCTGAACCGACGGAGCTGCATGTTGGTCTCGTCGGCGACCACAAGACCGGCATCCTCGAGGAGTCCACCAATGACGCCGGTCATGTCGTGGCTCTGGTCGGCATCTTCGCCGCCGATCACCGTGAGCGCGTCACCAAGTTGCCAGACCGGGAGCTCGGCCACGAGGCCTCGCGGATACTCGACAATCGTGACCCCGGCAGAGTCACGCGTGGTCATCTGCCTGGCGTTCTGTGCAGTTGGGGCGGCGCAGGCAGTGAGGAAGGCGAGCAGCAGGCTGGCAGCTCTTGGCATGGCAGGGAGTTCCTGGGGGGGCGGTGGGCGATTCGTGATTGGTGAACCGCAAATTACAGGAATGTCACTCGTCCCGAGCCTACGCGCTTGTCCCGGGCTGACTGAGGGAAGGGACCACATGCGGGTATCCCCGCCCTCGAGCATAGCGAGAGCGGCGGGGTGATTCCTACTCAGTTCGCCGTTCTCCGTTCGCTGCTCGCGGTTCGCAGCTCGCCTCTCACCCACCCGTCGCCACCGGCCGCACCACCACATCCACTTCACGCCCGAGCAGGTGCAGCAGCGCCAGCAGTTGCCCGACGGACTTCGCCGAATTGCTCGGGTCGAGCAGGCGGTACAACTGGCTCGGGGACGTGCCGAGCCGTCGGGCGACCTCACGCTTGGCGAGATCACTCGTGGCGAGGGCCTTCCTGGCTTCGACGGTCAGGCGATGCAGCAGCAACTCATGCAGGTAGGCCGGGTCCTGATGGTACTCCAGCACCGCGTCGAGGTGGATGGTGTCTTCCGCACCAGACGCGAGACGGTATGTGAACGCTTCGCGTCCGGTCTCCGGATCGGGGAAGACGTCCACGACCGGATCATCGCCGGTCGGTGGCAGCGCGAGTTTCGCGTACGGATAGACCAGTTCTTCCCGGAACGTCCTCACCTCGAACGCCCGCTTCCGGTTGTTGGCGTCGACGCGCTTGATTTTCACAATGATCCCAGCTTGTCAGTCGGATAATGTTACCGCGAAGGGTAACATATCGG
>JAABRY010000283.1 GCA_011390645.1 Gemmatimonadota bacterium
GCTGGGCGCGCTCGAGCGCCAGGAGTGCGTCAAGCATCAGTCGTATCCCTCCGCGCGCGCCGCGCGCCAGATGCAGCGGGCGTCGCCGCGACCGCGACACGCCTCGTGAACCATTGCCCCCTCGACCTTGCCCACCAACCGCAGCAGCTCGCCGAGGGCGGCAGTATAGAACTGACACCCCGCTCCGTCAGGTCGTGCCTCGAACGCCAGGGAGTCGGTCATCTCGCACCGTGCCAGCACGTCGGCCCGCCGCAAGTCGGCGAGCAACCAGCGCCGCGCCAACCCGCCTGCTGCGCCGAGGCGCACCGCGAGTCCGAAGCGCCCGGGCACCACCTTCCCCATGCCTCGCGTGGCCGCGCCCTGCTGACGCGCCGCCCAGCGCGCGGCCCGCCGACCGGCATCGGCATAGACCAGCTCCGCATCGGGACGCCGTCCCACCAGCCGGAACACCGCCAGCGCCTCATCGTAGTCGAGCGGGCTGTCGTCCTCCGCGCGCTCACGGTAGCGCTTCACCTGCGCCGCCACCGTGGGCGAGAGCCCGAGGCGCTTGGAGGCCAGCTCGTGCTCGAGCGCCCCCAAGCCGTCGTCGGCCGGGGTGTCGATGTTCTGGACCGCCTCAAGGAGGGAGAGCGGCAGGATGGCAGGGACGGGAGTGGACATGAGTGGGAGCAAGCTAAACGGTGAACGGTGAACGGTGAACGGTGAGGGGTGAGGGGTGAGGGGGACCCCCGTCATCCTGAGCGAAGCGAGGGATCTCCATGCCTTCCGGATGCGATACCCTGGGCCCGTGGTGTGGGCACCCGTGGAGATCCCTCGCTTCGCTCGGGATGACGGGGCCCGGTGTTCCGCCTCTCCCCTCACCCCGCGCGGCGAAGCCGCGCGCCCCCCTTACCTTCAAACATGCCCGCCGCCCCTGATTTCGACGCCGAAGTCCTGCCGCATCTCGACACCATGTATAGAGTCGCGTTGCGACTCACAGGCGACCCGAGTGCGGCGGAGGACCTCGTGCAGGATGCCATCCTGCGCGCCCTCAAGGGGTGGAGTTCGTTCCGGGCGGGCTCGAATGCCCGCGCCTGGCTGGTGACGATCCTCCGCAACCAGTTCATCAATGGCTGGCGCAGCCGGCGGCGTGCGCCGCAGCAGGTGGACGTGGACAGCGTGCCCGAGGCGCCGGATCGCAACAACCCCGACCCCGAAGGCACCTTCTTCAGCAACCTGGTGGACGAAGAGGTCCTCGCCGCCCTCGAAGCCCTCCCCGATGATTTTCGCGAGGTGATCATCCTCGGCGACCTCGAGGGCCTCCCCTACGCAGAGGTTGCTGCAGCGCTCGACATCCCGGTGGGCACCGTGAAATCACGGATCTTTCGCGCGCGACGGATCCTGCAGGGGCAGTTGCGACGTTATGCAGAAGAGACGGGGCTGCTTCGCCCCGCCGCGGAGGAGACCCGATGACGGAGGCCACGCCCCCGATGATGGATTGCGACCAGGCGATGGCGGAGCTCGACGACTTCCTGCGCGCCGAGCTGTCGGTGGAGCTGATTGACCGGATGGAGGCGCACCTCGCGCGCTGCGGGCATTGCCGGCAGGTCGGCACGTACGAGCGTGCCTTCCGCGCCCGCCTGGAGCGGCTCGACGCGGGACGCTGCTGCCCCGAGGCGCTGCGCGCTCGCATCACCGCGTTGCTCGCCCGCGAGGCCGGCACGTCGTGACCCCCGAGGTGGTGTGGGATGCGATTGTGGTCGGCGCCGGCCCGGCTGGCAGCGCCACCGCACTGCGGCTCGCCCGTGCCGGTCGGCGCGTGCTCCTGCTCGACCGCGCCCGCTTCCCCCGCGACAAACCCTGCTCCGAATACGCCTCACCCGAAGCGGTCCGCCAGCTCGACGCGCTCGGTGTCCTCGCGGCGGTGGAGGCCCACGGCACGACGGCGCTCACCGGCTCGAGCGTGACGGGCGCGCGTGGGGGGGGGATCACCGGGCGCTTCGCCGCGGCGGGCGGCACACCCTTCCGCCCCACCGGGCTCGCCCTGCCCCGCCTGCTCCTCGACGCCGCGTTGGTGGAGGCCGCACGCGCCGATGGCGTGAGCGTGCAGGAGGGCGCGCGCGTGCGCGATGTCGCGCAGCGCCTCGACGGACTGATGACCGTGACGCTCGACCGTGAGGGGGGGGGACGCGCCACGACCCTCACCGCACGCGTCGTGATCGGCGCCGACGGGCTGCGCAGTACGGTGGCGCGCGCGGCGGGGGTTCGTCGCCAGGGACGCCTGCGCCGCACCGCCTTCGTCGCGCATGTGCAGGGTGTCACCGGCCTCGCTCGTCAGGCGGAGCTGCACGTGGGCCGAGCGGGCTATGTCGGACTCAATCCTTTGACCGACAACGTCGCCAACGTCGCGCTCGTCGTGCCGGCATCGCGTGCGAAGGACGCGCGCGGCGACGTCTCATCCTTCATGGCAGCAGCCCTCGCATCACTTCCCGGCGTGCGTGGTCGGGTGGACCTCGACCACACGGTGCGTGAGATTCTCGTGACCGGTCCGTTCGACGCAACCTGTCGTCGCAGCACCGCCGATGGACTCCTCCTGGTGGGCGACGCCG
>JAABRY010000284.1 GCA_011390645.1 Gemmatimonadota bacterium
TGGTAGCACTGATCGCATGCCCGCCACGCAGAACCCGCCTCGGCGCGTCGCCGCGGCCGGCGAGCCCCGCACGCCACCTCCAGGCAGCAGCCGAATCGTGATCGTGGCAGGAGACCTCCCGTACCTGCTGCGCTTCCGCCGCCACCTCCTGCGGGCGATGTCTGCCGCAGGACATGAGGTGGTCGTGGCAACACCGGAGGCGGATCCGCCGCTGGACGTGCTCACCCAGTTGGGCGTGGCCCATCTGCGCATCGCGCTCCAGCCCACCGGCATGAACCCGCTCCACGACCTCCGCGACGTGCTCGCCATGGCGGCTTGGATGCGTGACCATCCTCCCGAAGCGGTGTTCGCCTACGGAGCCAAGCCCATCATGGTGGGACTGGCGGCCGCCGCCCTGCGCGGGGTACCGCGACGCTATGCGATGCTGGCCGGTCTCGGCTTCAGCTTCGTCGAGGACGGTCGAAGCTCCATCAAGAGGACGGTGGCGCGCGCGATTCAGTCACTCGCGTACGCGGCGCTGTTCCGCGGCTGCCGCCGCGTGGTGTTCCACAATCGTGACGACCGTGACGAACTCGTGCGCCGCCAGCTCGTGGCGCGCGCCCGTACCACCGTCGTCGCGGGATCGGGCGTCGATCTCGACGAGTTCGCGGCCTCGCCCGTGCCGACTTCACCTATCCGCTTCACGTATGTAGGGCGCCTGCTCCGGTCGAAGGGCGTCGAGGAGTTGCTGCAAGCGGCGCGCGCGGTTCGCGCTGCGGTGCCTGACGCCGAGGTGCACCTGGTCGGCAGCATCGACGCGAACCCCGATCGCATCGATGCGGACGCCCTGGAGGCGGCGGCCGCCCGCGGCGATATCGTGCTGCACGGGCAGGTGGCGGACGTGCGCCCGCAGTTGCGAGCGTGCAGCGTTTTCGTGCTTCCGTCGTATCGCGAGGGACTGCCGCGATCGGCGCTTGAGGCACTCGCCATGGGCCGCACCACGATCGTGACCGACGTTCCCGGCTGCCGCGAGGTCGTCCGCGAAGGCAGCCACGGCACGCTGGTTCCCCCGCGCGACGCCGGCGCGTTGGCCTCCGCGATGCTGGCGTACGCGCGCGATCCGGAGCGCTGCGTGCGCGAAGGGGTTGCTGCGCGCCGCACGGCCGAGCGCGATTTCGACGTCCGCAAGGTGACCCGAGAGATGCTGGCGGCACTCGAGTTGGCCGAGGGCTCCGTCACCGCAACCTGAAGCGCCGCGAGACACCGCATGTGAAGCCCCGCACGCCGGAGCCAGCCGCCGCCGATACGATGGTGCCAGACGCCGGGAGATCCCGGCGCTGACTCGAAGGCGACGACGCCGACCCCGCAACGTGGGCGCTTGGGGCAGGCCGAGCCAGTAGCGCAACCGGTCGAGTCATGTGGTCCGTTCGTTTGGTCCGCACCGGTCAAGTGCCCACCCATGGGACGTCGTAAGGCGTCCGGAGGCGATGAACCGTGGATCCCGACCTGGGCATCAAGGGACACGGGGAGCCAGTGATGCAACCGGCCGGAGCACGCATGGGGTTGCATCCGAACCACGGGAGATGGTGCGGATGCCGGAGATCAGTCGACGACACGCTGGGGCGCGAGATGGTTCGCTGCGGCCAATCGGCAACTCACGGATCGGGTGGTCGTGGTTGGCGGCGGTGATGTTGCTGCTCGCCGCGTGCAGTCAGGCCTACATCGCGCCGATCGAAGACACCGGCCTCACGCCCGATCCGGACGATCTTTGGCTGGCCGCGGCGATCGGTTACGCGCCCGACCACGAACTCGTCGAAGGCGAAGCCATCACCGGCTCCACCACCGAACCCATCGCTACCTCTGCCACCGGACCCATCACCATCCGCAGCGCCGGCGGCGACATCTGGGGCCAACAAGACGCCTTCGTCTTCCTCTACACCGAAGTCGACGGCAACGCCACCATCGAAGCCCGCCTCGACCACTTCGACCACGTCCACGAGTGGAGCAAAGCGGGCCTCATGATCCGCGAGAGCCTCGCCCCCGACGCCCGCAACGTCCTCCTCCACATCACCGGCGAACACGGCGCCGTCCTCCAAACCCGCCAAGACACCGGCGACGCCACCTTCGACCACAACGGCGGCTACGACCCCAGCGTCCGAACCGGCACCTGGATGCGCCTCACCCGCGACGACGACCGCACGATCGCCGAACTCTCCAACGACGGCCTCACCTGGCGACACCTCGGCCAATACGACTTCCCCCTCGGCGAAAGCGCCTTCATCGGCCTCGCCGTCGCCCCCAACACCCCCGGCCAAGCGTCCACCGCCACCTTCTCCCAACTCAACCTCCAAGCCCGACCCCCCACCACCCCCGAACCCGAACCCGAACCCGAACCCGAACCCGAACCCGAGCCCGAACCCGAGCCCGAACCCAACCCCAGCATCCCCACCAGCCCCGACTGGCCCAACCTCCCCCCCGCCACCCTCTACGTCGCCACCAACGGCAACGACAGCAACGACGGTCGCACCACCACCACCCCCCTCCGCACCCTCACCCGCGCCGCCGCCATCGCCCAACCCGGCGACGTCATCTACATCCGCGGCGG
>JAABRY010000285.1 GCA_011390645.1 Gemmatimonadota bacterium
GCGATCTCGCTGGTGATCAGGTTTGCGAGCTGTGCCTTCACGAGGCGCAGGTCGGCGTCCGGCAACCCGAGGTCAGCGAAGACGTTGCCGCTGCTGGGTTCGACTGCAGGCGGGGTTCGCTTGGTGGTGGTCATTCGGAGCTCCCCGCTTTCTGCAACTCACTATGATGGTTCATGGCATCCTTCATTCTGGCCGCAACGAGATCACGGATTGATCGTGGTGTCGCCCTGCCGGACTTGGATTTCTTCTGGAAGGCGTGGAGCACGTAGACCGCATCGCTGAAAGCGAGGGTATAGACCACCCGATACGTGTCTGTATCGTGATCTTCCACGAGCTTCCACACCTTGGCTGACACCCCTTCGCCAAACGGTTTCGCGATCGCCGGCGTGTCACCAAACTGAAGGTCCAGCAAGGCCTGCCCGAACACATCCTTCACTTCCTCTGGCATGAGCCGGAGGGCCTTCTTCGCGTCACGGACGAAGTAGAGCTCCTTTGCTCGGCGGCCATCGACCCGAGAGAATATAGTGGAACGGCTATGTGGGGTCAAAGGCCCTCTCCGTGCGAGGGAGGGTGGCAGGTCCTCTGGGTGGGTTGGGCGATTTCAGGCATCCGCAAGAATCGCCCTGGCCCAGCGCGTTCGCGGGACCACATTTCACCGGACGTGGTACCGGTCTATTCGATTGTCGTGTCGTCAGCCCGAGCGCAGGCCGAGCGGAGAGGTGCTCGCCCGGTCCTACCCTTGCTCGGTCCCCTCGCTCAGGATCGCAAGGTGTCCGATATAGCCGTAGGCGCGGTGGCGCCGCTTGCCCGTGAGCTCTCGGACGATGCCCTCGCGGATCATCAACTGCAGCGCCTTGGAGACGGCCGGATAGGACAACCCGGTCTGCTGTGCGGCAAAGCGAACGGAAATCACCGGCCGCCGTGTGAGTACGTCGAGGACCTGGAGCGCGGAACGCCCCGGGCGCTTGAGTGTCGCAAGATGCGCACGATCGGTGTCGAACTGCGCTACAAGTCGCCGTGTCGCGGACACCGCCTCGGTGGCCGTCTCCGCAATGCCCTCGAGGAAGAAGACGAGCCACTCCTCCCACACACCCGCGGTGCGGACCTTATCGAGGAGCTGGTAGTATCGGGTCCGATGCTGCTTGAGGTACAGCGACAGGTACAACAACGGGGTAGCCAGCGCACCGGCATGCACAAGTTGCAGCGTGATCAACAGCCGGCCGATGCGTCCGTTGCCGTCGAGGAACGGGTGGATCGTCTCGAACTGGACATGCACCAGGCCGACACGGACCAACAGCGGCAGGTCACCGGAGTCGTCGTGCATGAACGCTTCCAATGCGCTCATCGCATCGATCACCTCCGGCGGCGGGGGGGGGACAAACGCGGCGTTGCCCGGTCGCGTCCCTCCGATCCAGTTCTGCGACCGACGGAACTCGCCGGGGTCCTTGTCGGACCCTCTTCCGCTGCGCAACAGCACGCCATGCATCTCCCGCAGCCAGCGATTCGACAGCGGGAAGCCGTCCCGCAGTCTCGCGAGACCGTGCTCAAGTGCCGCGACGTAGTTGGACACCTCCACCACGTCGGCGGTCGGCGTGCCGGGGGCCTCGTCGAGCTCGAACAACATCAGTTCGGAGAGCGACGATTGCGTCCCCTCGATCTGGGAGGAGAGCAGCGCCTCCTTGCGAACGTAGTTGTAGAGAAAGAGCGCCGGGTTCGGGAGCAGAGACGAAATCGCGTCAAGCCGACCCAGTGCGAGGAGCGCGGGCTCAAGCGCGCGCTGCACCGCGCCCTCCACCTGAACAGCCGGCGTGGGGGGGAGGGGGCTCGGCACGAACGCCCGCACCTCCTCACCCCCGAGCTTCGTGACCTGGTAGCGGCCGGTGGTCCCGCGATGCATGGCCTGCCCTGAACGGAGTGATGCAAAGTTGAATAAGTGGTCGGCTTGTTAATATATATGGGCTAAATATTAACAACAACACTGAAAGCCGAAAGAACCCGGAACGCGATGGTCCCCTCACGCCAACTGTCGCCTGCCGATCATCCCACCGACCGCACCGATCGCCACCGCGATTGCGACCACCAGCGCGACCGTGACCACGAGCGCGAAGGCGCGAATCGGATCGTCGGCCAGAGGCTCAGGCGGCACCACCGGGCCGATCATGCTCGACAGCCTCCACCCGAGTGTCCCCTCGAACAATCCCACGATCCCGGCAGCGAGCGCCGCCGTGCCCACCGAGTCGCTCGCTCGGGCCGCGAAGTAGCCGACGCCGAAGTAGATCAACGCCGAGCCGATCATGGCGTAGCTGTAGGGGATCCCCGTGAACTTGGAGGAAAAAGCAGCCACGACGTTGAACGCCAGGAGCGAGACGGCGCCGATCACGACGATGCGAAGCCATGGGTTCATCGGTCACCTCATGTACGGGGTGATGCCAGGGTGGTGAAATGTCATCCTGAGCGACCGTCATCCTGAGCGAAGCGAAGGATCTCCAGACCCTCCGAATGCGATACCCTCGACTCGTATCGTGGGCACCCGTGGAGATCCCTTCCTTCGCATGCGCTCA
>JAABRY010000286.1 GCA_011390645.1 Gemmatimonadota bacterium
GGGCGATCCCCGTTGACGATCCCGATGCCACCGGCGGGCAGTGGGTGCCGGGGCCCGGCGCGGCGCTACTCGAGGCGCTCGAGACCGTCGGCGGCGACGACTTGCCCCTGGTGGCGGAGGATCTGGGCGTAA
Source organism: Gemmatimonadota bacterium (assembly GCA_011390645.1). GTDB lineage: Bacteria > Gemmatimonadota > Gemmatimonadetes > Gemmatimonadales > GWC2-71-9 > Palsa-1233. The sequence continues at coordinate 133 of JAABRY010000286.1, forward strand.
TCACACCCGATGTGACCGAGCTGCGTGATCGTTTCGATTTGCCCGGCATGGTGGTGCTGCATTTTGCCTTTGACGGCGATGAGGACAATCCCCACCTGCCCAGACAGCATCGTCACGACAGCGTCGTCTATACCGGGACGCATGACAACGACACCAGCCTGGGTTGGTGGCGTTCCCTGGACGAGGCAGGGAGGGCGCGCGTGCGGCGGTGGCTTGAGGCGATGCAAGGCATCGACCCGGCCACCCCGATGCCGGAGGCGATAATCGACTCGGCATTTGCCTCTAAAGCCAACCTGGCGATCCTGCCGGTCGGCGATCTGCTGGGTCTGGGCTCCGAGGCGCGAATCAATGTCCCCGGCACCAGTGAGGGCAACTGGTGTTGGCGGTTGCCCGCTGGTGCGCTGGATGAGGACCTTGCCCGACAGATGCGAGACCGACTCGCCCAGTACGATCGCCTCGCCTGACCGACACCACCATCGATGGGCCCGACAAAGAAAAGGCCACCGCCCGTGGTTTCGGGTGGTGGCCTGGATTGACCGTGAAGACGGACCGATCAGCCCGTGTTGCGCATCCCCGCGGCAATGGCGTTGATGCTCCGCAGTAGCGGCGGCAGCCATTGCTCGCGCTCGCCCTCCGGCACGCTTTCGTCACGATGGCGTGACAGTAGCGTGATCTGGATGTGGTTTAGCACGTCCAGATAGGGGTTGCGGCGCATCATCGACGTGCCGATGTACTCGTCGATATCCACCAGGGAGTCGGCGTGGGCGACTTCGAGAAGTTGCTCGACGGCGCAATCGTACTCCGCCCGGATCTTCTCGTAGACCGCCTGCGCCTGTTCCTGGTCGGAAACGAGGCCGGCGTATTCACGCGCGATGTTCATCTCGCCCTTGGTCAGCGACAGCTGCGTGTTGCGCAACATGCTGTGGAAGAATGGCCATTGGGCGAACAGGTCGTGCAGCAATTCTTCGCGACCCGGGTTTTCCTCCCGCCAGCGCTTGAGTGCCGAACCCATCCCGTACCAGGCCGGCAGGGTGTGCCGCGACTGCGACCAGCCGAATACCCACGGGATTGCGCGTACCGAGGCCTTGGAGAGATCGCCCTTCTTGCGCGAGGCCGGACGCGAACCGATGTTGAGCAGACCGAGTTCGCGTACGGGGGTTGCCTCGTGAAAGTAGTGGAAGAAGAACGGCGTGTGGTCGGTGAGGTCGCGGTAGGCCTCTTCGCCGAAGCGCGCCAGGTCGCCCACCACGTGCTCGTACTCCTCCGGCACCGGGTGCTCGTCCACGACCTGGTGCTGCGAGGCCTTCATCAGGCCGGTTGCGCCCATGGTCAGTTCGTAGATGGCGGTCTCGTTGTTGCTGTACTTCGAGGACAGCACCTCACCTTGTTCGGTGAACTTGATCTGACCTTCGACGGTGCCCTGCGGCAGCGACAGGATCGACTCGTGGGTCGGGCCGCCGCCGCGTGCCACCGTGCCACCTCGGCCATGGAACAGGCGGCACTCGATGCCGTGGCTGCGCGTCAGGCGGATGACGCGCTTTTGCGCGTTGTACAAACTCCAGACCGAGGCCAGTGAACCACCGTCCTTGCAGGAGTCCGAGTAGCCGAGCATGACTTCCTGGAGTTCGCCGGAGGCGCGCACCAGACCACGGTAGGTCGGGTTGTCAAACAGCGTGCCCAGCACGTGCTCAATGTGCTTGAGGTCCTCGATGGTCTCGAACAGCGGTGAGACCTGGATGTCGCTGAACCAGTCACCGGCGGCATTCTTGCCGACCAGGCCGGTCAATGAGGCGAGATACATCACTTCCATGACGTGGCTGGCCGAATGGGTCATGGAGATGACGTAGGTACCGAAGCACTCGCGACTGATGTGATCGATCAGCTGGCGCTTGACCTCGAGGACCTTGAGCACCTCACGTGACTTCTCGCTCAGCCCGTCGCCCCCCAATGCCTCGGCACGGTGCTTACCGGCTTCGATCAGTTCGCCGAGCACGCGGGTGCGATCGTCTTCGGCGAGGTTGGCGTAATCGATGTCCGGGGCGAGTTGCTTGAGGACCTCGGTGACGGTCTCTGTGTGCTCGGTGGATTCCTGGCGGATATCGAGACGTACGAGATGCCAGCCGAAGGTCTCGGCCAGGCGAGTGAGATCCTTCAGATCGCTCTCGGCCAGCAGGCGATCACCAATACCGATCAGCGAATCGCGCAGGCGGTACAGGTCGTCGAGGAAGGCATCCTTGCTCTGATAGGCGCGCGGGTCGAGGGCGGTCGGTTTGCCATCGAGTTCGCTGTGGATGTAGGCGAGGTTGTAGCGCAGTCGCTGGCGGATGGCGCGCAGCTTCAGACGATAGGGCTCCTCGGGGAAGAACTCGCCGTTTTGCTGGTTGGCCTCCAACATGCCGAGCGCCTCGGCATCGTCCTTCAGTTGCAGT
>JAABRY010000031.1 GCA_011390645.1 Gemmatimonadota bacterium
CGAGCGGCGGGGCCGCCACGCCACTGACCGACCTGATGCAGGTCGAACCTCTTGAGGTCGAACTCGGGTACGCACTCATTCCCCTGGTCGACGAAACACAGCAGGGCGACCTCCCGCAGCGGATCGCCATCCTCCGTCGGCAGGCGGCGCTTGAACTCGGCGTGCTGGTGCCACCCGCGCGCATCCGAGACAACCTGCAGCTCGCACCCACGGAGTATGCCGTGCGCCTGCGTGGGGTGCGCGTGGCCGGTGGTGAGGTGATGCCGCGCTATCTCCTGGCCCTCGATGCGGGCGCGGGCGCACCGCCACTCGAGGGCATCCGCACCACCGACCCGACCTACGGGTTGCCGGCGACCTGGATCACCCCCGATCGCCGCCTCGAGGCCGAGGCTTCCGGTTACAGCGTGGTCGAGGCGCCGACGGTCGTGGCGACGCACCTCATGGCCACGGTGCGCCGACATGCCGGTGAGTTGTTGTCACGGCAGGATGTACGGGAACTCGTGGACGGCCTGCGGGAGACGCACCCCGCACTGGTGGACGATCTCATTCCATCGCGCCTGTCGCTGGGTACCCTGCATCGGGTGCTGCAGCGACTCCTTCGCGAAGGTCTCCCGGTGCGCGACCTCGTCACGATTCTCGAGGCACTCTCCGATGCGGCCGAGGGGTCGAAGGATCCCGAGCAGCTCACCGAACATGTGCGGCGCGCGCTGTCCCGCCTGGTGGCGCAGCGCTTTGCGGATCCCGATGGCACCGTCCGCGGGATCACCGTGGGACCGCGTCTGGAGGCAGCCCTCATGGTGCTCTTCACGCCGCGCAGTGGTGAGGGGGGGGGAGCCCTGGAACCGGACCAGCTCACCGCCCTGCTGCGTGGCTTGAATACCCTTGCCACACGCGGGCGTCGTGATGGGCGCCTGCCCCCCCTGATCACCCCACCCGCGCTGCGGGTGGGCATTCGTCGGCTGATCGAGCCGATCCTGCCCGATGTGCCGGTGCTCTCCCTCGGCGAACTCCCGCCGCAGACACCGGTCCAGAGTACCGCCATCTGGGAGGTGCCGCGTGCTTGAAGTCTTCGTGGGAACCCATCTGCCGTCCGTCCTGCGCGAGGTGCGACGCGCGCTGGGCGACCAGGCGTGCGTGGTGGATGTCACGCATTCGCCGGGACGCGTGGAGGTCCTCGCGTCCCCGGTGCCGGTGACCGCGCGCACGGTGCGCGACCCGGTGGCGGATCGGAGCCCCGATCCGGTCCTGTTCGGTGCCGCGCTCGCGTCCCCCCCCCGAATTGCCCTGCCGCCCGTGCCGACGCCGGCGCCGCGCCGCGTGCCGCTGCCTCGCACGACGGCCGTGCTCCGTCCGCCGGTCGTGGCGCTGGTCGGTCCCACCGGGGTGGGCAAGACGACGACCCTCGCGAAGCTCGCAACGCATCGAGGGGCCTACGGGGGTCGCCGCGTCGGGCTCCTCGGGATGGATACCTATCGGGTGGGCGCCGTGGAGCAGCTCGAGACCTACGCCGAGCTCGCCGGCGTGCCGTGCGAGATCGCGTATGCGGAAGCCGACATCGCCCACGCGCTCGCCCGGCTGGTCGAATGCGAGGTGATTCTGGTGGACACCCCCGGGCGCGGACCGCGCCAGGTGGAGGACCAGGGCACCGTCCGCCGGTGGCTCACGCAACTCGCACCGGATGAGGTCCACCTCGTCCTGCCGGCGAGCAACATGCCGGTGGCCCTCCGACGGACCATCGCGGAGTTCACGCCGTTCGGGGTGACGCACGCGCTCGCCACGAAGCTCGATGAGTGCCCACGCGATGCGCGTGTCTTCGATGTCGTCGCGGAGGCGGGGCTCCCGATGCGCTGGTTCACCGATGGGCAGGAGGTCCCCGCCGACCTGCACCCCGCGACGGACCGGATGGACCGGGCCGTGACGCGACTCGCCGCGCGCCGCCGCGCACAGGAGATCTTCGCATGACCGATCAGGCACGGACCCTTCGCACGAGTGCCGCCGACCGGATGACGTTCCCCCCCCCAGGAATCGCGACGGACACGGAAGCGATCGTGGTCGGGAGCGGCAAGGGCGGGGCGGGGAAGTCACTGACCGCGCTGACGCTCGCCGCCGGCTTCGCGGCGGCAGGTCGTCGGACGCTCCTGGTGGACGGGGACCTCAACCTCGGCAACCAGCATGTGCTCCTTGGGGTGCGTCCGACGATCGCCCCAGAGGCACTCCTCGAGGCCGATGTCGCGCCACGCGATCTGGTGGTGCCGGTCAGCACCAATCTCTGGTTGATGCCGGCGGCCAGCGGGGCGGATGCCTTTGACGGACTCAGCGGTGCGGATCGCGCGCGCGTGCAGCGACGGATCAGCACCCTGTATCCCGACTACGACCTCGTGGTCGTCGATGCGGCCGCGGGACTGGACGGCGCGTTGCGCTGCGCCTCGTTGCGTGCGACGCGACTGCTCATGGTGACGACACCGGAACCGACCGCCCTGACCAGCGCCTATGCGCTGATCAAGCTGGTGCACGGACGCTTGCCGCGACTGCCGATCGAGCTCGTCGTCAATCGCACCTTGGACGAGACCGATGGGCGTCAGGCGGCGGACCGACTGGAAGCGGCCTGTCAACGCTTCCTCGGCCGACGCCTCCGGTATCTCGGCGCGATCCCGGAGGATCATGGCATGCGCCAGGCGCTTCGGGACCCCGCGCAGCTCGTCGTGCGTGCCGGTGCCGGAGCAGCGCAGGCCGCGTTGCATGCCGTGGCGGAGCGCTTGCTGAGTGAATGCCCCCCCCCCAGCGTCCCGGCAGGAGCGTAAGCGGCGTGATGACGGACGCCCCCGAGGTGCTCTGGGCGCGGTACCGGGACACTGGCGACCCGGAGGTGCGGGCGCAGATCCTCAGCCAGCTCACCGGCCTGGTGCACCATGTCGCGCGGTCGGTGGCGGCACGGGTTGGTGACGGGGTCACCTATGACGACCTGGTCGGGGCCGGTTCGCTCGGCCTCGTCCAGGCCTTTGGGGCATTCGATCCTGATCGCGGCGCCACCTTCGTCACGTATGCCACGACGCGGATTCGCGGGGCCATCCTCGACGAATTGCGGGCGGCCGATTGGCGACCGCGCTCGGTGCGGACGCGTGCGCGGGAGATCGACGCCGCGGCTGCCACACTGCATCAGGTGCTCGGGCGCACACCACGCGACGAGGAAGTGGCGACCGCCATGGGCGTCGATCCGGTGCAGCTGCTGCGGTGGCGTGGCGAGGCGCAAAGCGGGGGAACCGTTCCACTGGATGCCCCCGCGACCGCGGATGCCGGACCGCATGCGACCCTGGCCGAGCGGCTCCCGGATCCCGGGTATGTCGCACCGGATGTCCGACTCGAGGCAGAGGAGACCGCTGACGCGCTTCGCCGTGCGATCGCGTCGCTCCCGGAACAGCAACGGACCGTGTTGGCGCTGTGCTACTTCGAGGAATTGTCCTTTCGCCAGATCGCGGAAGTCCTGCACGTGACCGAGTCCCGCATCTCGCAGATTCGTACCGCCGCCATTCGCGCCCTGCGCGCGCGCCTCTCGGAGGACGCATGACCCGCCGCACCCTGTGGACCACGCTCTGTCTTGTCCTTGGCCTGCTCGCCGTGGCCTCGCTGGCCCCGCGGCATGGGCCAACCGTGCTTGCCTGGCTCCAGAGTCTGCGCCTCGAGCCATTCCTCGCATTCATGCGACGACTGCCGACGGCGGTGTCGCCGACCGTGGGGACAATCGGGGGGGGGATCGCCGGGATGGTGATCTTCCTCCTGCTGTTGCGCGGTCGGGCCCGGCGGACGGCTCCGGAGGTGGAAGTCGCGGACCCGTTCGCCACGCACCTCGCTGAGGCGATGCGGGCGACGGTCCCGCACGGCGGCGCCCGGCGACGTGAGGCCGAGGAGCTGGTTCGGGCAGGGGTTGCGACCGAAGAGGTCGCGCGCACCACGCGGCTCTCCCGCGATGCGGTCCGGGTGATCAGTGCGGCGATCGCCGCCGCCGAGCGGCACGAATTGCCGCCCCAAGACGCCGCCGCGTCGTCCGCATGAACTCGTGGTGCCACAAGTGATGCCATGGCAACGAGTTGCACGAGCATCATCCCGGGCACGTCGTTTGCCTTGCTGGTGGGGATCATCTTCGGGGAGGTGCACGTGACGGTACCCGCCATCGTGACGACGGCTCGCACCATGTCGTACTACACCCGTCTGCAGGAAGTGACGGCGAACAACCTCGCCAACGCCTCCAGCGAGGCGTTCAAGGCCGACCGCCTCACGGCGCAGAGCTTCGACCACGCGGTGCCGGAAGGGGTCGCCTCCATCGACTTCCGGCAAGGGGTGGTGCGTGACACTGGGCGGACTTTCGACCTCGCGCTCGAGCGCGACGGTTTCTTCGTGGTGCGCACGGGTGCAGGCGAGCGACTGACGCGCGGTGGCGGCTTCGCGATGGATGCAGCGGGATTCCTGGTGGACCGCGACGGCCATCCCGTGCTGGGGCTCGAGGGGCCGATCCACGTGCGTGGCCGCGAGGTGGTCATCGAGCCCGATGGCACCGTGGTGGTGGACGAGGCCCGCGCCGATCGATTGCGAATCGAGATGGTGGATGACCTGGCCAGCCTGCGCAAGGAAGGCCACGGACGATTCCTTGCCCCCGCTGCGACGTTCGCGGCCGCACCCGGCACGACGGTGCGTCAGGGCGCGCTCGAGGAAGCCAACGTCGATCCGCTCCTCGGCACGGTGGATCTCATTCAGATCCAGCGGGCCTACGCCGCGAACGTGGAAGCACTGCGCGCCATGGATGGCGTGATGTCCACCGTCGCCTCCGACATCGGACGCGTGCCATGACGCGCTCCCGCATTCGCTGTTCTCTGACCCTCCCCGAGCCCGGAGCCCGCCGATGACCCCCGGCCTGCGCACCAGCGCGAGCGGCATGATTGCCCAGCAGAAGCGCGTCGACGTGATCGCCAACAACCTTGCGAACGTCAACACGACCGGCTTCAAGCGAAGCCGCACGCACTTCGAAGATGTGCTCTACGAGACGATCCAGGGCCCGCGCCGCACCGCCAGCGAAGCGGTGGTCGGTGCGATGCAGATCGGGCACGGGGTCCGACTCGCGGCGATCACGCGGGTGGATTCTCAGGGGGGGGCAGAGATCACCGGCCGCCCGCTCGACGTGGCCATCGAGGGTGAAGGCTTCTTTCAGGTCGAGTTGCCCGATGGGACGATCGGCTACACGCGCGACGGCTCGTTCACGCTGGCCGATACGGGCCAGTTGGTGACGAATGCCGGGCATGTCCTCGTCCCGGGCATCGTCCTGCCCCCCGACGCGACCGCGGTGACCATCTCCGATACCGGGATGGTCTCGGTCACCAATCAGGCCGATGGCATCACGATCGAGGTCGGCCGCCTTGAGCTCGCCCGCTTCGCGAATCCGTCAGGCCTCATGGCACTCGGCGGCAACCTCTTCGGCGAATCGATCGCCTCAGGCCACGTCGCACTCGGCTATCCGAACGAGGACGGCTTCGGACGGGTGTTGCAGGGCGCGCTCGAGGCGAGCAATGTCGAGATCGTGCAGGAGATGACCGACATGATCGCCGCGCAGCGGGCCTACGAGATCAACGCGCGGGCCATCCGCGCTGCCGAGGACATGATGCGATCGCTCGATGATCTCATCCGCTAGTCTGCTGCTCGGCGTGTCACTGCTCGCTGCGGGCGACACCACCGTGCCGCCGGGGGTGGTCGCGCGCGTGTCCGCGCTGGTGGCCGAACGCTGGGGGGTGGAGACCGACGCGCTCGAACTGGCGTGGGGTACCCACGCTGGCTGGCCCGGGGACGCGGCGGATGTGCCGATGCGGCTGGTCGGCGGGGGGGGGGACGGCTGGTTCGTGCTGACCTTTGACCCTCCCGCAGGCCGACCCAGTGCGGTGCGCGTGCGAGCGGGGGTGCGCGGGCCGGCACCGGTCGCGGCGCGCGACCTCACTCCCGGGCATGCGCTCGAGGCGGAGGATGTCCGCCTCGAGCCGCGCGTGACCTGGGGACCGCCGTCGGAACGTGACCGCACGCCGGTCACCCCGGGCTGGGAAGTCCGGCGCGCCATCCCTGCAGGAACTGTCTTGTCGCCGCCCCTCGTGCAGCCAGCGCGCCTGGTGGCCCCGGGGGATCCGGTGACCTTCGTCTGGACCCGCGGATCGCTGGTGCTCGAGCGTATCGGCATTGCCCGCACCGGCGCTCGACTCGGCGATCCCGTGCACGCCGTGGTGGGCGAATCGCGCCTCCACGGTATTGTCATCGCGCCCCGGCGCGCCCGCCTCGAGGAGGCTCCATGACGTCCCGCGTGCACCTGCTGGTCACGGTGATCGCGGCCCCTGCCGCGCTCCAGGCGCAGGCCGCCACAGCCCCCCCCCCAGCTGAGACCGCGCCGGCTCCGGTGGGTCGCCTCTCCTGGACCTCCGACCGCCTCCCGTTGCGCGTGGGCGATCTGCTCACGATCGTGGTCGATGAGAGTACCGTGGCCGCGGAGCGACAGAGCAATGTCGCCAACAACACGCGCTCCCAGAATGCGTCACTCGACGCCCTGCCGGCTCCCGAGGACCTGCGCAGTGTGGGCATCGGATACGACGCCCGCTCGAACCAGACCGGGCGGGTCGAGCGCGCTGGTTCGCTCGTCTCCGTCCTGAGCGTCCGTGTCACCGCACTGGAGGCCAATGGCATCGCGCGGATCGAGGGGCAGAAGATCGTCCTCGTCGATGGTCGGCGCCAGGAGGTGTTGCTGACGGGCTTCGTGCGCTCCGAGGACGTTTCCGCGAGCAATGCGATCCTCTCCTCACGTATCGCCGACGCCGAGATCACCTACAAGGGCAAGAAGCTGGGCCCGTCGACGGGGATCTTCGGGAAGATCCTGGGGCTGCTGTGGCCATGAGCCGTGGCCTCGCGCTCGTCGTCCTCCTCGCGGCAAGCCCGCTTGCGGTGTTGGCGCAGACGACGGTTGGCGCACTCACACTCCGCGACGGCGAGGTCCCGGTCCGCGTGGTCGGCTATGGCCTGGTGGTCGGCCTCGATGGGACGGGCGACCGCTCCTTCGGGTCACTCGCCGGCAGCGTGCAGACGGTGCGGTCGGTCACCAACCTGCTCCGGCGCTTCAACGTCGAGATCCCGCCGGAACGCTTGCGATTGCGCAATGTGGCGGCGGTGTTGGTGACGGCAGAGGTCTCGCCCTTCCTGCGCCCGGGCGCACGATTCGAGGTGCAGGTGGCTTCCGTGGGGGACGCGACGTCGTTGCGCGGGGGCGTCCTGTGGATGACCCCGCTGCTCGCGGCGCCGAATGCCCCGCCGGTCGCAACCGCGCAGGGGCCGCTGCCGGTGGTGGCGACGGACGATCGCCAACGATTCGGCAGCCGTGGCGCCGCCAGCGGGCGGATCACCGAGGGCGGGCTGCTCGAGATTGCCCTCCCAGCGGTGACCGCCTCCGCCACGCCCCGCCTGATCCTGCGCTCGCCAGACCTCGGCGTGGCAGCCCGGGTGGCCGAGGCGATCAACACTGCGCTGGGGGAGGGGACCGCCCGGGTCGAAGATCCCGGTGCCATCGCGCTCAGCCCGCCGGCCACGGCGACCGATAACCTCCCCATGTTCCTGGCTGCGATGGATACGTTGCCGGTGACGATCACGTCGCCGGCGCGGATCATCATTGATGGTCGGAGCGGCACCGTGGTGGCGGGCGGCAACGTGACGGTGGGCAACGCCGTCGTGTCCCTGGATGGACTCACCCTCCGGATTGGTGCGGCGCCCGTGGACGGTGCACCGGAGGTGGTGGGATTGGTGTCGCTGGCGGCCGGGACGACGGTCCAGGACATCGCCGCCGGTTTGCGGGCCGTGGGGGCGCCAGCGCGTGATGTGGTGGCGGTGTTCGACGGCCTGCGCGCGGCGGGTGCCGTGACGGCCGAAGTGGTGATCCGGTGACCGCCCCGATCGCGGGGGGGGGGACACCGACCTCAGCGGCCGAGGCGCGACGACTCCTCGATGCCGCGCGCGCGCTCGAGGGAGTGTTCTATCAGCAGATGCTGCAGGCGATGCGGGATGCGGTGCCGGACGGTGGCCTGTTGGCGACCTCCACCGGCGAGAAGGTCTTTCAGGAGATGTTCGACGAGGAGATGGCCCGCCAGGCCGCTGCGCACAATGACCGTGGCCTGGCACAGGCACTCTACCGACAGTTGGCGCGACACCTTCCGGCGGACCCGGGAGGCACGGCAGCACTGCCAGGGATGGCGGAGGCACAGGATGGAACAGGACCGGGGGACCTCCCCTGACCCGCGGAGCGGGTACTTGGTAGCGGCCGTCGTCGAGGAACATGCGCAGCTCGTCAAGCTGCGCCGCGCGCTCGCGACCCAGCGGGAGGGCGTGGCGGCAGGCAGTCCGGAGACGGTCGAGACCGCCTCGCACCGCGTGGCACATGCGGTCATGACCCTCGATGAGGCACGCCGTCGCCGCGAAGATCTGGTTGCGCATCTTGGCGTGCGCGGCAACGCGCGCCTCGACGCGCTCGAGGCACACCACGGTCCCATCAACGGCTTGGCAGATGCGCGGGCCGCGTTGCGGGAAGAAGCCGCCGCGGTCCTTCGCGACCTCGAGGTGACCCAGGAGGTGTTGCAGAGCGCGCTGCGTGCCGGTGATGCGTACCTGCAGTCGCTGTTCGCGTCGGTCACCGATGCCTACCCGGCAACCGCTGACACGCGTGCTGCGGCACCGGCCCACGAGACCGGGCGTCTCCTCAATACGGAGGCCTGACCAATGGCCCTCAGCAATCTGATGAGCATCGCACGGTCGGCCCTGCTGGTCCACCAGCGATCGCTCGATGTGACCGGTCACAACGTCGCCAACGCGAACACCCCAGGCTACAGTCGGCAGCGGCTCGTGCTGCAGGCGGAGGTGCCGTTGCGCACTCCGCTCGGTACCGTCGGACGCGGGGTCACCGCCGGTGGCACCACCGCGATGCGCGATGCGTTCCTCGATGCCGCCTTCCGGCGCGAACAGGGGATCTATGCCCAGGCGGACACGCTGCGCCAGATGCTGCAGCGCGTCGAGGACGTCCTGCAGGAACCCTCGGAGAACGGTCTCGGTGCCACACTCGATGCGCTCTTCGGTGCCTTTGCCGACCTGGCGGATCGGCCCACGAGTGGTGCGGCACGCGTGGGGGTCCGCGCCGCCGCCGATGCAGTGGCGCGCCAACTCAACACCCTCGACGCGCGACTCGCGGGCGAGGAAGGCCAGTTGCAGGCCGCCTATCGCGAGACGGTCGATCGCATCAACAGCATCGCGGGGCAGGTGGCCGACCTCAACCGCCAAATCGTTGCTGCCGGCAGCCCGCCGCGCAGTGCGCCGGACCTCGAGGACGCCCGCGGACTGCTGCTCGATGAATTGAGCGGATTGATCGGTGTGCGCGTGCTCGAGCGGGGCGACGGCTCGGTGGGCGTTGTCGCTGGGGATGTGCTCCTGATCGATGGGGCCTACAACCAGACCCTCGAGGCGCGCCTGCTTGTTGGGGGGGGGATCGGGGCGGGCGTGGTCGGCAGCACCCGCCTCATGGTGCCGGGTAGCGGCTCGCTCCGGGCACTCGGTGAGCTGGCCACCGACGGCGTGAAGAGCATTCGCACCGAACTTGATCGCCTCGCGGCCGAACTGGTGCCGACGATCAATGCCATCCACGAGGGTGGCACGACGCTCGGCGGCGACACCGGCGTGTCGCTCTTTGATCCCGCCGGCACATCGGCGGCGACCATCCGGCTCTCGGCAGCGGTGGCGGGCAGTGCTGATCAGGTCGTGGCTGGCACCGGCATCGCTGGGGACAACTCGGTTGCCCTCGCCCTCGCTGCACTGCGAACCACGGCCCGCGCCGCCCTCAACGGCGACACGCCTGGCGGCTTCTACGCCTCGGTCGCCACCTCGCTGGCCACCATTGTCCGCGATGCCGACCAGAGCGCGAGCACGGCGGAGGTGATCCTGTCGGGCGCACGCTCACGTCGTGCGGCAGTGTCGGGTGTCTCGACCGATGAGGAGATGATCTCCCTGATCCAGCAACAGCAAGCGTTTGCGGCGGCAGCCCGACTCGTCTCCGTGGCCGACGAAGTCCTTCAGGACGTCCTCCGGCTGGTCTGACGCCATGCTTGTCCTGAATCGCAAGGTCGGAGAGGCCATCGTCATCGATGGCGGCATCCGGATGGTCGTCCTCTCGGTGGACAAGCGCGGCGTGCGCCTCGGCTTCGAGGCACCGGCCGCAACGGGTATCCTGCGCGAGGAGCTGGTGGTGGAGGTGGCGCAAGCCAATCGCCGGGCGGCGGCCGGTGCGGCTCCGGCGTGGCTCGACCAGTTGTTGCCCACCGATCCCCCCCCCAATGCACCTGAGGGCGAGCCGACGCCCTAGAGCGTGCGGCGGTGGATCGGGACCGGCAACACCAATGGGTCGATCTCGTGCCGGCGCCGAACAAGCTGCAGCGTGGCAGAGGTGAGGATTGCCCCGGACGAGAGCAGCTTCACGCCAGATGCGGTTTGCAGGTCGGCCGCCAGTCGCATTCCGACCCGCAACCGATCCAGCGTGATGTGCGCCACGCCCTCCTGCCACTCGGCCTGACGTTCATCGGACAGCACCTGCTCAAGCGCGGCAAGCACGGCTGGATCGTACCAACTCCCGGCGTGTGGCGTCAGCGTGCGCGCGGCGGCCAACAGGCTCGGCTCACCGTCCCGGGCCAACCGCTCACTCGCAGCCAACAGGTCGACGCCAACGCGCAACAACCGCGATCGCAGCGGGATCTGGCCGCGCTGGCGTCCCGGCGGGAAGCCGGTCCCATCCCAATTCGCGCCGATCCCCTCGATCACATCCGCGGCCTCCTGCAGGTAGGGCACGTCGGCGAGCAAGAGTGCCGAGGCCATCGTGCAGTGTCCTGCCGCGGAGCGCCCTGGATCGTGGGCGCCGCCCTCGCCGAGGGTGAACCGCCCGACCTCGTGGAGCCGTGCCGCGCGCACCAGATCATCGATCAACGGGGCCGAGAGGTCGAAGTGCGATCCCAGTCGGGTCGTGAGTTGCGCGAGCGTCGCACCGCGATGCGCGCTGCCCGGCACGGCGGCGTCCATGATCAGGACAAGCAGGTCGGTCAGGCGATCCATCGAGGCGGCGAGACGCTCACGCGCGCGGGCCTCTTCACGTCGCTCGGTGTGGCGCGCCAGGAGGGCGCGCAGGGCGGCGGCTAGTTCGCTTCCGTCCACCGGGAGCGTGAGCACCGCGTGTGCGCCCGCGGCCCAGCCGAGGCGGCGGAGGCCATGCTCTTCGGGGGCCACGAGGAGGATGGTCACGACAGAGTGTGCGCCATGACGCGGCAGTTGGCCGAGCGTGTTGATCACGTCCCCGTCTGGGAGCGAGGCCATCGTCACAATGGCATCGACCGGTCGGGCCGCATGTTCCTCGATGATCCCGTCGCCACGCGTGAGCGGGACCACGAGCATGCCGTGACGGGATTCCAGGTCGAACGACAGTGCGCTGCGACGTGCGGCGTCTGCGTCGACCAGCATCACGCGCGGCGCGCTCACGGCACGCCCAGCGCAGTGCCTGCGGATGGGGGCTCGTCCGCCGGGACGGTCACCAGCACGGTCACGCGACGATTCTGCGGTGCGTACGGATCGTCAGCCAGGCGTGGGGTGCGATCCGCGAGGCCCCGTACGCCGATGACCTGCGCATTGCGAACGCCTCCGGCCATCATCGCACGACGGACGGCGTTGGCGCGGTCCGCGCTCAGTTCCCAGTTGTCGTAGGTCGCGCCCCCAGCAAACGGTGCGGCGTCAGTGTGACCTTCGAGCAGGATGTCATAACCGACGGCGCCGAGCACGCGTCCGATGGCCTCGAACAGGGCCACGGCTTGCGGCAGGGGCTGCGCGGCGCTCCGCGGGAAGAAGACATCGCTGGAATCCTCAAGAAGCGAGATCCGCAACCCTTCCTCCACCTCAGTCACCTCGACGTACCGCTGCAGGTCGCCAAAATCGAGGGAGTCCGGGAGCGCACTGCGAATGCGCTCACTGAGTTGCATCAGCTTTTCCTTGCGCCCATCCGCCATCGCGACCTGCACGCTCGGGGTCGTGGGAAGCATCGGCTGGCCGTCCCCGGGAATCACGGACATCCCGAACTCACCAGCGCGGCCCAGCGGATCCTGGAAGTAGCCCGCGATCGCCGTGCGAACCTCCGAGCTCTGGGTCACCAACCAGAGCACGAGGAAGAGCGCCATCATCGACGTCATGAAATCGGCGAAGGCCACCTTCCAGGCACCGCCATGATGACCGTGTGCCCGGCGCTTCTTGCGCACCACGCGAATGATCTGTTCCCGGTCGTTCTTCACGCCGGCTTCTCCTGACGCGTCGCCTTGCAGGCGGCTTCCATCTCGAGGAAGGTCGGCCGCACCGTGGCGCCGATCGACTTGCGCGCGAATTCCGCGGCGATCATGGGCGGCAGATTCTTCGCGAACGCCACGATCCCGGCCTTCAGGGCAAAGTAGAGCGCCTGCTCCTCGGCGTTGCGCGCCTCCATGTTCGACGCCATTGGCGCCACGAAGCCATAGGAGAGCAGGATGCCGAGGAAGGTGCCGACGAGGGCGGCGGCGACGTGGTGCCCGATTTCCTCGATCGGCCCCCCGAGGCTCTGCATGGTCACCACGATGCCGAGCACGGCGGCGACGATGCCGATGCCCGGGAGGCCATCCGCCACGCGATTCAACGCCGCGACCGGCTTGGCGTCGTTCTCGTGGTGCACCTCGATTTCGGCTTCAAGCATCGCCTCGAGGTCGAACGCCGAGACACTGCCCACCATGACCGTGCGCAGCGCGTCGCAGAGAAATTCGACCGCATGGTGATTGGCCAGGACCGTCGGATACCGCTGGAAGAGCGCACTGTCATCGGGCGCCTCGATGTGCGACTCGATCGCAATCAACCCGTCACGGCGCGCCAACTGGAAGAGCTCGAAGAGCAGCTTGAGGACTTCGAGGTAGTACTCCTTGGTGATCGCACCGCCCTTGAAGACCGCGGGGATGCGCCCCATCATGTCCCTGAGGACCGGTCCGGGCGTGCTGACGAGCATCGTCCCGAAGGCCGTGCCACAGATGATCACCCACTCGGCGGGAGCCAGCAGGACGAGAAAGGGCCCCTTCGCCATGGCGAAACCGCCCAGCACGGCGGCAAAGACGACGAGGATACCGATGATCGCTACCACGCGTGCTGCTCCTGACCTCGAGGGAAGGCTGACGGAGACGTTATCGGTCGCGGGGGCGGGGTTCTGAGCGAGTCGTAGGTTGGAGGTCGTAGGTCATAGGTCATAGGTCGTAGGTCGGGAGAGGGTGGCTACTCCAACATCCAAGATCAAACAGCATACGACCTACGACCTACGACCTACGACAACTCCCCCGCCACCCCGCGCGCAATCGCTTCACGTGCTGCGGCGCTGTCGTAGCGGCCTGAGGCAATGCGTTCGGTGATTTCCGCGAGGCGTTCAGCGGAAAGGGTGCCCTGGGGGATGTCGTCGCCGGCGGCGAGGCGCAGGGCCTCCGCGGAGAGTTCGACGGTGTCACCGACGGCAGCGTCCGTCTTGATGCTATCCGAGGTGGCGCGTGAGGCAGGGGCAGCCGAGCGCTCCAGGCGCTCGGCGCCGCGGCGAATGCTCGGATCGGCGGGGCCGCCGGGGCCCATCGGGTCAATCGCCATCTGCTGCCTCCTGGTGCCAGGTCTCGGGGTGCGTCCTCGCCCTGCTGCGTGAAGGCGTTATCGGTCGCCGTGCGCGAAAGATGAGCGGGTCAGGCCGTCCGGTCCATGATGACCGGCTCCCCGGTCGTCCGCGGGGCGCCGTAGCCCCCCACAATCCCGTGCAACTGGGCGTTCACCTGGGCGAGTTCGCGGGCGATGGCGTGGGCGCTCGCCTCCATCTGGCGCGCCAGGCCGCCCGCTTCGGTGCCGGCCTGCAGCTTGGCGCGATCCACCTCGGCCGCCAACCGCGCGAGTGACACGGTGCGGGCGGCTGGCATCCCGACTTGTTGGGCTGCTTCGCGCACCGCGTGCAGCACGAGATCGCGCGCGGCGACACCCGCTGCGATTTCCGCGGCCTCACGCGCGAAGGTATCGAGCAGCCCCGGATCCTCCATCTGCAGCGACGCGCGCTGCGCCTGCACCGCGGTCCGAAGCCGTGCGAGGTCGGAGAGCTGCGCCCGGAGGAGTTCCTCGGGATCCTGACCGCTGGTCATCCGGCGGTCCCCGCACTCGTCATCTGCTCCGCCGCCGTGCGCCAGGCCTCATGGAGTTCGGCCACGATCCGGCGCACGGCTTCGAGACGCTCGCGATCGGGGCGCGCGTGAATGGCCTGGAATTCGGCGAGCATCCACGCATAGAGCGCAGCGAGGCGGTCGGCGAAGTCGCCACCCTGCGCCCGATCCAGCGCGACGGCCAGTTCGTGCACCACGGCTGCGGCGTCGGCGAGTCGCAACTCACGCGCTTCGATGTCTCCCGCGTCCAGGGCGGTGCGCGCTTGCACGAGCATCGCATGGAGGCGGGTATAGAGGAAGACGATCCGTTGCGCCGGGCTCATCGACAACACTTCCATCTCACGGTAGCCCTGCGGGCTGGCGTAGTCCATCATGCGCCTCCATTGCTGGGCGTGAGCGCGGACAGGAACGACTGCGACACCGATTGCAGGCGGGCGATCGAGGTCTCCATGCGCAGGAATTGCGCAAGCAGCGTGGCGCGCCGCCGCTCGAGGCGTGTATCGACCGCGTTCACGCGCTCGGTGATGCGCTGGCTGCGCAAGTCGAGTTGGGAGAGCCGACTGTCGAGGCTCCCGCCGGTGTCGAGATAGCGATCGAGGATGCGCTCCACCGCGGCACCGGTCCCGACCGCGAGAGTGATGTCGCCGACCGCGCCAGTCGCACCACCGGTGTAGCGAACGCTGAGGCCCGCGACGTTGGTGCCGGCGGTCCCGACCAGGAGGTCGCCGGTTCCGGTTGCGGCCTGCCCGCCGATGGTACCGGTGATGTCGGCACCCGTGGCGGTGACATCGCTGCTCCAGAGTTCACCGGTGCCGTCACCCAGTCCCGTGAACTCCAAGGTGAAGTTTCCGTTGCTGCCGACGTCATCGGCGCTGATCTCGAGCTCCCCACCTACCACATTCACGCTCACGGCGACCCCGACGGAGGCCGTCGCGGCCGCGATGGCGTCGCGAATCTCTCCGATGGTCTGGCCGGTGGTCAGCGCGACGGTGGCGGAGACACCGCTGGCCGTGTTGCGGATGGTGATCGCGTCCGGCGTGGCACCGGCGTCGTAGGTACCGCCGAAGCCGGTGGTCGTCGCGGTGGCCCGCGTCGGCGCCCCGAGCACCTCGACCGCGTACGTTCCGCTCGCCGGGTTCCCGCCGGCGGATGCGAACTCGACACCAACGCCGCTCGCGGTGCGCGTCTCCCCAAACAGCGAGCGCAGTTCGGCTTGGCGCGCCTGATAGGCGGTGTCAAAGAGCGCGGCATCGAACAGCAGCGTCCCGTCGCGGGTCAGCGAGAGACCTGCGCCGGAGACGGTCGAGAAGTCCGCCGGCGCCCCGAAGACGCTCCGCAGCAACTCGTTCGGCAAGTCACGGCGCAGGCCGCGGAGCAGGGAGTCGTTGTAGAGCGCCGGTCGGGCACCGCCACCCGCTGTGCCTTGTTCGCGCAGGAAGGTCGCGAGGCGGTTGTACGCCTCGGTGAACTCGCGCAGCGCGGTCTTGGCGGTGTCGGCGAATCGCCCGAAGGTGATCGCGGTCTCTGCGCCGGCTTCGTCAGAGGTGAGCGTGATGGTCACACCCTCGATGGCATCGCTCACCACATTGCTGCTGCGGGTGAGCAGGATGCCATCGAGGCGGAAGATCGCGTCGGCGCCCTCCTGGAGCACGGCCGCGGGCGGAACCACACCGCCACCGTCGAGCAGGCCGAGCGACTGGAGCACGGTGCCCGCCGTGTCGGCAATCGTGAGTCCGGCGGCACCGGTGGTGGTGCTCGACAACACGAGGCGCTGTTCGGTCGGTGTCACGGAGAGAATTGACGCCGTGACGCCGGTGGGTGTGCTGCCGGTGTTCTTCGCGTTGATCGCATCGCGGACGTCGGCGAGCGACATCCCCGCGGTGACGTCAACGGCCTGCCCGTTGATCGTGAAGGTGCCGACTGAGGCGAGGTCGGCGGACGCATCGGCGACGCCGGTCGCAACATACTTGGCCGCGCGGGCCAGTTGGTCCACGGAAAGCGAGACCGATCCGGGGGTCACACCCGGGGCGGTGCTCACGGTGGCCAACGCGCGCGTGCCGGAGGTGATGGTCGTGGTCGCGGTGGTCGCGTCGAAGGCGGTGCCGTCACGGAGGGTGGTGGCGGCGCCCTTCACGGCAGCCAGAAGACCACGATAGGTGTCGAGGGCTGAGCGCCGGGCGCTGATCGCGGCCTGCTCGGCTTCGAGGCGTGTCGCGGGGACGCGCTCCTGCGCGATGATCGCGTCGACGAGATCCCGGTAGTTGAATCCCGAGGCGAGGCCGGCGAACGAAACGAGCGGAGCGGTCATGGGCTAGCGACTCCTGGTGAGGTGGGGGGACGCCGAAGCACCCCCCGCACCGAGGTCAACGTCGTGCGATTACCGCAGCAGTCCGAGGACCGACTGCGCCGAGGCGTTCGCCTGGGCGAGCACGGCCACGCCGGCCTGCTGGAGGATCTGGTACTTGGTGAAGGCCGTCGTCTCGAGCGCCATGTCGGCGTCACGAATCGTGGACTCCGCCGCGATGACGTTCTGCGTCGCCGTGGCAACGTTCGCCGAGGCGAACTCGATCCGGCTCTGCGCCGCGCCGATGGTGCCGATCGCGGTGTTGGCGTTGTTGATCGCGGTGTCGAGCGCCGAGAGGGCTGCCTGGGCGTTGGCCGCCGTGGTGTCGATCGTGGAGCCGCTGATACCGAGCGCCGTGGTGGTGAGGTTGATCTGGTTGAACGACACGAGGTCCGTGGTGCCGTAGTTGCCCGACGAGGAGACCTGGAAATTCACGGATGTGCCACCGATGATGATCGTCTGGTTGTTCACCGCGTCCGCGACATAACCCGCGGCGTTGGTGACGGTGATCCCGAGGCGGTCAAAATTGTACGTGCCGGCCCCTGCGCCCATCGTAAGGGTCTGGGTGACCTGACCCGCACCCGCGGCCGAGCTGAGCGTGGCAACGCCCGCGGCCGAAGTGAAGGTGAACGTACCCGTCGCGGCGCCGTTGAGCGCAACCTGGCCGGTGTAGGTGCCGCCGGTGACAGCGTTGCCGAGGGTCCCGTTGACGAGCGCGGTACCCTGATACTGCGTGGTGGCCGCGATACGGTCGATTTCGGCCTTGAGCGCCTGGAACTCGGCGTTCAGCTTGTCGCGCTGGGTGCCGATCGTCGAGGAGTTCGACGCCGTGGCGAGCTCCTTCATCCGGTCGAGGATCCCGCTGATCGTGTTGACCGCACCGTCGGCGATCTGGAGCAGCGAGTTGGCCTGCGAGGCGTTCCGCGAGGCCTGCTGCAGCGAGCGGCTCTCGGCGCGCAGCTTGTTCGCGATGGCCAGGCCTGCCGCGTCATCACCCGACCGGTTGATCCGGAAGCCCGACGAGAGCTTCGTGATCTGTGCCTCGAGCATCTTGTTCGAGACGGTGAGGTTGCGGTAGGCGTTGTTTGCTGCAGCGTTCGTCTGAATCACGGACATGTGGTGTTACTCCCTTAACAGTGATCACGGAGCATCCGTGCTCCGCGTGGTGCGCCAAGGTCCGAAGTGACCTCGGGACGTTCGTT
>JAABRY010000032.1 GCA_011390645.1 Gemmatimonadota bacterium
TGGGCGGTGGTCCAGCGGGTGTCGGCGCTGATCCGCTGGTGGGCGATCCCGGCGGCGCGGTCGATCAGCACCGGGGCGAGCAGGTTCGCGGTCGCCTCGCCGCTGTCCGACCCGAGGGTGACGATTGCCCAGGCATCTTGATGCTCCGGCCACGCGGCAGGGTCCACGCGATCGGCGCGAATCATCAGGAAGGCGAGCGCAGGCAATTCCGTGGATTGCAGCCAGGCCAGATCGGTGCGGACAGGGAGCAGGACGAACTGCCGTAGCTCTTCGAAGCCCGGGAGCCCGTCTGGGGTGAGCAACAGCGCCTCGGGATCAACCAGGAGTGGTCCGAAACGCTTCGTCTGCACAGTGACCTGGGGGTCAGGCATCAGCGGCGCAGCGGTCATCGCAGGTAGTCCACCAGGTTGAGCGAGAGGATGCGAGAGGTAGCGAGGTAGGTGGCCTGCAGCGAGGTCTGCGCCTGCGCGAGGGCCAGTGACGCTTCTTCCAGCGGGATCTCCGCGAGGGAAGCCCGTTCGGCTGTCAGGGCATCCTGACGGCTGATGTTCAGTTCGGTCGCGAGTTGAAGTGCTCGGTCCCGGGCGCCGGTCTCGGCCAGGAGGGTTTGCGTGTCGTCCAGTGCGCCATCCAGCGCGCTATTGGCTGACCGGATCGCATCGACATCATTGGCCATCAGGGCGCTTTCCAGGTCATCGAGTGCCATCAAGACACCGCTGTCCACCAGCACCTCCTGGCCACTGTGGGCAGTCGCGAGCGTTTGTCCCGCCGCGATGGTGCTGACTCGAGCATCAGGGGTGCCGACGTAGCTGCCGTCCGGCAGGAACGGCGCGGTGCCGGTGGCGCGTCCGCCGAAGAGAAACTCCCCGCCCACCTGGAGGTTGCCGAGCGAGAGCACCTGCTCGCGCAAGGCACGCACCTCGGCGGCGGTGGCCAGCCGGGTGCCGCCATTCGCTGTGGCACTCCCTTGCGAGGTGGCCAACTCCTTGGCTCGAGAGAGAATGTCCGTCACTTGTTGCAGCGCGGATTCTTCGGCCTGCACCCGCGCCTGTCCGGTGTTGATGGCACGGCGGTATTGCGTCAGCGCACGCAGGTCACTGTCGAGGGTCATCACCTTCGCCCCGCCGGAGGGATCCTCCGAGAGCCGGCTGAACCGACGACCAGAGCTGAGGCGATCGGCCGCACGACTGACCGCCGCATTCCCCCCGCCAACCTGCTGCAGGGCTGCCGCGTATCGTTGACTGTCCGTAATGCGCATTAAGCTGTCCTGAGATGTTGGTGGCGTTCCCGTTATCGGTTACTTTGCCCCTCGCCTTAGCGCGCTCCCTTTCTTGATGACTTGCACCACAGGACGCCCCCCTCGTCGATGCGTATGCTCTGCCTGGCGGACAGCCCCTTGGACGCAGCCCACCTTGAGGATTTGCTCGAGCGTCTCGGGCACCCCGTCGACGTCGTGCAATCCATACCCGATGCGGTCGAGCGCATGGCGGCGGGCGACATCGTCGCGGTGCTGGCGGTGTGCCAACGACCGCATCACCGCGGGCTCGAGTTGCTCGGGCGCACGGACCTGCCGGGCGAGACGCCGGTCATCGTCGTGGCGGGCGATTCCTCCATTGAGCATGTTGTCCTGGCCATGCGTGCCGGCGCACTCGACTACCTCCCCAAGCCAGTCCACGCAGAGAAGCTCGCGACCGCGCTGGAGCACGCCGTCACCCACGCGCGGTTGCGACGGGAGCGGGACGCGCTTGCCCGTGCGACACAGGATCTCACCGGGCGCCGGCTGGCCGGGCGGAGTCCGCAGATGGAGCAAGTGCGTTACCTGGTGCGCCTCGTCGCCCCCACCAACGCCACGGTCCTGATCGAGGGCGAGTCGGGGACAGGGAAGGAGCTGGTGGCCCGGTCGGTGCACGAGCAGAGTCGTCGCGCGAAAGGGCCGTTCGTCACGATCAACTGCGCCGCGATTCCTGAATCGTTGATCGAGAGCACACTGTTCGGCCACGAGCGTGGTGCCTTCACCGGCGCCACCGCGCGTGCCGCTGGTGCATTCGAACGTGCGGCCGGCGGGACCCTCTTCCTCGATGAGATCTCGGAGTTGCGCGTGGAG
>JAABRY010000033.1 GCA_011390645.1 Gemmatimonadota bacterium
AGGCGAAGCTGCTGCGCGTCCTGCAGGAACACGAGTTCGAACGGGTGGGCGGGCGGGAGATTCTGCGGACCGATGTGCGGGTGGTCGCCAGCAGCAATCGCGAGCTCGTCAGCGAAGTGGCGGCGGGGCGTTTTCGCAGTGACCTCTACTACCGGCTGCGCGTCTTCCCCCTCCGCACACCGACGCTGCGTGAACGGCTCGAAGATCTTCCCGATTTGCTTGCCCACCATCTCGTCGGTGCGGCCACCGCCCTCGACGTCCCGGCCCCGCCGGTGCCGGAATCGACCCTCCGTGCGCTCGCCGCGCACCAGTGGCCCGGCAACGTTCGCGAACTCGTCAATGCGGTGCACCGGGCACTCATCCTCTCCCAAGGGGAACCGCTCCTGCCGGAGCACTTCCTCCTCGATGACGTCGCCCCGCACCGCCCCCTTGAGGTGGTGCGCAATGGGCCCGTCGCGAGTTCCCCCCCTGGTGGGGTCGATGACCTGCCGTTGAACCTGGCGGAGCTGGAGTCGATTGCGATCGAGCGCGCCCTCACCGAAACCGACGGGCACCGTGCGAACGCCGCCAAGCTCCTTGGCATCAGCGAGCGGACGCTGCGCAACCGGCTGAACACCCCTGCCGAGCCAGATGCTGCCCCCCCCCGGCGGATCTGGCCGGATGGAGGGGAAGAACTTTCCGCCTGAGCCCCGCGCCCACGCTGTGTGGGTGGCTGTGGAGCGATTCACGAACATTGCAAGTCATTGATTGACAAGGGTTTGGGATGTGTCTCCCCAACCCGGCCCGGTGTTTGCAACAATATGTGGAAGAATTCTCCACATCTTGGGGGCCACGTGATCGAGAAGCTGTTCGGTGCCGGCACCGTGACACACCAACTTCGGGGCGGCCTGCAGGAAGCCTCGGCGACTCACCGGACGATCGCGGAGCGCGTGGCGCAGGGCATCGGCCAGAGCACGGCGGCCGGGTTTGGTGACGAGCTTGATGCCGCGGTTGCCGCTGCGGATCAGGAACTCACCCGCAACATGGCCTCGCTGGCTGACACACAGCTGCGCTTCGAAGCCACCGCACGACTCCTCCAGAAGTCCTACGCCGATTTCCGCACCGCGATCCGCGACCGTGGCTGATCCGGTCGGCGTGCCCCAGGTACCACGCCCCGTCCGCACGCTGCTGGGCCCGCTCTCCACCAGTGCGGCCGGGATGGCGCGGCAGCAGCAGTTCATCGAGGTGATCGCGCGAAACATCGCCAACGCGGAGACGACGCGTACCGCGGAGGGTGGCGCGTACCGTCGGCAGGTCGCCGTCGCAGGGACCGATCCGGTGACGGGCGCGCCGACCACGACGATCGTCGAGGACACGCGGCCTGGCCGTCTCGTCTACGAACCCGGACATCCTGATGCAGACGAGGCGGGCTACGTCACGCGACCGAACGTCGAACTGGCGACCGAAACGGTGGATCTCATGCTGGCGCGTCGGATGCACGAGGCGAATGCCAGCGTCTTTCAGGCCGCGAAGGCGATGTTGCGCCGCGCCCTTGATCTCTAACGTGGTGAATGTCACGTGACCATTCCTGATTCGTTCGGTGCCCTTGGGGCGTCGCGTCCCGCGGCGTCCCCGGCCTCGGCATCCCCCCCCCAGGTCGTCCCGCCGGTGCGGGAGCCCGCACTCTGGACCATGCTGTCTCAAGCGGAGCGGGCCTTCTTCGATGTGCCCGCAGTGGATGGGCCGATCGGTTACGGGCCCAGCGGGTCCCCGACCGAGTCGGCGCCGCCACTCGGCCAGACCATCGACATCCGGGCCTGACGATGACGATGCCGATCCGCCCCGCCATTGCCCCAACGGCGTCCATCACGCCGCCGGTTGCCGGCCCGGGGCCACTGGCCGACGGTGGTTTCAGCGAGCTGCTGGGTCGGGCACTGGGAGATGTGACGCGCATCCAGGACACCAAGGCGGACCTGATCGCGGCGTTCCTGCGTGGTGACGCGGTGGAACTGCACGAGGTGATGGCGGCTGCCGAAGAGGCGAGCTTGTCACTGGAGCTGCTCGTGGAGACACGCAACAAGTTCACTGATGCGTATCGCACCTTGATGAACATCCAGGTCTGAGGCGATGGCCGGCTTCTTTGGGCAATTGAACGCGAACGGTCGCGTGGTGGCGTTCGGGCTGGCCGCCGTCATGCTCGTGGCCGCGGTGATGCTTGGCCGCGCGGCCAGCGCACCACGTTACGTGCCGATCTTCCGGGGATTGGATCTCGCCGATGCCGGCAACGTCACCGACGCGCTGGCTCGTGCCGCGATTCCGTTCCGGCTCGAGGCGGGTGGGTCGGACGTCGCCGTCCCCGAGGCGGATGCGGCCCGGGCGCGTGTGCTCCTGGCGAAGGATGGCATCCCGGCCGCCGGTCGACCCGGGCTCGAGCTGTTCGATCGGCAGGCGTGGGGCATGACCGACTTCACGGAGCAGGTGACCTATCGACGCGCGCTGGAGGGCGAACTGGCTCGCACGATCGGGACGCTCCGTGGAGTGCAGCGAGCGCAGGTGCACCTCGCGCTCCCCGAGGGGAGCGCGTTGCGCAGCCTGGATCGTCCGGCCGAAGCAGCCGTGGTCGTTGCCCTCCAGGCGAACGCCACGCTCGGTGCGGAACAGGTGCGCGGGATCGCGCAACTCGTCAGCAGCAGCGTGACACAGCTCGCGGTTGAACGGGTCGCTGTCCTTGACGACAGCGGCCGGTTGCTGTCCGGCGCTGGCGGCGGGGACGAGAGTGGTCATGCGCTCTCGACGCAACAGCACGGGTTGCAGGCCGGGGTCGAATCGGCGCTGGCGGAGAAGGTCACCACGATGCTCGCTGCCGCGCTGGGTCCCGATGCCGTGCGCGTGCAGGTCTCCGCCCGGCTGAATTTCGATCAGGTCGACCGCACCATCGAGGCGTACGACACCCTGGGGTCCGTGCTGCGGATGGAACAGCGCTCCGAGGCCGGCACGCCGGTCGATTCGGTGTTGGGGGGGGGACCCCTCGTGCTCCACAACGAGTACGCGAATTCCCGCACGGTAGAACGGGTGATTGGCGGTACCGGCACGGTGACGCGCCTGACCGTCTCCGCGATGGTGGACAGCCGGGCCCTCGGCAGCGAAGGAACGCTCCAGGATGCGGACCGCGAACGCCTGGCCGGGGTGATCCGCGACGCCATCGGGTACGACGAGGCGCGCGGTGACCGTGTGTCGGTCGTGGCGGTCCCGTTCAACGGCGTGACCGCGGCCGCGGCGACGACCATCGACCCGGCGACCGACCTCGCGCCCGTCGGGCCCGATGCGCTCGATTGGGTCCAGCGCCTCTCGCTGCCCGTGCTCGGCGGCGTCGCGCTGCTGATCGCCTTCCTGCTCGGATCGCGCGCGTTGCGCGCCGGTCCGTCTCCGGCACTCGCCGTTGGGGGGGGGACCGCGGAGTCGCTCGGCAGCGGTGGCAGCACCGGTCCCGCCATGCGTGATCGCGTGCAGGCGGACGCGACGGCACAACCCCAGGCCGCGGCGCGGGTGCTGCGCACCTGGCTGACGGATTCGTCATGAGCGTGGCGACGCCGGTCGCCGGGATGACCGGCACGCGCAAGGCCGCCATCCTGTGCATGGCCCTCGGCACCGAGGCGGCCGCCCGCATCCTGCAGCAACTCTCTCCGGCCGAAGTCGAACGCGTGTCGGCGGAGATCGCGACGATTCCGATGGTCGAGCCGGAGGTGCTTGCTGCCGTGCTCACGGACTATCAGGAGGCGATGCGGCGCGCGGGACAAATGGCCGACGGCGGGACGAGAACCGCGGAGGCGCTGCTCGAGGGCGCGCTCGGGCCCGAGCGCGCGCGCGGCGCCGTGGCGCGCCTGGCGTCCCCCCCCCAACCGGTGGGGCTGGCGCGCCTCGCACGGGCCACCCCCGAATCACTGATCGGCGGGTTGCGGGGCGAGCATCCGCAAACGCTGGCGCTGGTGCTCGCGCACATCGAACCGAAGCTCGCCGCTGGCGTGATCGAGGCGCTCCCCCCCGCGCTCGGCAGCGAGGTGCTGACGCGCCTCGCGACGCTCGAGCGGGTGTCCCCGGAAATCCTCACCATTGTCGAACGGGTGCTCGGGGAGCGGGTGGTCGTCTCGCTGGGCGCTGACGGGCGAGCCGCCGGCGGGACCGGCACGGCCGCCCGCCTGCTGACGATGATGGATGGACCGGCCAGCACCGCGCTGCTCGAGGCCGTCGCCACGCGTTCGGGCGCGCTCGCCGACGAGCTGCGGGACCTGATGTTCGTCTTCGAGGACCTGCAGCTGCTCGACGATCGCGCGATGCAGCGCCTGCTGCGCGAAGTGGCCTCGCGCGATCTCGCCCTCGCCCTCAAGGCCGCGAGCGACGGGCTGCGGGCGCACGTCTACCGCAACATGTCCGAACGCGCGGTGGAGGCGCTCAAGGAAGAGAGCGAGCTGCTCGGGGCCGTGAAGGTCAAGGACGTGCAAGCTGCCCACGCTGGGATCCTTGCCACCGCGCGTGAGTTGCAGGAAGCCGGCGAAATCACGATCGAACGCGCGGGAGCCGATGATGTCATCGTCTGATCGGTCGGTCCGCTGGGGGGGGGAGGACGTCGCCCCGTGGCATCCTCCCGACCTGCGCACGGTGGCCGGGACAGGGCAGCGGGGCGACGCGGTGCCGGCCGGACCGACGCCCGAGGAGGCGGCGTACCAGCGCGGCTTCGAGGCTGGTCAGGCGGCGGCGGCCGCCGCCGAGGCGGTGGCAGCGGACGCGTCGCGGAGTGCACTTGCCGCCGCGATCGCCGCGCTCGAGCGGACGGGGCAGGGGCTGCAGGCGCGGTTCACCGAGAGCGTCAACGCGCTCGCGGTCGGAATCGCCTGGCATCTCGCCGAACGCGAGTTCGCTGCCGACCCCGCGCAGTTGCAACAGCTGGTCGCGCGCGCACTGGTGCTGGCTCCGCTCGCCGGGCCCGTCACGTTGCGCCTGCACCCTGATGATCTCGCGGCGCTGCAGCGGTTCCCCGGCGTGCTGGACGCCGTGCCCGCCACCGTCGAATTGCGGTGGACGGCAGACGCCTCCGTTGGACGGGGTGGCTGCCTGCTGGAAGGGCCTGCGTCCGTCGTGGACGGCCGACTCGACCGCGCCCTGCTCGACATCTACGAGCGGTTGTCCAGTGATTGAATCTGGTGGAGTCGCCGCGGCACTCACCCGGGTGCGGAGCGTCCGACGGCTGGCCGTGTACGGGCGTGTCACGCGCGTCATCGGACAGGTGATCGAGGCGTCCGCGGTGCCAGTCGCCGTTGGAGAAGTCTGCCGGCTCACGACGTCCACGCGCACCGTGCTGGCCATGGTCGCCGGCTTCCAGGAACGCGGCGTGATGCTCCTGCCACTTGGCGACCTGGAGGGCATCCAGCCGGGCGCCACCGTCGCCCCACTGGGCCGCCCCTTGTATGCGGGAGTCGGACAGGGACTCGTGGGGCGCGTGCTCAACGGACTCGGACATCCCATTGATGGCCGCGGTCCCGTTGGCCCGGTGACACTGCGCTCGCTTCACGCGGATCCGCCCTCACCGCTTGATCGTCCCCCGCTCGACATTCCCTTCACCACGGGCGTGCGGGCGATCGACGGCCTCGAGACCTTCGGCCGCGGGCAGCGCGTCGGCATCATGGCAGGCAGCGGCGTCGGGAAGAGCGTGCTGCTGGGGATGATCGCCCGCGGTGCATCCTCCGACGTGAACGTCATCGCGTTGCTCGGCGAGCGGGGGCGCGAAGTGCGCGAGTTCATCGAGCGCGACCTCGGCCCGGAAGGTCTCGCCCGATCCGTGGTGATCGTCGCGACGAGCGATCAGTCCGCCGTGATCCGTGCAGCAGGTGCATTGGTGGCGACGACGATTGCGGAGCACTTTCGCGATCAGGGGCAGGACGTGCTCCTGCTGATGGATTCCGTCACCCGGGTCGCGATGGCGTGGCGCGAGGTCGGGTTGGCGGTTGGTGAACCACCGACCACCAAGGGCTACCCACCGTCGGTCTTTGCCGGGCTGCCGCGGCTGCTCGAACGCGCGGGTGCTGCGGCACAAGGCACGATCACGGGGCTCTATACCGTGCTCGTCGAGGGCGATGACTTCAACGAGCCCGTGGCCGATGCCACGCGCTCCATTCTGGATGGTCACGTCGTGCTGGCGAGGCGGCTGGCCTCGGCGAAGCAGTTCCCTGCGGTGGACGTCCTCGACAGCGTGAGTCGGGTGCGCGACGCGGTGGTGGATCCGACGCATCGCGAGGCGGCGAATGCCCTGATTCGCCTCGAAGCGGCGTACCGCGCCCACGAGGACCTGATCGCGGTCGGTGCCTATCAGGCCGGTGCGAATCGCACCGTGGACACCGCCATCGCGATTCGTCCCGCGCTGCTCGACTTCCTCCGGCAACGTCCGGACGAACACTCCAGCTTCCAGACCACGCGCAACGCCGTGGTGGCGTTGGCAACCCGCGCCGCTGCACTCGACCGCGGAGAGGCTGCATGACGGGATTCAAGTTCTCCTTGCAGCGCCTGCTCGAGTTGCGGGCCGCAGCAGAACGACTGCGCGGCGCGGATCTCGGACAGGCGCTGGCGGCGGAACGCACGTGCGAGGTCGAGTCCGAGGCAAGTCGTGAGCAACTCGAGCGGGTGAATGACCAGGGGGAGTTGGCCCCGCCAACAGCCGCTGGCTTGCATCACGTCTGGGAACTCACGGCTGCGGCTGCCCGAGCTCAGGCGGCTGCAGACAGTGCCGCGCTCGACGCCGCGACGGAGGTGCGAGGTGACGCACTCGCGCGTCTGCACGACGCACAGCGCGCTCGGAAGAGTCTGGAGCGCCTGCGCGAGCGGCAGGCAGAGGCGTGGGCGGTTGATGCCGGGCGCGCTGAGCAGGCGGAGCAGGATGAAATCGCGCGGCAGCGAGCCCACAATCGGGAGGAAGCATGAAGATCGCCATGGTCGGTGGGATCGCGTTCGTGATCGGCATTGCCGCCGGGACGTTCACTGCTCCAGCCCCGGAGCCTCCGGCGGCTCCCGCTGCGGACAGCACCTCGGTCGCAGCACCGGTCACCGAGTCCTCCACCTCCCCGATGGTGCCGGTGGCCGAGGCCGGACCAGCTTCGGTCACAGACTCCGCTCCCGCGGGAGGAGAGCCAGCGCCTTCGGCCATCGCGGCAGCGTTGGAGGGACTCACCCCTGAACAGGCTGCACCAGTACTCGCGAGACTGCCGGAGCCCGAAGTCCTGCGCCTGCTGCAGGCGGTACCCGTCGAGCGCGCCGCTGCACTGCTTGACCAACTGCCCGATGACCTGGCGGCCCGACTGTCGCGTCAGCTCCTCATGGCTCGGGCCGGCCCGTGATGGTGACCGCGACCGCGGCGTTCGCAATGCCGGCGTCCCCCCCCCTGCATGCGGGTGGGGACGTCGTGTCGCGCGACACCGAATCGGGCGACGAGGGACGCTCGGACTTCGGCGCGCTGCTAGCCGGGCTCGTCGCCGCCCCCCAGGATATGGTCGGCCTTGGTGCGGGTGATGCGGCCACCACTGCCGGCGCAGTGCGCCCGGACGCTGAGCGTGGGGCGACAGGCGACCAGCCCACAGAGCCTGTCCAGGTCGCGCCACTTCCAGCGGTGCCGTCGTCGCCGCCTCAGGCACCGGAGGCTGTGGGAGTGGAGGTCACCGCATCGTCTGACGTGAGCGCAGCGCCACGCGCGATGGTGGCGCGATCGGCACCGGCCGATGGGGTCGTGACAGACGATGTCGCGGTGACGGTCCGCGGTGACGCCGACCCGGCATCCCTCCCCCACGACGCCGCCACCCCGGCGCTGCCCATCATGGAAGCGGTCGCCGCTGAAATCGTGAAGGCGTTGACCCGACAACTGGGGAGGGGAGCTGTTGTCGAACTCGGGGTCCGGGCGCCCGAGACGCCGCCACGCGCCGCGGATGCCGCGACGGCCGGTGAAAGCACGACGGATGGGGGGGAGGCGTCGCGTCCGATGGGCACGCTGGCCCGTGTTCCTGCGAGTCTCGGTGACCCACTGGCTGGGCTGCGTGAGTTGGTGCGAGGGCCAAGCGCCCCGGCCGGTCGTGCCACGACGGAGCGCGCGGACGCACCCGTTGCTGGCGGCGGGGGTGCCACGGCGGAGGGTGTCGTGTCCAGTACCTCGCAGTCCCGTCCGAGTGACCTGGCGCACGACGCACCACGATCGGCACCGTCGCCCGCCGCCGTGGATGACACGTCGGCGGCACCCGCAGGCCAGTCAGCCCCTGCCCGGACCGGTGCGGCAGTCCGGACTGCAGGTGGCGCTTCCGAACCGGCTGAGGTGGTGCGCGCTCACGAGGATGCCGCTGATGCGGGCATGACTGTCGCTGCGGAGGACCTGGGGGGCGCATCGGGCGGTGAGGCGGTGCTCCGCACCGTGTCCGGGACGCCACTCTCCGTCGCGGGGGCGCGCGAGGCGGCAGCACCGACGGTGCCACGTGTCACCATCGCGCCCCCCCCCACGACCCCGGCCCCTACCACACCGCCGGCGCCCACCTCGCATGCGACGCTCGATCTCGCGCTCGGTGACGGCACCACGGGTCGGCTTCGGGTGGCGGTTCGGGGTGATGTCGTGCACGCCACGATCCTCGCGGAGGGGACCGCTGCAATGATGCTCGAGCGGGAACTGCCGAGTCTGCGACGCTCGCTGACGGACCGGGGTTTTGCGGATGCCCAGCTGACCGTGCGCTCCGCGGGGGGTGACGTGGCCATCATCCCTCCCCCCCCCACGTCGGGCACGACCCCGGATCGCCCGACCACCGGGCGCGACCGCGACGAGGGCGCCCCGCGGCAGCCGCACCCGGATCGACAGGACCCCACGGAGGATCAGCGGTCGCGTGAGCGCCGCCGCCCTCCCCAGCCCGAGGAGTACCCGTGACCGCCCCGCTGACTGGCACGTCCAATGCCACGAGTCCCTTGACCCCGGTGAAGGGGCCGGTGCTCGGCAAGGATGATTTTCTCAAGCTCCTCGTGACCCAGCTGCGCAACCAGGATCCGCTGTCGCCGTTGGATGGGGCAGAGTTCTCGGCGCAGCTCGCACAGTTCTCCTCCGTCGAGCAGTTGATCGAGATCGGCAGCAAGCTCGATGGGCAAGCCGAGAGCATCGCGGCGGGCGCCATCACCACGCAAACGATGCTCGGGACCTCGCTCATCGGGCGTGATGTGACGTTGCGCGGGGCGACGCTTGGCGTGACCGCCGGCGAGACTCCCCGTGTGGCGATCGAGTTGGGGGCACCGGCCAAGACCGTCACCGTGGAAGTCCTCGGCGCCGATGGGAAGCCGCTCGGATCCCAGACGTTCGAGGGACTTGGGCGCGGGCGCGCCACCCTCCTGCTCGATGACCTCGATCTCCCCCCGGGCGCCTACAGCTACGCGGTGACCGCGACGAACGACGACAGCGCGCCGGTGGAGGTCGAGAGCTTCATGATCGGTCGCGTCGAGGGCGTGTCGTTCGCCGGGGGGCAGGTGGTGCTCCGCATCGGCGGGCGCCTCGTGCCCATGCTCGACATTGTCGAAGTCGTCACCCCCCCCCAGTCCAGTTCTTCCTCACCCTCGCAGGAGATCACCGCCTCATGATGCGTTCTCTGTACGCCGCCGTCTCCGGGTTGCGCAATCACCAGACCCGGCTCGACGTCATCGGCAACAACATCGCGAACGTCAACACCGTGGCGTTCAAGTCGTCCCGCGTGACCTTCAAGGAGGCCTTCACCCAGCTCCTGCAGGGCGCGACGCGGCCACCCGGTGACCTCGGAGGCGTGAACCCGATCCAGATCGGCTCGGGGATGAACATCGGCAGCATCGACCAGCTCTTCGCGCAGGGCTCGCTCGAATCCACAGGCCAGAACACCGACCTCGCGATCCAGGGTGATGCGTTCTTCGTCGTCAACAGCGGCAACCGCCGCTTCTACACGCGCGCCGGCAACTTCCAGCTCGACGCGGATGGCCGCATGATCGCCGCGAACAACGGTTTCGTGGTGCAGGGAATCAACGCCGACAGCGCGGGGGTCTTCTCGTCCTCGTCCACCGTCGGCGACATCATCCTCCCGATCGGCAAGCGCACGCCAGCCCGGGCGACCGAGACCTTCCAGATCACGGGAAACCTCGACGCCAACGCCGAGATCGGCGACACCCACGCGATGGGGGTGACCGTCTTCGACGCGACCGGGACACCGTACAACATCGAGCTGCTCTTCACGAACTCGGGACCGGGTGCGTGGGATTGGGAAGCCACCTCCCCGGACGCTGATGTGACGACCGGGACCGGCTCCGTGACCTTCGACGCGGAAGGGCGCCTGGCGACCTTCGATTTTCCGGGCGGTGGCGCAGGCCTGACCATCACACCCACCAGCGGCGCAGCGGCGTTCGACGTCACCGCCAACCCTGGCGAGATCGGCGACATTGACGGGCTGGCCGGCTTCGCGGGTTCGTCGAACGCGGTGATTTCCCGACAGGATGGCTATCAGGCAGGCGAGCTGCTGTCGATCGCCGTGGATACGACGGGCATCATCACCGGCGTCTTCTCCAACGGTGTCAGCCAACCGTTGGCGCAGGTGGCACTCGCCCGCTTCAACAACCCGAGCGGTCTCATTCGGCGGGGCGACAACATGTACGCGGAGTCGGGGAACAGCGGTCTGCCGGTGCTCGGCTTTGCCGGGACGACCAACACCTCCTCCATCACCGCCGGCGCGCTGGAGAACTCGAACGTTGACCTCTCGCAGGAGTTCACGTCGATGATCGTGACCCAACGTGGGTTCCAGGCGAGCGCGCGGGTGATCACCACCTCCGACGAAATGCTGCAGGAGTTGGTGAACCTCAAGCGGTAAGGCGGCGGCAAGGATCGCCGCTTGGGCGGCAGGCGCTGCCGCCCGGTCGTGGGTTGGCGGCGCGGCAGGCGAGCGATTGACGAGCAAGATGTTGCAGGACAACAGGTTGGCATGGACGCGTCGGCGTGGTACGAGGGTTGCCCTCCACCGCTTCGACGCGTTCCCATTTTTCCCCTTGCGGAGCAGGTGACGATGGCGACACCAGTAGTCGACGAGGCCGCAGCGGCTCCCCGCGCAGGGTTGGTGCCGATGCTTGCGGTCGGAGTGGTCGCGCTGGCCGCTGGCGCCGGTGTGGGTCGGCTGGTTGTGGCACCGCGGCTCGCCCCCTCGAGTGCGGTCGAGGGCGCAGCGGCAGACGACGGTCACGGGGGACCGGTCGCCGAGAAGCATCAATTCCGGATTGATGGTGTGATCGTGAACCCGGCGGGCACTCGCGGACAGCACCACCTCATCGTGTCGGTCGCGTTCGAGGTCGCGGGGGTGGAGGATCATGCCGCCTTGAAGGCCGCGGAGGTCGCATTGCGCGATCGGATCGGTTCGCTGCTCGAACAGCGCACCGTCGATGCGCTGAGTGCGCCGGGCGTGCGCGATCTGCTTCGCGGCGAGCTCGCGACGCTCGCCGCGGAGTACGTGCACGGCCGGCCGGTACAGGTCTACCTGCCCCAGTACATCCTGCAGTAGCATGCCATTGCTCACCACCTCCGAGACCGTCGTCCCCTGCGACTTCCGGCGCCCGGCATGGATCTCCGCCGAGCGACGTACGGTGCTGGACGGCGTTCATGCCCGCCTCGGGCCGGCAGTGGCGCACGCGCTGGCCACGCTGCTGCGCATGCCGGTGGACGTGGTGGTCGCCGAC
>JAABRY010000034.1 GCA_011390645.1 Gemmatimonadota bacterium
ACATAGCGCGCAGCGGTGATGATGCCCTCGGCGAGTTCGGCTTGGGCCGCGCGTTCGATCTCGCGCCGGAGGACGATGAGTCGTGCGTCGTCAGCGAAGCCGTCGCGCAAATGGCGAATCATCGCGAGGTCGGCTTCGACCGCCCGCGACAACCGCGCTGCAAGCGCCAACTCATCGGCGGCCACCACCTCGCGTTGTGCTCGCAGTGCACCGGCCGAGCGCTCAGCCGAGCGCCACGTCCATGGGCGCCAGGTGACACGCACCCCTCCCTGCCAGAACGCTGCGGGATCCGCGTCGAATTGGTTCAACCCGGGACGACCCACACCGCCCTCGGCAAACGCGGAGATGGTCGGACGATTCTCGACGGCGGCAAGGAGGGCCTCCTGCTCCAGACGATGCTGCGTCGCTCGCAGTTGGGCGAACTCTGGCCGTGAGCGCAGGGTGTCGAGCGCACCGATCGCGATGGCATCCACCGCACCACTGAGTGTTGGAGCGACGAGGGCGATCGTCGGAGCGAGTGTGGTGTCCGTCAATCGCGACAGCACCGTGATGGCGGCCTGTCGCTGGGCCTCGGCCTCCGCGCGTCGTCGTCCGACCGTGAGGCGCTCGGCCTCGATCGCCGCCGTGTCCCGCGGCAACGCCATCCCCTCACGCACACGAGCACGGAGCTCTCCGAGTCGCGCGGCAAGGTCCTCGGTGACCGCGTCGAGTTCAGCGAGTCGTTCCTGCAGCAGCCAGGCCCCGAAGAACGCCGCCTCGGCTTCGCCCCGCAGCGCATACTGTGCGACCCGCACTCCGGCTTGCTGCTCCAGCAACCGTGCGGATTCGAGCGCCACCTTGCCGTTCACCATCCCGCCGTCGTAGAGGAGCTGGTCGGCCTGCACGATTGCTTGCCAACGGTCGCGGGGCGGGGAAGGCGGCGTGATGCTCGCACCTGGCAGCTCCACTCGCGTGACATCACTCTGGTGCGTCGCTTGGGCGCGAACGGCGAGCTGAGGCAGGCGCGCACTGCGCAAGGCGGCCGAGCGTTGCTCGGAGGCGTCTGCGAGACGGCTGGCCTGTCCGACGCGCGGATCGACCGCTGCGGTGCGCGCATGGACCCACGCGAGCGTGAGGGAGTCCTGCGTCACCGGTGCGAACAGGAGCGTCGTAGCAAACAGGATCATGGCCGGAGCCCCGCCAGGAAGAAGGAGACCGCCTGCTCGGCGCGCTGATCGAGGAAGCGATCGTATTCCGCCTCGTCCATCCCCACCACGTGCCGGATCATCGGGCGCGCCACCACCGGAAAGACCAGCAGCGACATCAGGTTCACCATGAACTCGCTGACGGCGGTGGGACGGATCGTCCCCGCCGCCACGGCGGCATCGAGTTGTGCCTGCAATGGAGCGAGCGAGGGTCGCCCGTGCGGACCGACCAACGCCTCAAGCCGTTCCGGCACGGTGTGGATCTCGCTCAGCAGGTAGATCGCCATGTAGGGGTGCGCGCGGTGAAACGCGACCTGGCGTTCGGCGACCCGGCGCGCCCGCTCCTCCAGCGTCAGCTCTGGCGCGGACAGCACCCCGAAGATCGACGGGAGGAAGACGGAGGCGACCTTCTGGAAGACGGCTTCGGCGAGGGCTTCCTTGGTGCCGAAGTAGTAGTGCACGAGAGCCTTGTTGACCCCGGCTTCCGCCGCGATCTCCTGGGTCCGCGCCCCGGCCGTGCCGCGGTGGAGGAAGACCCGGTGCGCCGCGTCGAGGATGCGGTCCGGGGTGGACGGGTCCGCCTCAGGCTCAGGGGCGCTGACCGAGACGCTGGGCAATGAACTGTTTGGTTTAACCATTTGGTTAAGATAGGGAAAGCAGAAGGCCCTCGCAAGGGCTGGTGGTGGAAGGGTGAAACGTGAAAGGTGAAAGGGGCTGCAGTGCAACCCGTTTCACCTTTGACGTTTTACCTCTTCTCTTCTGCTCGCCGTACGCCGTTCGCCGTTCCCCGTCACGGCACCGGGGCAGTGCTCCGTGGCACTTCAATCCGGCCGATCATGTTGGCGTCGCTGCCATACCAGATGCTCCGGGTGGGGGCGTGGAAGACCATGTGGCGAATGGTGTTCGGTCCCTCGATCCCCACGGGCTGGTTGACCACGAAGCGCTCGATCGCGGGGTCGAAGGCGACGAGGCGATTGGCACGCGGGCCAGTCTCGACGTACCACATCCGGCCGAGGTCGTCGGAGGCCATCGCGTACGGTAGGGCAGCCTGACCGCTCGGCGAGGCCCACTCCTTCACCTCGCGGGTGCGTGGATCCACGCGGCCGAGGAAGCCCCGGGCATAGTCCACGTACCAGATCGTCCCGTTGGGGCCGAGCGCCATGCGGCGCGGGCGAGCCCCCTCGGGGAGCGCATAGTCGGTCAATGCAAGCGTGCGCGGATTGATCGACGTGAGCTTGTTGGTGCCGAACTGGACGAACCACGGGGTACCCTGCGCATCGACCACGATCCCGTAGGGGCGGGTCCGCTGTCCAGGCACCGGAATCACGTCCACCTTGCCATTGGCCATCTGCAGCCGGCCGACGTAGCCTGATTGCTGCGCGGTGAACCAGATGTTGTCATTGCCGTCGAAGATCAGGGTGTGTGGATCGCGCACCCCTTCGGGCATGGCGTGGCGGGTGATCTCCTTGGTGGCGGGGTCGTACATCCCGATCGTCCCGTTGCGATTGCCCGCATACCAGACCCGGCCGCGTGGATCGACGATCAGGTTGTGCGGGTTGGTGCCTTCGTCAATCTCGACGCGGTCGATCTCGCCGCTGGTCGGGTTGAGCACCGCGAGGTAGTTGCCGACCTGCCCGACGAACCAGATGCGGCCATCGGGCGCGACATACGGATCTCGCGGGCGGCTGCGCTCAAAGGGAACTTCCCACTCCTCGACCTCGGTGGTGACGGTCGGACCCTGGGCGACGACCGCCGCAGGCACGAGAAAGGGGATGGCAAGGGCTGCGGCAAGGAGGTGTCGCATGCGGAACTCCTGAAGAAGGGGCAGATCCTTAATCTACGCGTCGTGCGGGGGGTGGGTTGGGGAGGAGGGGAGGAGGTGAAACGTGAAACGTGAAACGGGAGCGCGGACTGACTATCGTTATGCACGGGGGCGCAGTCATGCAGGCGGAGCCCCCTTTCACGTTTCACGTTTCACGTTTCACCTCTACCCCTCCCCCAGCAACCCCTCCACATCCAGCCGTCCGGTCGTCATGGCCAGTCCGCCATCGGCATCCCGCGGCCACTCGGCGGGTGGACGATCACGGTAGAGTTCGATGCCGTTCTGGTCCGGGTCACGCAGGTAGAGCGCCTCGCTCACGCCATGGTCAGACGCGCCGTCGAGTGCGATGCCCGCATCGAGGACGCGACGCAACACGGCGGCGAGGTCGGCGCGCGTCGGATAGAGGATCGCGACGTGATACAACCCGGTGGCGCCGCGCGGCGGCGGTCCCCCCCCCAGCGATTCCCAGGTGTTCAAGCCGATGTGGTGATGATAGCCGCCGGCTGCCACGAACGCGGCCTGCGTGCCGTAGCGCTGCGTGAGGGTGAAGCCGAGGACGCCCACATAGAAATCGAGCGCACGGTCGAGGTCGGCCACCTTCAGGTGGACGTGGCCGATGCTGACACCGCTGGGGGCGTGGTAGGACATCAGGATCTCCGCAGCTGGTGAACAGTGAACGGTGAACAGTGAACGGTGAACGGTGGGAACCCCGGCAGCTCCCCTCGCGTTCCGGAAAATCACCACGTCCCGGGAGAAGATATGTCCCTCATGCTGCAGCGCGCCGCCATGCTGACCGCCCTGCTCGCTGGCGCCCTTGCTTCCGCCACCGCTCAGCGCCCGGTGCACGTCAATGCCGACGAGAACGGGCTTGCCATCTATGGCTACGACCCCGTGGCCTACTTCACCGAGGGGGAACCGGTGGAGGGTCGCGCGGCCTTCACCGCGGTCCACGACGGTGCCACCTGGCGGTTCGCCTCGGCCGCGCATCGCGACCGGTTCATCGCGGACCCCGCGGCCTTTGCGCCGCAATACGGTGGCTTCTGCGCCTTCGGGGTGGCCGGCGACTACAAGGTGAAGGTGGATCCGGCCGCGTGGCGGATCGTGGACGGGAAGTTGTACCTCAACTACGACACCCGCGTGCAGCGCCGCTGGGTCGCGGACATCCCGGGCTACATCGCGAAGGCCGGCGCGAACTGGCCGGGGCTGCGCGGCAAGCCGCGACGCGACGGCTGATCCCCCATCGTCGGCGCACGGGAGTAGATTCGAGGTTCCCATGCCGACCGATCTGCCGCCCGACGCGCCCGCCCGCGCCGCGCTCGACCACCTCTTCAGCGTCACCTACGAGGAGTTGCGTCGACTGGCGGCTGCAGTGCGCCGCGACGATCCGGGTGCCTCGATCACGCCGACCGCCCTCGTCAATGAGGCCTGGCTCAAGCTGTCACGCACGCCGGCGATTGCGGATACCTCGCCCCTGCACTTCAAGCGCATCGCCGCGCGCGCCATGCGCCAGGTGCTGATCGAGGCGGCGCGACGACGCCAGGCGGAGAAGCGCGGGGGGGGCGAACGCGCGGTGACCTTCGATGACGCACTCGATGCCCCGGTGGAAACCGCCACGGATCTCCTCGCCCTCGATGGGGCGCTTGATGCCCTCGCCCTGTTGCACCCGCGGCAAGCGCAGATGGTGGAGGCCCGGTTCTTCGGCGGCCTCGACATTCCGGAGACCGCCACCCTGCTCGGGATTTCCGAGGCGACGGTGCAGCGTGACTGGCGCGCGGCACGCGCCTGGCTCGCGCGTGAGCTGGGACGCAGCGGATGACCGACACCGCCCGCTGGCACCGCATCCAGGAGATCTTCCACGACGTGGTGGACCTCCCCGCGGCCGACCGAGAGCGCGCCATCATGGCGGCGTGTGGTGTCGACCAGGGATTGGCCGATGAGGTGCGCGCACTCATTGCGGCCGACGTGGCGGCGCATCCCCTGCTCGACGGCAACGCGGCACACCTGGCCGACGCGCTGCTCGCCCCGACGACACCGCCGGTCCCCACGCAACCCTTCGGGCCGTATCGCTGCACCGCCCTCCTGGGCGAGGGCGGGATGGGTGTGGTCTATCGCGCCGTGCGCGATGACATCGGCCAGGACGCGGCCATCAAGCTGTTGCGTGATGCCACCCTCTCGCCCGCGCGACGCGAGCGCTTCACCGCGGAACAGCGCACCCTTGCCCAATTGCGCCATCCGGCGATCGCGCAACTGCATGCGGCCGACACCCTTCCCGACGGGACACCATGGT
This sequence comes from Gemmatimonadota bacterium, assembly GCA_011390645.1. Classification (GTDB taxonomy): domain Bacteria; phylum Gemmatimonadota; class Gemmatimonadetes; order Gemmatimonadales; family GWC2-71-9; genus Palsa-1233. The sequence continues at coordinate 5,294 of JAABRY010000034.1, forward strand.
TCGCGATGGAACTCGTGGAGGGTGTGCCGCTCACGGCGTGGGTCACCACCCACTCCCCCCCCCTGAACGAGCGCATCGGGCTGTTGATCGACATCGCAGAGGCCGTGGCACATGCCCACGGCGTGGCCATCATTCATCGTGACCTGAAACCGTCGAACATCCTCGTCACCCCGGCCGGCGAGGTGAAGCTGGTGGATTTCGGCATCGCCCGACAGCTTGAGGCCGACGGCACCATCGTCGATCAGACGCGGACCGGCTTGCGCCTGATGACCCCGGCGTACGCCGCGCCCGAGCAGGTACGCGGCGAGGGGATCGGGGTGCATACCGATGTGTACGCCCTCGGGGTGCTCGCCTACGAATTGCTCACCGGACGGTTGCCGCATGATCTCGCGACACTCACGCCGAGCGAGGCAGCGGCTCGCGTGCTCGAGGCTGAGCCGGAGCGGCCGTCCCTCGCCGCCCGTCGCCATGCCAGCGGTCTGCAGGCCACCCGCGCGCAGTGGGCAGACCTCGACGTCCTCGTCCTCACGGCGATGCACAAGGATCCGGCCCGTCGGTATCGTACCGTCGAGGCGCTCCTGCGCGACCTCCGCCACTACCTCCGCGGCGAGCCGCTGGATGCACGTCCGGACACCCTCGCCTACCGCGCCGCGACCTACCTGCGCCGCCATCGCACCGGGGCAGTCACCACGCTCGGCGTCGTCCTGACACTCACGATCGGAAGCGCCGTCGCAGGCGTGCGCCTGGCCCGCGCCCGTGATGCCGCGCTCATCGAAGCCGAGCGGACCGAGCGCATCCAGCAGTTCATGCTGGCGCTCTTCCAGGGCGGGGAGGATGAGGTCCTCGCCGCGGACACCCTGCGCGTCGCGGCGCTGCTGGAGCGCGGGGTGCGCGAGGCAGGCGCCCTCGACGCCGATCCCGCCACCCAGGCGGAGCTGCTGGCAACCCTGGGCACGATCTACGGACGCATGGGCGACGAGGCGCGCGCCGACTCGCTGTTGCGTCAGGCGCTCGTGCAACAGGAGCAGCAGGACGGCCGCAGCAGTGCGGCGATCGTGCGGCGGCTCGTGGCCCTCGCCACGCTGCGCATCGATCAGGCCGACTATGCCGGGGCCGACACGCTATTGCGGCGCGCCGTGGGCATCGCCGACGAGCTCTCCCCCCCCCAGGAAGCGGTCCGTCGCGCCGCGCACGAGGCCCTCGCGCGCAACCGATACGAAGAGGGGGCCTACGATGAGGCGATCGCCCTGCTCCAGCCGCTCGTGGACGCCACCCGCCGTGACACGACCTCCGGGGTGCACCAGGGACTCCTGACGCAGCTTGGGAGCGCGCACTTCTACGCCGGGCACTACGACACCACGGAAGCATTGGTCACACGCGCACTGACACTCTACCGCATGCAACACGGCCCGACACATCCGCTCGTCGCCGACCAGATGATCACCCTCGGCGCAGTGCACTTCCAGCGGGGCGCGTTCGCGGAGGCCGAAGCCCGCTATCGCGAGGCCCTCGCGATCACCGAGCCATGGTACGGACCCGATCACCACGCGACGGCGGCGGGACTGACGATGCTCGGGCGTGCCCTCGCGGCGCAGGAAGAGTGGAGCGCGGCCCGGCCGCTCCTCGAGCGGGCCCTCGCAATCCAGGAGCGGGTGCGCGGGCCGGTACATCCGCGCGTCGCGTCAGCGCTGAACGAGCTGGCCACCGTGGCTGCCGGCGAAGGACGCCTCGACGATGCAGACGCCGGCTACCGGCGCATGGAAGCGATCTATCGCCAGGTGCATGCAGGCGATCACTGGCTGGTCGGCATCGCGGTGTCAAATCAGGGCGGCATCGCCGGACGCCGTGGCGATCACGTCGGCGCCGAGAGGCGCTACCGCGAGGCCGTGCGACTGTTCACCGTCAGCCAGGGCCAGGACCACGTGAACACCGGGATCGCCCGGGTCCGGCTCGCCCGCGCCCTCCTGCAGCAACGTCGCCTCGCAGAGGCCGTGGTCGAAGCCGAGACCGGACACGCGATCGTCAGCGCCGAGATGAGCCCCACCGCACCGTGGGTGAAGATCGCGCAGGAGTCACTGTTGGAGATCTACGGGGGGCTGGGTCGGCGGGAGGATTCGGTGCGGGTGGCCAAGATGGTGAACAGTGAACGGTGAACAGTGAACGGGGGACTTGCGCACATCCCCGTTCACCGTTCACCCCGCGCGGCGCAGCCGCGTCCCGTTCACCAATTGTGTCACCATCCCCCGCCCCACCACCCGGTACGCTGGCGCATACGCTGCGCGGAAGGCATCGCTGTGATGGACGGCGGGAAAGCCCTCGTCGCGACGAGCGGCGATGTAGGAGCGCACTGCGGTGGCCGACCAGGAGAGCGCACCCGCGTCGACCATCGTTTCGAGATCGCGCAGCGCACAGGCGAGGTCGGCGGTATCGGTGGGGGCATTTGCCGTCCGGATGAATGCGTCAAGCAGCGCACGTGTGTCCCCCCCCCGCGCGACAAACGGGCGCAGGTGGATGCGCACAAACCGCCCGAGCGTATCGGCGACCGGTTCGACAGGACCAGTCCCGAGGGAGGCCAGTTCGCGATCCAGCCAGCGACGTGGAGCGTGCGGATCGGTGATGGCGTGTTCGCTGCCCAGGGTGGCCTGATGGAGGAGCTTGTAGGCGTCGGGGAGTTGCCAGGCCGGGTAGCGCGCGGCGTGGGCGGCGAGCACGGTCCGGAAATCACCGGGCTCGCACGACAGGGCGACAGAGAGCAGGAGGGGGAGCAGCACGGGGTACCTTGAGAGGCGCCGACCGGAGTCGAACCGGTGATGGAGGTTTTGCAGACCTCTGCCTTACCACTTGGCTACGGCGCCAGAAGTGCTGATTCTAGCGCCGGAGGGGGGGTCGGGGCAATCGCCCACCCCCTGTGGCTCGGTTAGATGGGCTTCCGACCGCTGATGACGCGGAACAGCACCGAGATGATGGCGATCACCAGGAGGAGATGGATGAGACCACCGACCGTGTATGACGTCACCATGCCCAGCACCCACAGCACCAGCAGAACCATCGCAATTGTGTACAGCATTGTCGCCCGCCTTTGGGGAAGTGTGACCGAAGTCGATCTCAAAGGGAAACGCGCGAGCGGGGGGAGAATGCACAAGTTTGTGCTCGCATTCACCGTAGCTGGGGGGCTCAGCTTCCTCGCCAAGGCAGCCCCGATCGTGGCGCAGGAGGCTGCCCCACAAAGATACTTCACCGCCACCTCCCCGTGCACGGCGGCGCAACGTGCGGCCGGCTGCCTGATCATTCTCGGCACCGGAGTTCCCGTCCCCGACCCCGAGCGGTCCGGTCCCGCCTATGCTCTCCTCCTCGGCGAGCGGACCTTCCTCTTCGACGCTGGCGCAGGCGTGATGCGGCGTGTTGCGGCCGCTGGGCTGCCGATCAACGGCTTCACGGCGGCGTTTCTCACGCACCTGCATTCCGACCACACACTCGGTCTGCCCGATGTCCTCCTCACCACCTGGACGATGGGGCGACGGGGTCCGTTTCCACTCGTCGGACCACCTGGCACGGAGGCGATGGTGTCACATCTGCTCGCGGCGTGGCACGAGGACATCACGGTGCGGACGACAGGACTTGAACAGGGTCAACCGGCGGGACCATTCGTCACGGTGGTGGAGTCACGCGGTGGCGTGGTGTACGACAGCGCCGGCGTGCGCATCACGGCGATTCCGGTGCCGCATGGCGAATTGCGCCTCGCGTTTGGCTATCGCATCGAGCTGCCCACGCGTACGATCATTCTTTCGGGGGATACCGCACCTAGCCAAGCGATTGAGGATGCGTCACGCGGCGCGGATGTATTGGTGCATGAGGGCTATCCGGAGGTACGCCTGGTGACGGAGAATCGTCCCGGTGGCGACCAGTGGCCGGAGTACATGCGTGCGGTACACACGAGTGATGTCGAGATCGGCCAGCTCGCACGACGCGCCGGTGTGAAGCAACTGGTGCTGTCGCATTTCGTCTGGATGGGAGGCACGCCGGAAGAGGCGGTCGCGGGTGTGCGGCGCGGAGGATATGAGGGGCGCGTGGTGGTGGCGAGGGATCTGGAGGCGTTTTAGGCGGTGAACGGTGAACGGTGAACGGTGAACGGTGAACGGTGAACGGTGAACGGTGAACGGTGAACGGTGAACGGGCCAGAAGGTACCTACGACCTACGGCCTACGACCTACGACCTGCGACATCTGACGACTAACGATTGCTCGTCGGCTCGGCGCTCTTACATTCCGAGGATTCGCACCCTCCGTCCTCTAGCCAAGCGATTTGCCCAATGCGTCGACCCATCCTGGTGCCGCTCTCCGTGGCGTTGCTCACGATCGGCTGCGTGAGCAACACCACCTCGACCCGCCCGGCACCGACTCGTACCGCAGGTGATACCGTCGCGACCCGAGCTGGCGGCCCGGCCGCCAGGACGACCGGCCCGCAGCCCTACGCCAAGGTGATCCCCGCCAAGGCGACCACCGACAGCGGTCTCTTCGTGGTGCGCCAGGGCGACGAAAAGACCTTCTGGGAGATCCCCGATTCGCTCCTGGGCCGCGACATGCTCTGGCTCACGCGGATCGCGGCCTCGGCCGAGGATCTGTCGGGGTTCACCAACTCCGGGTCGAACATCAACGAGTATCTGGTTCGGTTCGAGCGTGATGGCCATCGCATCCTGTTGCGGAGTCAGGGTACGCGCTACGTCGCCGATACCACGCTGCCGATCGCCAAGTCGGTCGCGGCCAACACCTTCTCGCCGATCCTGCAGTCGTGGGACCTCAAGGCGCGCACCACCGACTCGTTGGCGAGCGTCATCGACGTGACGTCGTTCCTCGAGGGGGATGTCGCCGCCATCAGTGGGCTGGGGACCGGGTTCCGAACGCAGTTCAAGGTCCGGCGCATGGACCCGGCACGCTCGTTCGTCGAGAGCGTCAAGTCGTTCCCCGAGAATCTCGAGGTGCGTCAGGTCCAGACCTTTGATGCCGCGGAGCCACCGTCGCAGCGCGCCACCGGTACCATCTCGATCACGACCGCCCAGTCGCTGGTGCTGCTGCCGCGCGAGCCGATGCGGCCACGCTATGCCGACGAGCGCGTGGGCTGGTTCACCCTCAACCAGATCGACTTCAGCTCCAAGGCACTGAAGGCCGACGAACGCAGGCTGATCCAGCGTTGGCGGCTCGAGCCCAAGGATCCGGCGGCGTATGCCCGCGGCGAGTTGGTGGAACCGATCAAGCCGATCGTCTTCTATCTCGACCCGGGCACACCGACCGAGTGGCGCCCGTACATCCGTCAGGGGGTCGAAGACTGGAACGTGGCATTCGAGGCCGCGGGCTTCAAGAACGCGATCGTCGCCAAGGATCCGCCGAGCCCGGCAGAGGACCCTGACTTCGATCCGGACGACGTGCGGTACTCGACGGTGCGCTACATCGCCAACCTGACCCGGAACGCGATGGGTCCGAGCGTCGCCGACCCGCGTACCGGCGAGATCATCGAGAGCGACATCATCTGGTATCACAACCACCTCCGCTCGTACCGCAACCGACTCATGGTCGAGACCGGCGCCGCCAACCCTGGTGCGCGGTCGCTCGACATCGAGCACGATCTGATCGGGGAGACCGTCCGCCAGGTAATCGCGCACGAGATCGGTCACGCGCTCGGGCTGCCGCACAACATGATCGCGTCGTCGTCGTTCCCGGTCGATTCGCTCCGGAGCCCGTCGTTCACGTCGGAGTACGGCGTGGCACCGTCGATCATGGATTACGCGCGCCAGAACTACATCGCCCAGCCGGGCGATGGCGTGACCCGGTTCGTCCGGAAGATCGGCCCGTACGACCTCTACTCGGTCAATTGGGGATATCGAGTGATCCCCGCCCCGACCGCCAAGGCCGAGATCGCCACGCTCGATCGCTGGATCGCAGAGAAGGCCGATGATCCGCGCTATCGGTTCTATGGTGGCGACGGGATGGATCCGCGCGCACAGACCGAGGACATCGGTGGCGACCCGGTGATGGCGTCGACGTACGGCATCATGAACCTGAAGCGGGTCTTGCCGCAGCTTCCGACCTGGACCGCCACCCCGGGCGAGAATTGGGACGACCTCGAGGAACTCTACGGCGAACTGGTCTCGAGCTACGCGCGATATGTGGGCCACGTGATCACGATGATTGGCGGTATCGAGCGCACCGCGAAATCGACCGACCAGGCCGGTCCAGTGTATGTCCCGGTGACGGCGGCGGAGCAGCGCCGCGCCATGAAGTTCCTTGCCGATGAGGTGTTCACCACGCCGACCTGGATGGTCGAGCCGGAGCTGTTGCGCCGGATCGAGGGCGTCGGGGCGATGGACCGCGTGCGACAGGCGCAGACCAGCGCGCTCAATCGCGTGGTCGACGCGACCCGGATGCAGCGGATGGTCGAGGTCGGACTCTATGCCGACGGACCGACCTACACACCGGCGGCCCTGCTCGCCGACGTGCGCGGTGCCATCTGGGGTGAGCTCAGCGGGCGCGGTGCGATCGATCCCTGGCGGCGCCAGTTGCAGCGCGCCCATGTCGAGCGGTTGATCTCGCTCGCGACCGCCGAATCGGTGTCGGCAGCGCGCGGCGCCGATGCGAGCACCGCCGAGGCGCGGCCGCTCGCGCGCCAGGAATTGCGGACACTGCAGTCGGCGATCGGTGCACGGATGCGGCAGGGTGGCGAGGCCACGACCCGGGCACATCTCGAAGATCTGTCAGCGCGGATCGGACAGGCGCTGGATCCGAAGTAGGACGGGGTGAACGGTGAACGGTGAACGGTGAACGGTGAACGGTGAACGGTGAACGGTGAACGGTGAACGGTGAACGGTGAACGGGCCGGAAGGTACCTACGACCTACGGCCCCCAACGACTAACGACTCCACTGATCCATCAGGAGACCCCGCCGCCCTCGCTGCGCTCGGGGGCGGGGTGGTCGGGCCTACGGCCCGACCACATACGCCTCCATCGCGAAGTACTCTGCGAGCCCCAATTGATCGAGCAGCGCAGCGGTCCCCTTGTTGCGCGCCTCGACGCGCTGCCAGAACTCGCGGGCGTCCTGCCCGGGAAACGGCGCAGAATCCTTCTGCGTCTGGTGCTTGAAGATCGCCTGGATCTTCCGGTCGAGTTCCTCCGGTGCGAGCGGCACCAACCACGTCGCCTCGGTGACCGGCCACTCCTGCCATGCCCCGCGATAGAGCCACACTTCTGGCTGGAAGCCGCGCGGCACCAACTCTTCGAGTGCAGCATCAATCGCGTCCTTGCAGAGCCGATGCGTGCCGTGCGGATCGGAGAGGTCGCCGGCCACCAGCACCAGATCCGGACGGATCTCGTCCAGCAACTCGCGCACGATCGCGACATCGGCCGGGCCGACAGGATCCTTCTTCACCTTGCCGGTCCGATAGAACGGCAGGTTGAGGAAGCGCGCGTCGTGGCGTGACATCCCCAGCGTCTCGATCCCGCTCACCGCCTCCGACTCGCGGATCACGCGCTTGAGATCCTGCACCTCGAGCGTGTCCACTTCGCCCGGCGCCTTCGCCGCGAGGAAGTCACGAACGCGTTCGGCCAGCGTGTCGACCGCCCTGCGCTGCAGGTGCGCGTCGGAGGCCAGGCGCTCGAGCACCTCCACGTAGCGCAGCACGTCGTGATCGAAGACGGCGATATTCCCGCTCGTCATGTAGGCGACAATGATCCGATTGCCGTTGAGCACCAGCTTGCGCAGGATGCCGCCCGCCGAGATGACGTCGTCATCGGGGTGCGGCGAGAAACAGACGATCGTCTGCCCCTTGGGCAACTTCGAGCGGCCGCGAATCTTGGCGCCGAGGATGTTGAAGACCATCCCGTTGACGACCCCGACCTCGCCATGGCGTGCGAGCAGCGACGACAAATGATGTTCGGCGTAGTCATGCGCGGTGAGCTTGAGCACCGCCTTCCCCACCGTCTGCGCCAGCCACACCACCGCACGCACCTCGAGCTCGCGGGTCCATTCGACTTCATCGAGAAGCCACGGCGTCGCGATGCGCGTGAGTTCCGCCGCTGCCGCGGCATCGCAGAACACGGTGGCATGCGGATGCTGCTGCAGGAAGGTCGCGGCGACCTGGTGATCCACTTCGCCCTCGACCGCACGGCGCACGATGGCCGCCTTGTGCTCGCCGGTGGCGAGGAGCAGGATTTCGCGTGCCTCGAGAATCGTGGCGACACCCATCGTGATCGCGCGGCGCGGGACGTTGTCCTCCCCGAAGAAATCCGCCGCGGCATCCCGACGCGTCATCGCATCGAGCGTGATCAACCGAGTGCGCGAGTCGGCGCCGGAACCCGGCTCATTGAAGCCGATGTGACCGGTCTTCCCGATCCCCAGCAGTTGCAGGTCAATGCCACCCGCGGCCACGATCCGCGCCTCATACTCGGCACACGCGGCCGCCACCTCCTCACGCGGGATGTCGCCCGGTGGCACGTGGCAACGCGCCGGATCGAGATCCACGAGGTCGAAGAGGTGCTCGCGCATGAAGCGGTGGTACGCGTGGAGCGAGTCGGGCGCCATCGGCCAGTATTCGTCGAGGTTGAAGGTCTCGACATTGGCAAACGACAGCCCCTCCTCCCGGTGCATCCGCACCAGCTCGGCGTACACGCCGACGGGCGTCGAGCCGGTGGCGAGGCCGAGGACGCAACGCTCGCCTGCAGCGGCCTTGCGGTGGATCAGGTCGGCGATGTGCCGCGCAATGGCGTGCGCGAGGTGATGGGGTGGGTCGAGAATCTCGACCGGGATGCGTTCGAGTCTGTGCAGAGTGGACATCTTCGGAAGGTAACCCAACGGACGGGGGGCGCGGCTGGGCCGCGCGGGGACGCCGCTACGCGGCGTGGGGTGAGGAGTGAGGGGGAACTGGGGGTGAAACGTGAAAGGTGAAACGGGGAACATCACCGCGGCCACCGTTGTTTATTCCACAGCCCCCTCACCTTGTGCCCTGGAGCATTCCATGCCGTGCAATGAAGCGATGTTCGACCGTGGCCTTCGCGTGGTCGTTGGCCTCACCCTCCTCATCCTCGGCTGGGGCAATTTCGTCGGCGGCACCCTCGGGACCGTCTTCCAGTGGCTCGGCTTCGTCCCGCTGCTCACGGGCCTGACAGGATTCTGCCCGCTTTATGCGATGATCGGCTACAACGGGTGCAAGCGCGCGGTGGGGTGAACGGTGAACGGTGAACGGTGAACAGGACGTCGGGCGGTCACCTGCCCGCCTCTCCGTGAATGCACCTCCGTTCACCGTTCACCGTTCACCGTTCACCTCAAGATCCGCCTCATACCCGGCCGCCACCAGCACGGCAGCCATGCCCAGCCCCGCCATCCCGATGAAGACCCAGAACATCCCTTGAGCCACCTCGGGGCCCGGGAAGCCGCGCAGTGCCCCGAGCGCCGCCACGCCAAGCGCCCCGCCGAGGGAGCGGGCGAAGGCACCGAGCGCGGTGACCACGCCACGACGCTCGCGGGCCACGGTGGCCTGTGCATCCACGACGGTCGTGGTCGAGATGATGCCGAAGCCGACGCCCATCGCCATCATGATCGGGGCGAGCAGGATCAGCGGCGCCGCGGTGCCGACGAACCCCGCGAGCGAGACCGCCGCCAATGCCAGTACCACGGCCCCCACGCGCAGCAACGAGCGCCGTCCGAAGCGCAGCATCAGGGACGGTGAGGCGGTCGCCGCGATCGGCCAGCCCACCAGCAGCGGGGAGAGTGCCGCACCTGCGGCCACCCCGCCGCCGCCGGCCATCAGCCGCAGCGGCAGCCAGGTGAGGATGCCCATCAGCATGGCGCCGATGATCCCCAGCATCACCAGACCGGTGCCAAGGCGCGGCGAGCGCAGCATGTCTGGCGGCATGACGGGGTCCAGGGCGCGCTGCTCCACCCACCACAGCGCACCAAAGGCCAGCACGGCGGTGATCGCCAAGGGCAGCGGCAGCACCTGTTCGATTGCCAGCAGGAGCGCGAATGCACCCACTGCCGCGAGCGTGACTCCAGCGCGGTCGAGCGGCACCGTACTGCGCACGCGGGCAGGCTCACGGTAGGCCACCGCCACGATCGCCATCGCCGCCAACGCGAAGGGGAGGTTCATCCAGAAGATCCAGCGCCAGCCGATCGTCGAGGCGATCAGCCCACCGAGCAGCGGACCGATCGCGCCGGACGCCCCCCAGACCACGCCGATCACGCCCTGCACCTTGCCGCGCTCATGCATCGCCCAGAGGTCACCGACGATCGTCATCGTGACGGGCTGGATCGCCCCTGCACCGGCGCCCTGCACGACGCGCCCCAGTACTAGCAGGTCAAGCCCAGGTGCGAGGCCGCAGATCACCGAGCCCGCGACGAAGAGAAACAATCCAAGTTGCAGCAGCGGACCGCGACCGTGACGATCGGCGAGCTTGCCGTAGAGGGGAATCGAGATGGTGGAAGCGAGAAGGTAGGCGATGTTCACCCACCCATACCGCTCCTCACCACCGACCTCTCGAATGATCGTCGGCAACGCGGTGGCCACGACGGTGGCCTCGATGGCCGAGAGAAACATCGCCAGCACAAGGCCGGCGAGGATCCAGCCACGGTGGGAGACGAGGCGCTGCATGGGCAGAGAACATAAGCGATTGGAGATTGGCGATTGGAGGCGCCTGAGCCACAGCCCGGCGCGTCAGGTGACGGTCGACTTGGCAGCACCAATCACCAATCACCAATCGCCCATCACCGCCTTACTTCCCGAGGAAGGTGTCGATCGTCTCCTTGATGTCCCGAAGGCCGCCCGGCGGGTTGGTGCGCGACCACTCCGCTCGGCGCTCCTCCTCGGCCTCGCGCGTGGTCAACCACGCCAGCGCGGACTCGGCCTTGGCAAGGGCTTCCCGATGCGGCGCGGCATCGGCGGGTGACGTAGCTTCAACGTGCGCCAGATGCGACGCCAGCAGGTCACGACGGCGCTGGTACTCCGCGCGACGGGCCGCGAGTTCCTCACCCTGCACCGGCAATGCCCCAACGCCACCCCACTCCAATAGTTCACGAATCATGATTCGCTCGTCGTAAAGGGTTTGAGCCGGAATGATACCCTTGCCGGGACCGGAGTTCCCCTCGCTGCGATGCGCCGATGTCGTGCGGGAGCGTCCGCCTGCGCATCTTCAACCTTGGCACGCTTGCCGTACTTCACGACCCGCACCCGAGGCACCCGATGGCACCAACCAGCGCCCCGACCGCCCCAGCCGCCACCGCGCGGCACGTCCCGCTCAGCATGACCGGCAGCGCCTTCCGCGAGGTCGGCCACGAACTGGTCGAGACGATTGCCGCCTTGCTTGACGGCATTCCCGCCGGCCCGGTCACCCGTGCGACTGATCCCGCGACGGTGCGAGCCGCCCTCGACGCGGCGGCCCCCCTGCCTGACCATGGCATGGAGCCGGGCGAGTTGCTTCGGGACGCTGCCGCGCTGTTGGCGGACCACTCGTTGTTCAACGGGCACCCGAAGTTCTTCGGCTATATCACCGCTCCACCCGCACCGATCGGCATTCTCGGTGACTTTCTGGCCGCCGCCGTGAACAGCAACGTCGGGGCGTGGACGCTCTCGCCCATGGCCTCGGAGATCGAGGGTCAGGCGGTGCGCTGGATCGCCGACCTGCTCGGGTACCCGCAGGAGTGCGGTGGGCTCTTCGTCAGCGGTGGCAACATGGCCAACACGGTCGGGCTCTTGGCCGCACGCACCAAAGCCGCCACGTGGGATGTGCAGCGGCATGGTGTCGGGGGGCCCGACGCCGCACCGCTCACGGTCTACGCCAGCGCCGAGACGCATACCTGGATCCAGAAGGCCACTGAGATTGCGGGGCTGGGGACTGATGCCATCCGCTGGATCCCGACCGACGCCGGCCAGCGGATGGATGTCGGGGCGTTGCGCGTGGCGATTCTGGCCGACCGCGCCGCGGGGATGATCCCGATGATGGTGGTGGGTACGGCCGGCTCGGTCAGTACGGGCGCGGTGGATGCGCTTGATGAAATCGCGGACGTCTGTGAGGAAACCGGCACCTGGTTCCACGTGGACGGAGCGTATGGCGCACTTGCCGCAGCGGTGCCGGGAACGCCCCCTGCCCTTCGCGCGATGCGTCGCGCCGATTCGGTCGCGACCGATCCGCACAAATGGCTCTACGCTCCACTGGAAGCGGGTTGTGCGCTGGTGCGGGACGCGGACGTGTTGCGGCGCACCTTCTCCCATCACCCGCCGTACTACCACTTCGGTACTGCGGCCACGAATTTTGTCGACTTCGGACCGCAGAACTCGCGGGGCTTCCGCGCGCTCAAGGTCTGGCTCCAGCTTCGGCAGGCGGGGCGCGACGGCTACGTGCAGATGATCGGTGATGACATCCGCCTGAGCGAACGGCTGCATACTCTGGTCGAAGTGCACCCCGAGTTGGAGGCCGTCACGCAGGCGTTGAGCATCACGACGTTCCGTTTCATCCCGGAGGACCTGCGTGCCACTGCATCACGCGCGGAGACGGCAGAATACCTCAACACGCTCAACCAGGCGCTCCTCGACCGCATTCAGCGCTCCGGCGAGGCGTTCGTCTCGAATGCCATCGTGCACGGCCAGTATCTGTTGCGCGCCTGCGTGGTCAACATCAATACCACGGTCGCCGACATTGATGCTCTACCAGAGATCGTGGTGCGGCTGGGGCGGGAGGTGGATGGGGGGCTGCGGGTAGGAGGGTGAAGCGGCGAAGGTGAAAAGTGAAAGGTGAAAGGTGAAAGGTGAAACGGGGTGCGGGGAAACCATGGCCATTCATGGCGAGCCAGGCTACGCGTCGCGCCTCCCTTTCACCTTTCACGTTTCACCTTTCACCTGTTTCCCACCCCAACTCCAACACCCTCCGACAACTACTGCACTGCGTGGCGATCGGCCCGGTGGCGGTCCGAAAGCCGAGCCCGCCGCCGACATGATTGCGCTCGCCGCACCGCGGGCAGGCAATCGCAACGCGCTCGAGACGGGCCACGCAGCGCCCCTGCCGAATCGCGATCACCACACCGATCAGCAGGGCGAGCGGAATGCCGACCAGGTGAATGATCGGGATCGGGATCAGCAGCGCCGCCACCACGACGGACACACCGAGAATCACCGCCACGCGACCCGCGCGCGCCATCGGTGAGAGATGATGAAGCACGCCGGACACAGCGGATTCCTCGCCAGGACCCGCACGCAGGGTCACCTGCACGGTCGGGTGCCCACCCTCCCGTTCACCGTTCACCGTTCACCGCCCGGCGACTGACGTCGCCGGCTGGGAATCGGCATCGCCATTCCGTTCCCCACTCTCCCGGAAGAAGATCACCGCCGTCGAGATCCAGAGGGGAATGTCACCGAACAGCTTCATCACCAGACCCGCAAGTTTCAGATCGTCGTTGGCGCTGAAACGGACGTCCACGCGCGGTGCGAGTTCGTACAGCTCATAGAGCGGCCACTCGCTGAAGACCATCATCATGGCTGGAATCGTCGGGATGATGGTCGCGCCGAAGAGGTATCCCATCTTGCCGAACATCCCGAGTCCGCGAAACGCCGGCGGCGCGGCAATCGGCCACCAGAGCAGCATCCCCGCCACCAGCCACGACGCATCAATCGCGAACGAACCGAGTTGCGAGGTCATCAAGCCATCGACCACCGCGGGGAAGTGCGTGGTGACGACGATCAGGTTGTAGAGGAGCAGTCCCGGCAGCGCGCGCGCCTGGAACCGGAGGAATTGCTCGCGCCGCGTTCCGGGAGGGGCAAGCTTCGCCCACCCCTCCGCCGGGATGCTGCGCAACATCGCGGGGCCCACGAGCAAGGTGAGCAACAGGAACTGCAGCGTGTGCACGCTGGCGAGATAGCCCGCGCCGAGCTTGCCCACGGGCCAATCGAGCGTGATGAGCATTCCGAACCAGGCCGCTGCGAACCATCCCCAGGGCCGCTTGCTCCACTGTTGCCGTCGCCCCAGCCACCACCACCATGCCGCCGCGATGATCAGCGCCACATGGACCCCCGGATACCACTGCCACTCCCACGTCCATGGCAGGCCGGTCGCTGCACACCACCACTGGAAGGTTTCAGTCATTGCCCACCATCCGTATCGGCATCGCGAACGTCACCTCACCACCGCGCGCCAACTGCAGGGTGAGTTGCACGGTGTCGCCAACCGCGAGCGGCCGCGTGAACTGCTCCAGCATCAGGTGATGCTCACCAGAGCGCAGGCGCGTCGTGCGGCCGGGCAGGATCTCGAGCACCTCGAGCGGCCGCATCATCATCAGGCCGTTCTCGGTCCGTGAGGAATGGATCGACACCGCGCCGGCGTCGGAACGCGCGGCCACGAGGGTGTCAGCGAGCGTCCCGAGGTGGCGCAGTTCGAGATACCCGGCCGCGCTGGTCGCTGCCGCCGGCGCGATGCGCCACTCCGCCTCGGCGACCAGCACATCACCGGACCGCGGAAGTCCCCCCCCCTGCGTACATGCGCCGAGCAGCAACGCCAGGATGACGCCCGGCCCCTTCACGGCTGCTCCGGCCAGGCGAGCAGCTTCGGGAGGTCAGTGGCCCAATCGCGTTGCCGTGTCCCGAACGGATAGTGCACGCGCGCGAGCCCGTCCTTGGTGAACGCGATGACCTGTCCGGCGTGCCCGACCAGGTACTCCTCGCGTGACTTGTTCACCGTGTCGAGGACCGCCGGCACGAGGCCGAGCGCGACTTGCGCGGAGTCGATCGCCCACTGATCACCGGTGAGCCCCACAAACTCCCGGTCAAAGCCCGTCACCCACTCGTGCAGGCGCGGCAGCGTGTCGCGCGACGGATCGGCCGTCACGAACACGGTCAGCACCTCGCGTTGCACCGCATCAGGCATCCGCTTGATCACCGCCGCGATGTTGGCGAGGTGCACCGGGCAGATGTCGGGGCAGTTGGTGTAGCCGAAGAAGAGGAGGAGCACCTTCCCCTCCGCCGCCGCCGCAAGGTCGAACGGTTCACCGCGCGTGTCGCGGAACGGCACGGTCGGGATCGGTCGCAGGACGTCCACCTCGACGCCGATGAAGCCGTTGGGTGACAATGGGCGGGTGGGAGGGGAGCTGCAGGCCAGCAGCAGGACGACCGGGAGGACAAGAGCACGACGCATGACGCAAGATAGGGGAGGAGGGACGAGGGGCAGGATGGTGAAACGTGAAAGGTGAAAGGGAGAACCGCCCAACCCTCGTCATCCCGCGTGACATGAGGGACCTGACTTCAATTCACGTTTCACCTTTCACGTTTCACCCTGTACCACCCCGCCTTCCCCGCTACCTCCCCCTGAGCGTGCTCCCGAATGCAAACCCCTTCGCCACCACGAACACCCAGCCCGCGGGTTCGGCGTCGTTGGCGAAGCGCCACGCGAGGTCGAGCCGATTCGCCTCGATGTCGGGGGCACGGGAGGCGCCGATCCGGAGCCCCACGCCGACGTTCCCGCCGGTGCGCACCGGTTGCTGGTGATACCACGCCCCGCCGTAATCGGCAAAGGTGGCGATCCCGAGGTCCATCGACTTGAGCCAGTCGGCCGCGAGACCGTAGCGATACTCCGCCGTGAGGAAGAAGGCGCGGTCGCCGGTGAAGGCATGCTGTCGGAAGGCGCGCGGCCCGACGCCGAGCCCGATGTCGAACTCGCTGCCCGGTCGCGGACCCTGGATGGCCCCGATGGAGCCGTGGACCACGGCGAGATGTCGAATTGATGGCAACCAACCAACCGTGGCACTCATCGCCACCGAGCCCGTGTCGAGCCCGGTCGACGTGAAGACGCCGTTGGCGTTCACGCCGGCCGTCGCGAAGCCCGGACCGAAGCGGAGGCCGGTCCGGGCGGAAAGTTCAGGGCCGATCCCGCTGCGCTCGTAGCCGAGGGCACTTGGCGCCAGCCAGACGCCGGCGCGCAGCACGGTCGAGAGATCGAAGTCCTCGTCACGCGAGAGCGCATTGTACCCGCGCACCTTCTCGAAGCGCGCAGTGCGCGCCTCGACCCACGCACCAACCGCCCCCGTGACGCTCCGATCGGCGAAGCCGACCTGATCGAAACGAGCCTGCGACACGAAGTCGTCCCGCCGCCACTGTGCACTCACGCCAACACGCAGATAGCCGAGCGGCGAGGCCCGCAACGCACGCGCCCCCTCGATGCGCCCGAGTACATACCGGCGTTGCACCGTGTCGGTGGCCTGTGTGATCCCCTCGCGGAAGCGCAGCACGCGTTCGGTGCGCGTGTCGGCCTCGAGTGACCAGCTCTGCCGATCCGCGATCGAGAAGAACGGTTTGCCGAACCACGCCGCCGCCAACTCACCATCCGAACGATCCTGCACCTGCGCGACCAACCCGATCGTGTTGTTGATCAACCGCGGTTGCCGGAAGCCCAGCGTGGTGGTGGAACGATCGGGGTTCTTCTGGTAGAGCAGCGAGGCCTGCGTGGCGGTGCCGAGCAGGTTGTCCTCGATCATCGCGACGGTGTAGGCGACGTCACCGCCGGTCGAGCGGAAGCGGAAGTCGGGGCGCGTGCTCCACCCGTCGCGCGTCACGACGCGCACCACCAAGCCCGAGTCGGTCGTGAACGAGTCCACATCCGCCAGGCGGAAGACCCCGAGACGGCGCAGGTTGCGCTCCGACTCTTCGACCCGCGCGGAGTCATAGCGCTCACCGCGGGCGAAGAGCAACTCCCGGCGCACCACATACGGGCGCGTGGTGATGTGCAGCTTGTTGACGATGCGCAACGGCCAGAAACCGAGCTCGTCCGGGTCGAACACCGAGCGGCGCTCGATCTGCACATGGTCGATGATGGGGGCCTGCGCGGACAGCGGAGCGACGCAGAGCAAGGCGAGCACTGTGCACAGGGTAAGGGGTAAGGGGGAAAATCGGGCCCGGTGGCGAGAGCGCCTCGCCGAATTGGCCCCGCGTTCCCCCTCACCCCTCACCTTCGCCGCACCCGACGTAGCACTGCGCGAAACGAGCTGGCTCAGGAGAGACTCTCCAGCAGCCGCCACAGTTCAAGCGGAGAGAATTCGGCGAAGCGGGCCCGGACATCCTGGGCCGTCCACTCGCGGAAGATCCACGAGGACGAGCGGCGTACCTCGCCGGCCACGAAATGCACGCGACCAGCGGTTACGGGCCCGTCCTGGCGGGTCTCGAGGTGGACGGACCAATTGGTGCCGCCTCGGGCGAGGTCGCCCATGTGGTCGGCATTGGCCAGATCAATCGTGTCGGCAGGCGGAGTGCTCATGGGAGTTTCCATGGGTTCGTTCCCAACGCTAGCGCCGCGCGCCCCGCAACGCCAGCGCTGGGGGCGGGTATATTGCCCGAGCGATCGGGCGCTCCCGTCCCGATGATGCCTCGATTTCGCATTCGGAGACGCCGTGACTGAAGGATCTGCCACACCTCCCGCCGGGTGCGGGGCGACCACCACCGACCGCTTCTGTGTCACCTGCGGCACCCCATTGGCCGACGGGGTGCGCTTCTGTCCGAAGTACGGCACCCCGCTGAGCGGCGGTGTCGGCGCCGTACCTCCCATGCCGGGCATGGTCCCGACGCCGGCTGCGGCCGGCTCCAACACGCCCTGGCTGATCGCGATTGGCCTCTCGATCGTGGCGGCCGCTGGAGTGATCTACGCGGCGATCGGGCGAGACGGCCTCCCGGCAGGGGGCGGGCCCCCGGTACAGACCCAGGCGGCCTCCGGCACACTGGCGGGCGGAGGGTTGGGGCCTGCCCCGGATATTTCCGGCCTCACCCCACGCGAGCAGTTTGCCCGGCTCAACGATCGCGTCATGGCAGCCGCCGAAGCCGGCGACACCTCGACGGTGATCAACTTCTGGCCGATGGCGTACGGCGCCTATGAGCAGCTCCTTCCGGGGGATCGGGACATCGACGCGCGCTACCACATGGCGACGCTGTACCTGATCGTGGGGCAGTTCCCGCAGGTCCTCGCCCTGACCGACACGATCATGACCGAGGCGCCCGACAATCTGATGGGCTGGTACCTGCGCACCCTCGTCCACGAGTACCAGGAAGACGGCGCCAAGGCCCGCGAAGCGCGCGAGGCCTTCAATCGCCTGTACCCGACCCAGATCGAACAGCCGCGCGGTGAGTACATCGACCACCGCGACATGCTCGACGCCTTCCGTGCCCGCCCCGGAGTCAACTGACATGCCAACCGTGATCCGCGTGGCGCACTCGCCCGATTCCGACGACGCCTTCATGTTCTATGCCCTCGCCGAGGGAAAGATCGATACCGGCGACCTCGTGTACGAACACGAGTTGCAGGACATCGAGACGCTGAACCAGCGCGCGTTCCGCAAGGAGCTCGACGTCTCGGCCGTGTCGATCCACGCCTATGCGCACCTCGCCGACGATTACGCGCTGCTCGCGAGCGGGTCCTCGATGGGTGATGGCTACGGTCCGCGGTTGGTGGCCACCAGCCCTGCACCGGGCGATCGCGTCACTGACAGCGCCACGATCCGCGCGGCCGCCAAGGGCAAGCGCATCGCCGTTCCCGGCCGCTACACCACCGCGTATCTCGCGCTGCAGCTCTGGCAGCCAGAGTTCGAGCCGGTGATCATGGCGTTCGACGCGATCGAGGATGCGGTGAAGGCGGGCGAGGTGGATCTCGGGCTGATCATTCACGAGGGGCAGCTCACCTACGCCGACGACGGCCTCCACCTCTGGGCCGACATGGGCGAATGGTGGCTCGGCGAGACCGGCCTCCCCCTCCCACTCGGCGGCAACGTCGTGCGCCGCGATCTCGGCGCCGAGGTGACGGCGCAGGTCGCGCGCGACCTCAAGGCGAGCATCGTCTATTCGTTGGAGCATCGCGCCGACGCACTGAAGCACGCCTCGCGTTTCAATCGCGGCATCGGCGACGCCCGCACGGATGAATTCGTGGGGATGTACGTCAACGACTGGACCGTGGACTACGGCGCGCGCGGGCGCGCGGCCGTGCAACACCTGCTCGACCGCGCCGCGGAGGCGGGGCTGATCCCGAAGGCGGTGCAGGTGGAATTCGTCGGGTGACTGTGCACGGCGAATAGAGGTGAAAGGTGAAAGGTGAAAGGTGAAAGGGGGTCAACTTTCCCACCCCTTTCACCTTTAACGTTTCACCCATCCCAGTTGGTTGCCTACCTCCAGTACCGCACCCCCCCGCTCATCCCACCGATCAGCAATTCCAGCTTGCCATCTCCGGTGAGGTCGCCCACGGCGGGTGCGCTGTAGCGGTCGGCCATCAAGTCAAAGCCGCTGACGCGTTCGAAGCGGAAGTCGCGTCCTGACGTCACATTGCGCCACAGTTCCAGATGCCCGTCCTCGGCGCCGAGGAGGAGGTCGGGTTTGCCGTCACCATCGAAGTCGGCGAAGGCCGGCGTGCTGCGCCGACCGGTGTCAATGTCCTGGAAGGTGTCGCTGATCAACTCGAACTCCGGCAGCGTTGCCGTGCCGACATTGCGGTACACGTTGAGCTGCCCAGAGGCCTCGCCGATCACCAGGTCCACCAGGCCATCGCCGTCAATGTCGGCCAGCGCCGGAGTGGTGTTGCTGCCGCGGGTGATCTGGACCAGCATCGAGTCGGCAAGCTCCCAGCGGGGCGCGCCTTCGGTGCCGACATTCTTCCAGAACTGCACGACATCGCGCCACGTGCCGAGCACCAGGTCAGGCAAGCCATCGCCGTCGATGTCGGCCACCGCGGGCGCGTAGTGGAAGTCGCCCTCGATCGGCAGATTGCCGCGTTCGCGGAATGCCGGCGCCGTCGGCGTGCCGACATTTTCGAGCCATGCGATGCTTGAGGTACGGCTGTTGGTCGGATCGAGTTTGCTGCCGACCAGCAGGTCGAGGTCGCCGTCCCCATCGAGATCGGCCAGCACTGGCACGCTCTCGTTGCCGACGTCCACCGTCCGAATGAAACGCCCGGTCACTTCTTCCCACTCGCCGCGTGCGCGCTGGCGCAGCAGGTAGAGATTGTCGATGCTCGAGCGGGACGGCTGGTAGGCGCCGCCGATGACGCCAAGCAACAAGTCCACATGGCCGTTGCCATCGAGGTCGGCGAGCGCAGGCGCGTTGTACCCCGTCGTGATCAGCGGCTGTCCCACCGGAAACTGCTTCGGCACGGAGCGGAAGTTGGGCACGCGTGCATCGCCCTGATTCTCGATGAGCAGCACGCCCGGCTCGAAGAAATCGCCCCAGAGGAGGTCGAGGTCGCCATCGCCGTCGACATCACCAAAGGCCATCGTGTTGGCGCCGTGACGCGTCGGGAACCCGCCGACACCCTGCACTTCACCGACGATCTCGATCCCCTCCCAGCGCTCCTCGACCAGGCGGAAGCGCGGCAGCGAGTCGGCATCGAGGCCGACCGATTCCCAGCGATTGACGTGGCCCTCGACCCGACCGATGAAGAGATCGAGATGACCATCGGCGTCGATATCCACGACGTTGAGGATGTTCTGGCGGTCGGCGAAGATCGGCACGCCATCGGCATCGCGCAGCGAGTCGGCGGCCATCACGAAGCGCGGCTCGGTGCGCGTGCCGACATTGCGCCACGCGCGAATGTAGGAATTGCGCGATTCGCCGAGGAGGTCGGGGCGACCGTCGCCGTCGAGGTCGACGAAACGATACCACTCGCCGACATCGAGCCCCTGAAACTGGTTCACGCGCCAGGTGAAGACCCCGTCCACGTTCTCGAAATGAATCACTTCACCCGAGCGTTCCTGGACGAAGAGGTCGAGGTCGCCGTCGCCGTCGATATCGACCAACTGCGGTCGTGGCACATCAAAGCCGCCGAGGAAGGGCGTGGGGTACGCGACGCCGGCGCTGTCGAGGACCGGGAACGGCGCGGGATGCTCTGCCCAGGCCCGGGCAGACATCCCCCCCCCTGACGCCCCACCGGCCTGTGCAAGGGCACAGGCCGGAAGAAGGAGAACCACACTGGCAAGCTGAAAGGCTTTCATCGACCCCACGCAGCCCCGGCCCCGGTCGGCCCGGCGCCGAGCATCAAGGTGCCGATCAGTCCGCCGGTGCGGGTGTTGATCATCGAGAGCCAGCCCTCGGTCGAGGAGTGTGCCATCCCGTGGGCCTCGTGGCCGCTCTCCCCGGGCTTCATCGCCCCGGAGTTCTGGTTGACGACGAAGAGGACCCCACCATCCCGGCGAAGCACCGCACCGTACGGCTGCGCCATCCGCCCGCTGAAGGTGCGACGCACCGTGCCGGTGGCGACATCCACCTCGGCCACGCTGTTGTCGGAGAGGAGCGTCACATAGATGGTGCGGCCGTCGGGTGAGAAGACGGGGTCCCACGGCTTGCCGCCGACCGGCACTTCGCGCACCGGCGCGAGCGGCGGACGGGCAGTGGCATCGAAGAAGAAGAGCGTGTTCGACAGTTCCCCGCCGGCGACCATCGTGCGGCCATCGGGGCTCACCGTGAATTGCACCAGGGAGCGTGGTGCACCGGAAATGTCGGTCAGCGTGACACGACCCGTTGCCACTTCGATCGTGGCGAAGCGATTCTCGGCGAGCGACGCCGCGTGAATCCACTTGCCATCGGGCGTCACGGCGAGCGCATGCGGTCGGGTGACGAGAATCTCGTGCTCGTCCACCAGGGTGAACGTTGACCGACGAATCACGCCGAGCGCGCGGGGCGGATTGACGGCGGTCATCGAGCGGCCCACGTACAGCGAATCGTGCACCGGATCGAGCGCGAGGAGACCCGGCGTCTCGAGCGTCACCTGCCCGAGGAGCCGGTTGGCACGATCAAACTTGAGGACGCGGTTGTCACCGATGAGGGAGACATACCACGCGGAGCCGTCGCGCTCCACCGCAATGTGGTGGGGCTTGGCGTTGGTGCTGAACCCCATGGTAGTCAGGTCAAGGACCGTGTCCACCGCGAGATCACCCTGATCAATCACGGAGATGGATGCCCCCCCCTGATTCACGACGTACAGCTTGTCGCCGGGGAACGCCCGCGGGAAGCCGGGCTTCCCCGGCTGGCCACCGCAGGCGGTGACGACGAGCGCCACCGCCAGCAGACGCAATGCAATCACGGCACGACCTGCGTGCGGTCCTTCACGAGGAAGAGCCCCTGACCGGTCGAGGTGACCACGATCGTCCCGCTCGCGAAGTACGGATAGTTGCTCCACGCACCATCCATCGCCGGTGAGTCTTCACCCGGCGCGGTATCGAGGAAGCCGACCTCGCGCGGGTTGGTCGGATCGGAGATGTCGAGGATGCGCAACCCGGCGTTGTAGTTCGCCTGGTACATCCGGTTGCCCTTGATGTAGAGGTTGTGGTCGGTCGCGCGACGCGTGCCGACGAACTCCTTCACCAGAATCGGATCATCCAGGTCGGCCAGATCGAAGATCAGCGTCCGGGTGCCCTTGCCGGCCTCGCCCTTGCCGCCGGTCTCGTCGAGCTCGTCGCCGAGGAAGACGTAGCGCTGATCTTCCGAGAACCACGCCTGGTGGGCATAGGCGACGTCGGGATAGCTCTGACGCGACACCGCGATCGGATTCGCCTTGTCGGTCACGTCGGCGATGCTGATCGCGTTCTCGTTCGAGCCGATGCAGATCTCGCGGCCCTGGTACTTCACGTGCGGTCCGCGATACACCACGCACTGTGCGTCATGCGAGTAGCCGGTACCGGCGCGGCCGGTTTCCTTGTCCTGGAAGCAGCCGGCGAAGACCGGGTTCTTCGGCTCCTGCACGTTGATCATGTGCAGCCCGCCGCCGCAGGTCTCGCCACCGCCCGAGGCACCGACGATGTACATGTAGCCCGTCTCCTCGTTGGAGACGATGTTGTGGGCCGAGGCGATCCCGGTGTAGTGGTAGTCCGGCTCGAAGGTCTCCGGGGTGCGGACGTCGCGCAGGCGGGTGAGGTCGAAGACCTGCATCCCGTGCTCCGCCGACCCGTCGGCCACGATGAAGACGTGATCCTTGTAGACCTTCATGTCGCGCCACGCGGCCGACGGCGAGCCCTCGGTCTTCGGGAGATCGCCGAGGTACCGCGGCGCACCCGGGTTGCTCACGTCCACGAACGACGTGCCATCGGTCCGGCCGACGATCGCGTATTCCTTGCCCGTCTGGGTATCGGTCCAGCCCCAGTTGTCGTTCAGACGAGTGCCGCGCTTGCCGCCGACCTCTTCAATCGGCAGGAACGACAGCATCCCGGTGTTGCTGCACTCGAATTCCTCGACCTTGCCGCTCTCGCCGCAGATCCGCTCGGCGCCGGTGTAGGCCTTGAACTGGGATTCCACCTTCGGGAAGACCGTACCCCGACCGGTCCACTCGCCCTGCGCGTTGCGCGCGAGGAAGGCCACGGTCCCCTGTCGCCCGGCATCCGACGGCATGCCGACGGCGGCATGGGTACCGAGGACGGCGATGGCGCCACCAAAGCCGGCGCCGGTCTCAAGACCATCAATCGCCAACTTGGTCAGGCCGAGCACGCGGCCGCGGTCGTCGAAGCGGGCGCGGAAGATCCGGCCCTGCTGGAGATCGCTCGCCGACGCGCCGATCCACAGCTCGCCGTCCGTCATGGCGAGCGCCGCGCCGAAGCGCGCCGGACCCATTTCGATCGGCGTCAGGGAGGCACCCTCGGTCCACGCGCCAGCACTGTTGCGGACGAAGCCGACCACCATGCCCTGGAACGAGTTCACCTGCGGGGCACCGGCCCAGAGCCGGTCGCCCGCGAGGAGCACCGAGCTCCCGATTCGGGAGTTGGCCGGCAGACGGCGACCCGTGACCGCCGCTTCCTGCGTCCAGCTGCCATCGGCCCCACGGCGGAAGACGAACACCATCCCCTTGTTGGCCTCCCGCCCGGTCGCGGAGACCGCGACGCGATCGCCGTCGATGCTGATGGCGGTACCGAAGCGGTCGCCGGTGCCAAGCTCGCCAGCCGGCAGGGTCCCTGCGGCCGCCCAGGTCGTTCCGGTCCGCCGGAAGACATGCACCGCGCCACCCCCCACACCTGGGGCGCCCACGAAGGCCCAGTCACCGGAGAGGGCGAGGGCTGCGCCGAACATCGAGCGCGCCGGCATCGGGCTACCAAGTCGACCTGCGGCCGACCACGTGCCGTTGGCCGCACGGGTGTACACCGCCACACCACCGCGAGAGCTGTCGGCCATCATCCCGACCAGCGCCGTGGCGCCATCGGCCACGATCGACGTACCGAAGCCACTGCCCGCCGCAATATCGGTCGTCGGCAGCGTCCCGGCGAGCTGCCAGGCCTGCCCGACGCGCCGGTAGACGTGCACCGTGCCAGAGCCGCCCTGGGGCTCCCCCACGAGGGCCTGGTCACCGGTCAGGGCAACGGCGGCGCCGAAAAATGCCGCTTGGCGGTCGAGATCGGCCCCGGGATCGGCGGTGACGGTCAGCGGGGCTGCCAACAACGCCAGGGCAGCAACGGACAGAGTGCGAACTGGGTGCATCAGGGTACCTCACGGTGGATGGGACAGGTGATGCTGATTCCGCGCAATGCTCCGGAGTAGATGCGCGACAAGCCTAAATCTACGCGTAGGGGTGGCCGAGGTTTCAGGGGACCGGCTGGTCCCGTTCATTCTCGCGTCGGAGCGAGCTAACTTCAGGGGACTTGGCCCACACGCCCTGCGCCGGAGCCCCCCAACATGCCCGAACGATTTCTGGAACATAGCGCCGACGAGCCGTCGTTGGTCACCACGTTGGTGGTGGACGACGAAGGACCGGTGCGCGAAGCGCTCACGCGCTTCCTCAGCAGTCTCGGGCACGAGATCGTGGAGGCCGCCGATGGTGCCGAGGCCGTTGCAGCACTGAAACGTCGCAAGATCTCGCTGATCCTCCTCGATGTGCGCCTGCCGGACTCCTCGGGGCTGGATCTGGTTCCGGTGCTGCTCGATCTCGAGCCGCACGCGGCGATTCTGATGCTCACCGCCGTCAACGACGCCCATACCGCCGCGCTCTGCATGCAGCGCGGCGCCATGGACTATCTGGTCAAGCCGGTGGATCTGGCCGACCTCGAACGGTCCATCGCCCGGGCCATCAGTCGTCGCCGCGATCTGATCGAGCAGGCGGAGACGCAGGCATGGCTCAAGCAGGAGATCGTCCAGCGCGGCGCGGAGTTGCGGCGCGAGCGCGGCAACCTCGAGCGAATCTCCGTGGCGACCCTGGAGTCGTTGGTCAACGCGCTCGAGGCGAAGGACCCCTACCTCCGCGGGCACAGCGCCCGCGTCGCCGACTTCGCCGCACTCGTGGCCGCCGAACTCGGCCTCAGTGACGAGCAGATCGAACATGTGCGCACAGCGGGCCGCCTGCACGATATCGGCAAGATCGGGATCCGCGAGGAAGTGCTCAACAAGCACGGTCCGCTCACCGAGCCCGAATTCGAACATGTGAAGACGCATGTAACGATCGGCGCACAGATCCTCGCGCCGCTCACCCACCTGCGCGACGTGATCAGCTACGTCCGATCACACCATGAACGCGCCGACGGCAGCGGCTACCCCGATGGCCTCCCGGCGAACGCCATCCCGATTGGTGCACGGATTCTCGGTGCGGCGGAGGTCTTCGATGCGCTCACCACGTCGCGCCCGTACCAGGAGAAGATGACGCCCGAACAGGCGGTCCACCGGATGCGCGACCTCGTGGGGACCGTGCTCGATCCCGATGTGCATCGCGCGGTCGAAGCGGTGGTCACGCGGCGGAAGACACTGACCTTCCTGGATCCGATGACGGGGTGATGTCGGGGAGGGGTGAGGGGGACGCGGCCTGCGGCCGCGCGGGGGTGAAAGGTGAAACGGGCTCAAGGTCAGCGCCGTTTCACCTTTCACGTTTCACCTGCAGTCCCCCCCATCTCCCCCAACTGCGCGATGCGCGCCGCCACCGGCGGATGGCTCGCCATCAGGTCGCCGAAGACACCCTGCCAGCGCTGGAAGCGATGATCCGCGGGATCGACGATGCAGAGATGCGCGGCCGCGCGACCGATCGCGAGCGTCGGTCGGCGCGCATCGTCGAGCTTCGCGAGCGCGGACGCGAGTGCACCGGGGTTGCGCGTGAACTGCGCGGCGGTGGCGTCGGCGAGGAATTCACGCTTGCGCGAGATCGCCATCGCCAGCAGGCGCGAGACGAGTGGCGCCACCACCAGCGTCGCGAGCCAGAGCACCGCGACGAGGATCCCCAGGCCGCCGGACCTCCCCCCCCCACGTCGCGCGGTCACCCCGCCCATCGTCCGGGCCGCGGCCTGACCGGTGCGCCCGGAGTGCCACAGGAAGCGACCGAGGCCGTCGCTCAACAGCGCCACCGCGCCCACCATCGCCGCCACCAGGGTCATCAACCGG
>JAABRY010000287.1 GCA_011390645.1 Gemmatimonadota bacterium
GGGGCGTCGCCAGTTCGTGAGGCGTATCCACCGGCTGAATACCAGCCCCGCGAGCTCCGAGCCCCATCAACGACCAGTTGCCGGAAAAAGGTCTCCTGATCACGCCAAACGCCAACCCGCGAGTGGCTGCGGAGCCCGCCCAGCACGATGAGAACAGCCGCCACCCCAACGATGGGCGTCCGCCATCGCGGCATCGAATCCACAATTCCCGCGGCGATCAACGCGAGTCCAACGCTCGGCAAGAAGAGGGTCCGTTCGGCGAGGACGATTCCGGTGGCAAAGAGCACGTTTGAGACCGGTGAGAGCGCGATCGGGATCCAGAGGAGCCCGGCCGCGATGAGCCGCGAGCGTTCGCGCACCGCAACAACCAAGGAGAAGATCCAGCCCATCAGGAT
>JAABRY010000288.1 GCA_011390645.1 Gemmatimonadota bacterium
GACTATCCCAAGGACCGTCTGGAGGCGGCCGGAAGTGTCGAGAACATCTAGGGCCCGAATCGGTGCCTCGCCACTCATTCCGCCGAGCACGACGGTACGCACCGTAAAGCCGAGTCCGAGGAAAAGCGCGAGTAGCAAGACCGCCTCGAGGCGTGCTACCCGGGGAGGGTCCTCTCCTGATCTTGGACGGGCAAACCAAACCAGCGGAATCAGGGCCAGGCCTGTGATTCCGGACTCCTTGCTCAGGAAGGCGAGTAATCCGCACACCCCGAGCAGCAGCCCTGTTCCCCTCGTCCAGGGACGGCGCAAGGTGAGGACCACCCCCGCGAGAAGAAAGCCTGTCGACAGCAGCTCGGCGAGACCGACACCGTTGGCTACCACCTCGACATGGACCGGGTGTACAGAGAATATCAGTGTGGCGACCAACGCAGCCACCGGGCTCGCGCCAAGCCGGACCAGTATATGGTGCACCAAAAGGCAGACCCCCAGCAGGAAGACCAAGTTTGCCAGATGGTACGGCAAAGGACTTCCACTCCCGAGCCACCACAATCCGGCAAACGCGGTGGTCGTCACCGGCCGATAGAGGGTATTGGTCCAGTAAGGGGACGTGAAGATCGTCCCGATGCTGGTCGGGCCGATGACCCGGCTATTCCCGGCGATTGCAACCGCGTCGTCGTAGACGAAGCCGTTGTAGATGGACGCGCCCAAGCACAATGCGACTACTGAGCCTACCAGGAGGGGGATGACCAGTCTGCTGGTCGAAAGTCTCGCTCCCGGGCGCGGTTTCAGCACGAAGCCTCGAAAATCTCTTGCAGAGTAAGGGAGTCTGGACGGGACCTCGAGGTGTGGCAACCTTGCATCTATGTCTCTAAGCTGTGTGCCGACAATGGATTAGGCAATGCCTGAAGTTTTGGCATTGAGGTTGCTCTTGAGATACGCAGTCGGGTGGCCTTCCACAATCGGAGGGGCCGGATCCCGCGGACTCCACTCCACCGAGAGGCAAACAATATGTTGACCAACCGCAAGGGCTTCACCCTCATCGAACTGCTGATCGTCGTCGTCATCATCGGCATTCTTGCCGCGATCGCGATCCCAAAGTTCGCACAGACCAAGGACCGCGCCAAGATCGCCGCGGTGCGCTCTGAGGTCCGTAACCTGATGACGGCGGCCGAGGGCTACTACTCGGACTCGCAGACGTACCCGGCCTCTGTTGCTGCAGTCGGCATTCAGACGCCGACTTCGAGCGGCGTGACGTTGACCTTCACTGCCGCTGGCGCTGGTTACACGGCGGTCGGCACCGCTCCCGTCTCTTCCGGCACCGCGACCTGCACGGTCGTTGCGGGTGGCTCGGGCACGACCGACGGCGTCATCACCTGCGTCACCTCGTAATGAGGTCGGCTAGAGTCGGGGCGTAAGCCCCGACCTTGGCCACTGCTCAATCGAATGATTGACCGACCCCGCGGCCCCCTGCAGATTCCCTGTCGGGGGTCGTGGCACACCGGTGGTGGTGGGAATACCGACGCGGAGGGATTGCTGACATGACGAATCACGCTGGGACCCGACGCGCAGGCTTCACCCTGATCGAGTTGCTCGTCGTGGTAACCATCATTGGGATTCTTGTTGCGATCGCGATTCCAAAGTTTGCGCAGACGAAGGAGCGCGCCATCATCGCCAAGATGCGCTCCGACCTCCGCAACTTGGCAACTTCGCAGGAAGCGTACTTCAACACCTATCTGACATACTACTCTGGCGGGGTTCCATCGGCCGAGATGGCCTATGCCCCATCGCAGGGTGTCTCAATTGCTATCTCGAACGTCACGGCCGCCGGATGGGCGTCTTCCGCCACCTCGACCGGTACCTCCGTTGAGTGCCAGCTCTACCTCGGCTCCGGCGGACCGATGGGTGTCGCGCTGCAAGAGGGTTCGATCGCCTGCACCTCTCCGTGAGCGTGCGCACGACTTCGCACCGTCGCGCGCTTTCGTAGTCCCCACCT
>JAABRY010000289.1 GCA_011390645.1 Gemmatimonadota bacterium
GTGATGGTCATGGGGCGGGCGGGCGTGGAGAGCGCGTGCGCCCGGCAAACCAGGCGAAGGGGATGTGCAGCAGTTCGAGTGTCGCGGCCATCGGGCCGTTCCAGGCAAGCGTCACCAGTTCGTTGGTCAGCACCCGACGCTCGATGCGCCGACCCACCTTGTGCGCGAACTCGTCGTCCACGTCCAACTCGAGGTCGTGCAACGCCTCGACCGGCGCGCCCGTCTCATCCGGCGACTCGTCGGGCGACACGGAGGGCTCGCTCATGTCGTCACCGCCATCACGGGCTGCTCGCGAACGGCGCGTCCGAGTGGCGCTCCGCCCAACGACGACGGAACTCTTCGCGCCCGCGCTTGATGCGCATCTTGACGGCCGACAATCCGATCCCCAACTGCTCGGCGATCTCGTCGTAGCTCAGTCCGTCCGCATCGCACAGCATGAGCGGCACCCGCAACGTGTCACTCATGGTGTCGAGCACCTGCACAATGCGATCCCGCGTCTCGTCGGCATGCAGTCGATCCTCCGCCACGGGCGGTGACATCATGTCGGCGTGGGTTTCGACCGACGGTTCGTCCACGTCCACGAGCACGGCACCACGTGTCTTGCGGACGAAGTTGAGACAATGATTGACCTTGATGCGCCGCAGCCACGTGCGAAACTGCGCGCGCTGTTCGAAGCGCGGCAGTCCGAAGTAGGCCTTCACGAACACCTCCTGCGCGAGGTCCTCTGCGTCGGCGGGTGAGCGGCTGATCACGCGGCAGTTCGCCAGCACGAAGCCCTGATGCCGGCGCACGAGTGCCTCGAAGGGCCGAGGGTCGTGTTCGTCGCGGAGTATGCGCGCCACGAGCCCTTCATCGGGTTCGTCGGCGAATCCATCGGTGCTGCGTTCCATCGAGGACACGGCGGCGTGGCAGAAGTCACATGGCCGGGGCAGCGTCGCCGGGGTGGCCGTGGCCGAATATACCGGGCGAACCGCACGACAAGTGCATGTGACTCTGCGCGCGCGCTGAGGTCTGTGCTCGCGATCGCGACTGACGACTCCGGCCGTGCGAGGGCGTATGCATGGATGACGCAATACCCGTGGTGCTGGTGGTGGACGACAATCCGGCGGTGCGCCGCTTTCTGGTGCGCGCGCTGATGTTACGCGGACTGCGCGTGCGCGATTTCGAGTCCGGTGCGGAGGTGCTCGCCTACGCGGCGGAGGCCCCGGAGGTGCCGCGCCTGCTGGTCACCGACGTGCGCATGCCCGGGATGAACGGGTTCGAGGTGGCCAGCGCCCTGCGGCGCCGATGGCCGGGATTGCCCGTGCTGGTGGTCTCCGCGTCGCACCGCCTGTCCGACGGCCGCATCCCCGAGTCCGGCCCGATCCGCCTGCTGGCGAAGCCGTTCGCCTATGCCGACCTCCTCTGGCATGTGGAGACGCTCCTTGCCGACGCGGACGATCGCTGAGTCGCCCGCACGGCCAATTACTGGACGGGGGGCGCGAAATCACCGATCTTTATAAGATCATCCCCCCCTTCCGGCCCGCCCATGAATATCACGCTGAAGGTCAACGGCCAGTCCCGCACGGTCGACGTACCGGCGGACATGCCCCTCCTGTGGGTCCTGCGCGACGAACTCGACCTCAAGGGCACCAAGTTCGGGTGCGGCGCGGCCCAGTGCGGCGCCTGCACGGTGCACGTCAATGGCGCCGCGGTCCGCTCCTGCCGACGCGCCGTCTCGACGGTGCAGGGGGCCGAGGTCACCACCGTGGAGGGGCTGTCTGCAGACGGCACGCACGCGCTGCAGCGTGCGTGGGATGAACTCGACGTCCCGCAGTGCGGCTACTGTCAGGCCGGTCAGCTCATGAAGGCGGCCGAACTGCTCGCCAAGACCCCGAAGCCAACCGACGCCCAGATCGATGCGGCCATGAACACCAACCTCTGCCGCTGCGCCACGTATCTGCGCATTCGGCAGGGCATTCACCGCGCGGCCGAGCTCATGGACGCCCCCATGCCAGAACGGGAGAACCGCTGATGACGCCCTTCACGCTCCCCGTCTCGCGGCGCGCCTTCCTGCGCGTCTCGGCGCTCGCCGGTGGCGGCCTGCTCGTTGCGGGCCTCTTCGATACCGAAGACGCCTCGGCCGCGCTGCGCGGCGATCGCGGTCCGCTGGCCGTACCGCCGGCCGATGATCCCCGCCTCGGCGCCTATGTGAGCATTACCCCCGACGGCATCGTCACCATCGTGGGCAAGAATCCGGAGATCGGGCAGGGGATCAAGACCATGCTCCCCATGCTCATCGCCGAGGAGCTCGACGTCTCGTGGTCGCAAGTGCGCGTGGAGCAGGCCAAGCTCGATCCCGACAACTATCCGCGGCAGTCGGCGGGCGGCAGCACCGCCACGCCGACCAACTGGCTCCCCATGCGTCAGGTGGGCGCCGCCGCACGCGCCATGATCGTG
>JAABRY010000290.1 GCA_011390645.1 Gemmatimonadota bacterium
CGGCGTCTCCGAAGAGACGCCGGTGGTTGCTGACCGCGTGCAGCGCATGCTGAAGGCGTGATTACCGCCCGAGTTCGCGATCCGTGAACTCCATGAACTTGCCGCGGCCGAGCCCGCCGAGTGTGGCGGTCTGCTTGGCGTAGAGCGTGTTGAGCTGCTTGCGAAGGAACGCGACCCGTTTCGCCGAGGGTGCCTTGGTCGCCACGCCGCCCTGAATGGGCACGACCTGCTGCTCCCCCGCGGCGAGCGGCTTGCGACTCACCTGCTTGATCACGGCGAGACCGAGTCCGAGGGTTTCCGGCGTGGCATGTTTGCGATCGAGCACGAGCAATGTGGTACCGCTGGCCTTGCGCACCACCAGCGCGCGTGCGGTGGCGACGGGCATGCTGTCCACCACGGCGAGCGTGATGCGTGGCGCGCGGGCGTTGTTCGCTCGCTGGGCCTGCATGACGGAGCTTGACGTGGCGAGCGCCGTGGCGAGCGCCATCAGCGACAGGGTTGGAACGAGCTGCATCTATACCTCCACTCCGCATGGGAGTCGGATTCAATAGGGAAATCGCGCGAGGACTCAGCGCGGGGTTAGCGGGCGGGTGCCCGGGTGATGGTACCATGGGACGGCGGACTGCTCCGACGGCCGTCGTTCGTCGGTTGATGTGTGCGTGATCAGTAGACGTTGCCGTTGTAGGGCGAACAGCCGAGTTCGACACGGCGCAGGAAGACACCGGTTTCCGAGTAGACGTCTTCCCAGAAGCAGATGTACCAATCCTCGTCAGATCCGCTGCCGCCATTGTCCCCTGAGCTCACACCACAGGGCGGCTGATGCGCGAATGCATTGTCGGTGTTCTCTTCGGCCATCAGGGTGATCATGCCACCGAGCCAGGAGAACTGCAGCTTGGCGTCATGTCGCGACGTCACGTTGGCCAGATGTCCGCAATCCCCCTGGAATCCAATGGTGACGTTGGCGATCTGTCCCCACGGCGCCCAGAAGTGGGCGCAAAGGCATGACTCCATGGTCTCTCCGGTCTTCTGCGCAATGTCAGCCCCCTGATAACGCAACGTCAGCGTCGCCGTGTTCTTGTAGTAGCTGCCGCGGCTGCGACCGAGCGCCTGACCGAAGGCGGCGGAGTAGTCACTGTGGAATCCCGCGTCGGCCGAAGAGGCCTCGGTGATGAGCCGTCCGGCCGCCAGCACCTGGGAGTAGCCAACCGGCAGGTCCGTCGGACTGTAGGAGTAGGACGCAGCGACGGTATCGACCGGCTGCGACTCCACCGCCTCGGAGGAAACGGGCGTGAGCTGCCGAAAGGTTGGCACGGCAATGTCGAACGTGCGCTCCCATGGCGTATCCACGGGGCTTCCACCTTCACTGCATGCGGCGGCAGCTACGAGCAACAGCGCCGGCCACAGGTTTCGTGTATGCATGAGTACAGCTCCGGTTGATGGAACGGGTGCTCAAGGCACGCGGCTGCCCTCCGGAATGAGAGGACACTGTGCCTTGATCCAGAACACCTCGGTAGCGATCGAGGCGGCCTCCGCGACCGTGGCGTTCAGCAACGTCACGATCACCGTCGAGTCGTTCCACCGGCCTGCGCCCATGATTTCAGCGAAGCTTGTGGAGTGACGAAGACGGACTCCCCGGGAGAGCGCGGGGAGGGTGTGGATATCGACCTGCACCGAGTCGACATGCGAGCTGTGCGACGTGATGACGTGCACGTGTTCGTTGCCAGCGGGTACACTGATCACGCGAGCGGCGTCATCCCCGAGCGTGTGCGGTGGTTGCACGACCCCATCGTGCACCATGAGGTGCGTCGGCACCTGCCGTCCCGTCGAGTCGCTGCGATCCGACGCGAGCCAGGCAACGCTCAGCCCGCGCGCTGTGGGCAGCATCGTGGGGTGATGCACGGGCATGGTCGGGAGGGCGGGATACACCGCCAGCCGAGTGCGCGAGTCCGGCATGCGGTCGGGATCGTAGAGATGGAGTTCATTGCCCGAGCGCGTACCCGGAGCAAGATCGGGATCCGGATGCACCGCGAGAACCCGCAGCGACCCGCTGGCACCGTCGAACGCGAGTCCGGCGTAGGCGATGCTGGTGGTGGCGAGGAATCGGCTGCGCCAGGTCGTTGCCGTAGATTCGAGCAGCAGTACGCCAACGTCTCCGTTCGTGCGCTCCGCGGGCAACGCTGCGGTGACGGTGCTGCCCCGGATGTGCATGGGGCGAGCGACGGGAAGCCGCAGCCGCACATCGTGCGGCACGGGAAGCGGTTCCACGCGCTCCCATCCCGTCGGGCCAAGGATCGCATACCACAGCGA
>JAABRY010000291.1 GCA_011390645.1 Gemmatimonadota bacterium
CGCCGCCGCGAGGCATCGCGCACCGCCTCG
Organism: Gemmatimonadota bacterium; assembly: GCA_011390645.1. Lineage (GTDB taxonomy): Bacteria > Gemmatimonadota > Gemmatimonadetes > Gemmatimonadales > GWC2-71-9 > Palsa-1233. The sequence continues at coordinate 31 of JAABRY010000291.1, forward strand.
ACACGGCCCGCCGTGACGGCCACCTCCGTCCCCCCCCCATCTTCCGTGGTGGTCAGGAGCGTGAAGCGCGAGACGGAGGCAATGGCGGGCAGGGCCTCACCGCGAAAGCCGAACGAGGCGATACCGACGAGATCTTGCGCGGTCCGGATCTTGGAGGTCGCGTGCCGATCGAGGGCGAGGAGGGCATCATCGCGGGACATCCCCACGCCGTCGTCTGCCACCTCGATCAACGTCTTGCCCCCATTCTCGACCGCGACACGCACGAGAGTGGCCCCGGCATCGAGAGCATTTTCAACCAGCTCCTTGACGACCGACGCCGGGCGCTCGACCACCTCGCCGGCGGCGATCTGGTTGGCGACAGTGTCAGGCAGGATGGCGATACGGCGGGGGGTCTCGACGGCCATACCCTCAATCTAGCGCCCCAATGGGGGCGACGGCCGTCACGGGAAGCCAACCGCGTGCGCCCGAGCGGAGCGTCACCAGCATCCAGCCGCGTTCGAAGCGTTCCGGCTCGGCCGTGGTCCAGGTTGGGGCCGCAGCGAGCGCCGGCGCGGTGGCAATCGGTGAGACCCGCAGGACTGCCCCCGGACGCACCAATCCGAACCGCTGTCGCTCGCTCAGGGTCCGCGAGATGGCGGGGACCGTGGCCACCACCGCGAGCACGAGGCCTACCCGCATCGCGATCGTATGCCCGAGGCGTCGGGCAATCATCGCGGCGATCCAACATGCCAGTGCCAGGAGCACGAACTCATCCCGCGACACCGGGATGCTGGGCGCGCGTGCGCGCACCTCCGTGGGCACCCCCTCGGCGGCGGCCCACGCGAGGCGCGTCAGCGGATCGCGCGGCGCCAGCTCGAGCGCGCGGATCCAGGCCGCCACTGCACCGACATCATCGCCAGACACCCATCGGGCCGCGGCAAGATTGCGCCAGCTCTCCACCGCGTGGGGTTCCTCCGCGGCCTGCGCACCAAAGCCGCGTTCCGCACCCGCCGGATCCCCGCCGCGATAGCGTGCGATCGGATCATCACCCTGTCCGGCGAGCGGGCCGGCCATCACCACCAGCGCGAGGATGCCGCGGCGCCCGGCGCGACGCAGTCGGTCAAAGACCGGTGCAAGTTCGGGGGGGGGGCTGACATCCTCGTGGCTCGCGGGACCATAGCGGGCACGCTGGTGACGGGCCATCCAGGCGGCGATTCCCGCGGCGTGCTCCGCGGACACCCCCCGATGACGCAGCGCCTCGGCGACCCGCTCAGGTGCCGCGTCAGCGGGAGTGCCCAGCAGTGCTCGCAAGGTCGCCTCAGGTGCAAGCGTGCGCGATGCGGGTCGCGCGACCTTGCGACGTCGCCTGGGCCGACGGAGCAGCGGGAGTGCCGCGAGCAGCAACAAGACAGGCCAGCCGTCACGCACTGCTCGGGTCGTGAGCGCAGGTGCCGTGCGTGGAGTGACCGGCAAGAGGGCACGGTCGGGCCGTGCAGCGCTTTCCCGAACGACCAACCCGAGTGCCCCAGTGGTTGCGATCCGCACCGAGGCACTGCCGGGATCGAAGTACGGGTAGCGAAGCGCTGGGAGCGTGACGACCCCAGCCGAATCGGGCACCACCGTGAATCGGAAGCGCTTCTCACCGCTAACGACCCCCCCGGGTCGGCCCACCTCCTGCTGGACCGGCTCAGGGTAGACGCGCACCCCCGCAGGCCAGTCGATGATGGGCTCGGGCCACAGGGTCACGTTGCCCTCCCCCGCCATGACCAGTTCCACACGGGCGGGCGTGGCTGCGGCCAACCCCTCCGCCGGCGCGCGCCAGGTCAGCCGCAAACCACGCGCGGTGGGGCCCGTGCCGAGGGTGGCGGCGACCCGGGGCGGAATCGCCCGCACCAGGAGCGAGACCGGCCTCGACGAAAGACTCTGCCGTTCTTCGGGCGCGAAGAACGAGACCGAGGTGGGCACGGCATAGGTCAGGACGGCGGGCGGAGAGGTCGTCACCCCCGCGCTGAGTGGAAAGAGTGTCTGGTGCGCCACGAAGAGGTCATAGATCACGCCACGCACGACCCGCGTTCCGGCCAGCACGGGCGTGCTTTGCGGCTGTGCGCTCCAGAGGCCGCCGAGCGACGGAGCACGGAGTGTCGGGGGCCGACGCAGGCGGTCTCGCAACTCCCGGGGGAACCACGCCGCGGTCACCAGTTCGACCTGCTCGCCGAGCCACGCCGAGTCGGTGGAGAATCGCGTGGCAATCGACACCTGTCCCTGCCCCGGGG
>JAABRY010000292.1 GCA_011390645.1 Gemmatimonadota bacterium
GCCCCGTTCCCCGTTCACTGTTCACCGTTCACCGTTCACCGTTCACCGTTACCCCCTCACCCCTCCCCGAGATAAGTTCCACCCTCACCCCGACACCCGGATCTCCCCATGTCCTTCCGCCTCCTCGTGGTCACCGCCCTCCTTGCTGGCTGTGCGCCCGTGTCCGATGGCGAGCGCACCAGGGTGCAACTCGATCGCCACATTTACGTCTGGGCCGGGGCGATGGACAGCGTCGTCAACGATGCCCTGATCGTGCTTGACGTGGACACCGCCTCCGCCACATACGGCCAGGTGGTGGGGCAGGTGGATGTCGGTGCGCACGGCACGATGCCGCACCACATCCAGCGTCGGGTCGGGATGGATGGCCGGCTCTTCGCCAACAGTTGGGTGGCGGGGACGACGTGGGTGTTCGATGTGCGCGACCCCAACGCGCCGGCAGTCCACGGCTCATTTGCCACGGCGGGGGACTCGATCGGGTGGGCGCATGACTTCGCGCCGACGCCGAACGGCCGCACACTGGTCGCCTTCAATGCCGGTGCCGGTGAGTATGTCGGTCCAGGCGGCCTCGCCGAGGTGGATCGCGATGGTGCGGTGGTGCAGTGGGCCCGGGCCAGGAGTGCGGACGCGGGTGACACCGCGATGACGCCCTACACCGTGCACATGGTGCCGGGGCGCGAGCGTGCGCTCGTCGGCCTCGGCGAGATGGGGATGGGTGACGACTACGCCTACCACTACACCAGCGCGCTGCAGCTCTGGTCCACCACACCGCTGGCCCCAATGGCGCTCATCCCGTTGCCTGACAACGGGACCGATCAGGGGCATGTCGCCCCCTCCACGGTCGCGAGCACGGCGAGCGGCGAGATGTTCGCCAACACTTTCTTCTGCGGACTCTTCCATGTGAGTGGTCTGGAGGGTGATGCTCCGCAGGCCACACGCGTCTTCTCGTTCCCCGGTGGCAGCAACGACGACGAGTTGTGCGCCGTCGCAACCACTGTCGGCAATTACTGGATTCAAGCCGTGGCCGCGTTGCCAGGTGTGATGGTGCTTGATCTCAGCGACCCGACGGCGCCCCGCGAGGTGGCGCGTCTGCTGCTGGATGCCTCGCGCTTCCCCAAGCCGCACTGGGTGTCCGCCGATCTGGACGGGACGCGCCTCGCCATCACGGGGAGGGGGCCGTGGCTTGCGATGGCGCGCTTCGATCCCGAGACCGGGGCGCTCACGCTCGATGAACGCTTCAAGGGTGCCGAAGCGACCAGCGCGGGGATGATGGTGCGCAATCGCGAGGGTGCGATGATGCATCCGCACGGGGTGGCGTGGGGGCCCTAAAGGGGAGCGGGGTTCGCGGCCACGCCGCTCAGGGGTGAGGGGGACGCGGCCTGCGGCCGCGCTTGGTGAAAGGTGAAAGGGTTGGTGTCATCCCGACCAAGCGCCGCAGGCGCGCGTGGAGGGATCTGCACTTCCCACCACTCGTGAGGTGCAGATCCCTCGACTTCGGCGCTGCGCGCCTTCGCTCGGGATGACATTGGCGCTGTTCCCCCTCACCCCGCGCGGCGCAGCCGCGCCCCCATTACCATCCCACCATGTCCCCCCTCCTCTTGTACGACGGCACCTGCGGCTTCTGCGCCGCGAGCGTGCAGCTGGTGTTGCGGCATGATCGCCGCGGCACGCTGCGCTTTGCGCCGCTGCAGGGGGTGACCGGCCAGCGAATCCTCGCGCGCCACCCGGACCTCGCCAGCGTCGATTCGGTCGTCTGGGTGGATGATCCCGATGGCCCTGCTGAGCGGGTAGCGACCCGAAGCACCGCTGCGCTCCGGGTGGCCCGCTACCTCGGCGGCTCGTGGCACCTGATGCGCCTGGGGTGGGTCGTGCCACGACCCCTTCGCGATGCCATGTATGACCTGATCGCCCGCCATCGGCACAGGATCCCGTTTCAGGCCGATGCGTGCGCCTTGCCGGCGCCGGAGGTGCGGGGACGGTTTCTGGACGGGTGAGGGGTGAGGGGTGAGGGGGACGCGGCCTGCCGCCGCGCCCCCTTCCCGAATCATCGCCACCGGGCCAACTTCAGAGGTCTCCCTCCAACGGCCCTCCGTGACTGACTTGCAGTCCCGCCTCTCGGCGGCACTCACTGGCCAATACATCATCGACCGCGAGGTCGGGGCCGGAGGCATGGCCACCGTCTTCCTCGCGCGCGACCTCAAGCACGACCGCCAGGTCGCGCTCAAGGTGCTGCGGCCCGACCTCGCCGCGGCGCTCGGTGC
>JAABRY010000293.1 GCA_011390645.1 Gemmatimonadota bacterium
CCAACATCCAAATCCCCAATGCCGGAGGCGTCCCCATGCGGATCGCCCTGACCGCGATCGTCGCCCTCGCCGTCACCGCTTGCTCCACGACGATGTCTCGCGGTTTCCCGAATTCGTTCAGCACTTCGAACCCTGGTGGGCCGTATGAAATGTTCCCACTGGAGCGTTCCGTCACGACCGACCCGGCACTCTGCGCACTCGACGGTGGGCCGGATTCGACGCTGATGTACCAGGAGGCGCTCACGTCGAGCCGCTACGTCAGCTCGGTCAGTCTCCGGTTGCCGACGAACTTCGCGAAGGTACCCGACCTCGTTCGCATCCCCCCGCACGCAGAGGATGCCGGCGGCATCCTCATAGCAACATGGACCGTCACGGGGTGGGCGTTCGGTTACGCGCGGAAGGCCCCTGGAGTCAGCATGTGGGTGGCCCCTGACCGCAACGTTCCCATCGTCGGCGCCGAGCCGGGTACCACGCAGGCAGCCTATGCCGAGTGTTCTGGTCTCATGGTGGATGGTCGGCCGGCGGAGGTCGTCGTCTTCACGCTTGTACCCGACAGCAGTGACGCATCGCAGGAGCCGCGCACCTACCTCTCCGCCTACTGGCCCGCACCGCGTGGTCGGTACCTGCAGTTCCTCGCGTCGGCACCGGATCCAGCTGGGCTCGCGCCGTTTCATCGCGCGTTGCTGGACCTGAAGGTGACTGGGCGGTGACGGTGTATCATCCCGACCGGAGCGACGGCGCAGCCGTCGCGAAGCGGAGAGCCTGCCCTGAGCGAGCGAAGCGAGTCGAAAGGGATCTGCACCTGTCAGCGTGGAAGTGCAGATCCCTCCACGCGCGCCTGCGGCGCTTGGTCGGGATGACATATTCCAACATCCAGCATCCGATATCCAACATCCCATCGGTCCCCTCCCACACCCGGTCCCCCATCGCTATTCCTTCGGCGTCTCTTCCGGAGTGACTGCGCACCGATGACGCGACTCTTCGCGGCTGCTGGGCTGGCGGCCATGGCGCTCTTCATGACCATCGGCTTCCTCGCCGGTGATCAAGACCTGACTGCGCCCGCCACGCTCGCCGCGGTACTGATGGTGGTCGTCCTCCCGGCGATCGGCTCGGCCGTCCTCGTGCGGAGTCACCTTGCCTCGGGGCGCAATGACAACGAGCGCACCACCCGCATGCGCCACCAGACCATCGAGTCCGAGCTGCTCAAGCTCGCCGCGGAGAAAGGCGGCCGACTCACCGCGGTGGAGCTCGCGATGCATCTCGCGATCACGCCGGAGTCTGCCACCGAGGCGCTCGACCGACTCGCGCTGCGCGGACAAGCCGAGTATGAGGTCACCGATGCTGGCGTGATCGTCTATTCGTTCCACGACATCATCCACTTGGGCGGGAAGCACTCCGCCAAGGGCGTGCTCGATGACTGATCTCAGGCACAGGCTCGAATGCCCGGTGTGTCCGGGGTTGGTGATGTCGCGGATCCGCATCGGCAAAGAGATGGCGGTCGAGGTTGACAGTTGCCGACGCTGCGGCGGGCTCTGGCTCGAACAGGGCGGGGTGCAGCGACTCAGGGTGCACGGCAAGCATCACTTCGGACTCTACACGACGCGATCCGTGCCACCGCAGCCCGCGCACTGCCACAGTTGCCACGCGGTGCTCGATCGTGATCACGAGCAGTGCCCCGTCTGCCAGCACGACAATCGTCTCAACTGTCCGGCATGCGACGAAGTCATGCCAGTGGTGGTGCACGAGGGGGTACGCCTCGATGTGTGCCACCGCTGCAAGGGTGCGTGGTTCGATCATCACGAGCTCGACACCCTCTGGGGGCCGCGCTTCGATGCGGCGCTGATGCGTCGAGACAGAGCGGGTGGTATGACCGCGCTCGATGCAGGCGATGACATCGTGTTTCACGTCTTCTTCCTCTCCCCCGACCTGGCCGGCGCGGCGGTGATGGGCATTGGCGAAGCCGCCGAGGGTGTGGGTGCTGCGGCGGGCCACCTTCCGGAACTCCTTGCTGCGACTCCGGAGGCGGCGTCGGGCGTGATCGAGGTGGTCGGCGAGGCCGCGGCCGGGGTGTTCGAGGCGGTGGTGGAGATCGTCGCGGGGGTGTTTGGGTAGGCGGCGAATGGCGATTGGTGATCGGCGACTGAACACCCTCGTCCCGAGCGCAGCGAGGGACCTCCCGGCCTCTGACTGAGCTATCGCCTGTCATCCCGAGCGAAGCGAGGGATCTCCAGACTATCCGAAT
>JAABRY010000294.1 GCA_011390645.1 Gemmatimonadota bacterium
GGAAAGACATGCAGCCGGAAGTAGAGGTCCTCGCGAAACTGGCCCGCAGCCACCGCCTCGCCGAGGTCACGATTGGTCGCCGCGACCACGCGGATGTTGACCCGCAGCGTCCGCTCCGCGCCGATCCGCTGGATCTCGCCGGTCTCCAGGACCCGCAGCAGCTTGGCCTGCGCCTCGAGTTGCAGGTCACCCACCTCGTCGAGGAAGAGCGTTCCGCCGTCGGCCAGTTCGAAGCGTCCGATCCGACGATCCGTGGCCCCCGTGAAGGCCCCGCGCTCATGGCCGAACATCTCGCTCTCGACCAGGTCGCGCGGAATCGCCGCACAATTCACCGACACAAACGGTCCGCGCGCGCGTCCGCTCAACCGGTGGATCGCATTCGCCACCAACTCCTTGCCGGTCCCCGATTCGCCCAGCACCAGGACGCGTGCCTCGGTGGGCGCGACCTGCGCGATCAACTCGCGCACGTGGTCCATCTCCTGGCTCGTGCCGATCAGGTCCGGCTGTGGTCCGAGTTGCGCGCGCAGCGCACGATTCTCCGCCTGGGTGCGCACGAGCATCTCGGCCGAGCGCACCGCGACCAGCAGCGACTCCGGCGCCAGCGGCTTCTCGAGGAACTGGAACGCCCCCATCTGCACCGCGCGGACCGCGTCGGCGAGTTGGGCCTTCCCGCTCATCATGATGACGGGGATGTCGGCGTCATTCTTCCGAATCGACTCGAGCGTCGCGAGTCCGTCGGGGCCCGGCGGCATCATCAGGTCGAGCAGGATGATGTCCGGTTTGACCGTCGGGAGCGCCAGCAGGCCGGCGTTGCCATTGGGAGCTTCCGCAACCTCGAAGCCCTCGGCCTTGAGCAGGGCACCCACCATGCGGCGGATGTTCGCCTCGTCGTCCACGATCAGGATGGTGGTGCTCATAGGGGAAGCCGCACGATGAAGGTGGCACCGCCGCCCGGAGTGTCGGTGACGGTGATCGAGCCCTGATGCTGCTCGATGGTCTGGCGGACGATGGCGAGCCCGAGGCCCGTGCCGTCCCGCTTGTCGGTGTAGTAGGGCTGGAAGATCCGCTCGCGGTCGGCGAGGGCCACCCCCGGTCCACTGTCGGCGATCGCGACGGCCACGACGCCGTCCTGCACGCCGAGATGGACGCCTACGCGACCTTCGCCACCACATGCCTCGACGGCGTTGCGCAGCAAGTTGCTGAACGCGCGCCGCAGCGGATCGTAGTGCGCGGTGATCACGACCGGTTCGGCCTCGGCGATGAACTCGCCTGTCATCGTGTCGGGCACCGAGGCGCGCAGCATCTCACCCAGCAGCTCGCTGAGGTCCACCGGCGAGGCGACACCATCGGGCAAGCGACCGAGTTGTGCGAATTCGCGCGACATCGCCTCAAGGCGTGCCGACTCCGCGGCGATCACCTCCAGCGATTCGGCCCATTCCGGTGGCGCGCCGCGGCGCAGCGCCGACACGGCGAGGCGAATCGGCGTGAGCGGATTGCGCATCTCGTGCGCCACCCGGCGCGCGACTTCACCGAATGCGCGCAGCCGCTCGGCCTCCAGCTCGGCTTCGCGCGCCTGCTCGAGACTCTGCGCCAGGTCACGCAGCGAATCACGCAGCACCGCGAACTCGGGAATCCCGGCGCCGTCGCTCGCTTCGGCGGGCATCGGCTCACGCCGCTTGATGCGGCCGGTCCATTCCACGACCTCGTCGAGCGGCGCGGCAAGCTGCCGCGCCAGGGCACTCCCCACCACCGCGGTACTGAAGACCAGGAGGATCGCCGCCACGATCACCGACGCGCCCAAACCGACTGGCAGCCGCCGCGTGAGCAGTGCTTCGGAGTTGCGGGTCTTGACGAGCAGGTCGGTGGCGGCCGCTTGTTGCTCCGCCATCGCTGCCTCGGTAGCGGGCGCGACGGCCACTCCTTCGAGCGAGTTGAGCAGCGCCCGTGTGCTCGTCGCCACCCGCTCCACGGCGGCCGACCCCTGGACCTCCGGGAAGACGGCGAGCGCGTACACCCCCGCCGCAGACATCAGGGCGACGGGGATGGCGCTTACGACGAGAAGGGCCAGGAAGAGGCGGCCGCGGTATGAGAGGCGGGACACAGGAGAAAACTAGCCCGTAGAGGTGGGGCAGGGGCATGGGATGTTGGATGTTGGATGTTGGATGTTGGATATTGGATATTGGATATTGGAGGTAGTCCCTAG
>JAABRY010000295.1 GCA_011390645.1 Gemmatimonadota bacterium
GGGTTCCGCGCCGGAGAAGAGATAGTTGTCGGGCACCTTCTGGAAATTGAAGATGACGCGCCCGCGGACGCCGCCCGCCCGGTCGAGTACGATGAAATAGGTTTCCCCCTCGACGGCGTTCCAGGCGATATCGGGAAAGGCGAGGCTGGCCGAAGCATGATTGTCGGCCACGTTGTCCAGGTTGGCGAAAGCCGCATCCTTTCCCGGAGGCAGCCGGTAAACCGTGGTCACGATGATGCTTTCCGACTGGCTGGTGGAGACGGAATATCGGCCGGCCTGGCCTGCCCCGGGACTGAATTTCCACCAGAGCGTCTGCGAGGCGTCGATACCCGCATGGTCCGGCTCGCCGGGCTCAGCACTCGCGGCGTAGTTGTGGGTGCGGAAATTATAGACGAGCGAGCCGTCGAGTACGATGGCGTCGGCGAAGGCGTCATTCGCGGCGGCATGCTCGCTGCGCGGCCGCAAATCAAGGGTGAAGGGCCCCTCACCGCCCAGCAACTGGTCGCGATTGAGGCTGGTGGCCTGGATGTAATAGGTGCGCCCGGCCACGGCGTTCCAGTGGGCGAAGGCGTCGCGCCCGATGCCGTTGCCGAAGTCCACTTCGACATGGGTGAGCGCATTCACCGCCTCGCCGGTGAAGACATTCAGTACATTGTTCCAAAGGCGCGGCTTGTCGAGGCGCTCACCGTAGATGCCGACTTCCCCGCTCTGTGGAGCGGTCCACTTGTACCAGACACTGCCGCTGCCGTTGTAGTTGCTGCTTGGTTCGCCCGGCTCGCGCCCGGCCCCGGCATTGGACCCAGTGATGGTGGCGCGGCGACCGACCAGCTCGATAGCGTTGGCGAACACTTCATTGGGAGGGACTTGGGTGGTATCCAGGCTGAACGGGGCGTTCGAGAGCGACCAGTCCCATGCCTCAATGGCGATGCGGTAAGTGGTTCCCTGGACAGTATCGAACGTGACACGGGTGGGCCGGTTGTTGGCGCCGTCTCTTCCGACCAGTTGCAGGTTGGCGAGGGAGTCGCCGGTATAGGCGGCGATGATCATGGGAAGGAATGAGCCGGAGGAACTGAGGGTGACGCGGGCGCTCACGGGGGCGGTCCAGGTGAACCAGAGCGTCTCGCCGTTCCCCTCTCCCGGAAGGTGTTGCGGTTCTCTTGCTTCGCGGGTCGCGAAATAGGTCGACACGGTCCGCTTGACCGAGCTGCCGGAGATGACCGTACTGTCGGCGAAGTCGTCATTGGCGGGCGCGAGGGCGAGGGTGGCGCTGAGTTTTCCCTGTGCTCCATCGAAGCCATCCACTGCAAAGTAATAGGTGGCACCGGAGATGGCCTGGAAGTCAATACGGCTGAACGTGGCGCCGATGGCGTCGTTGTTCTCCGCTACCGGGATCAGGTCGTCCACGGTAACTCCGGATGCCGGGCCGGTGTAGACGGCGGCCACCGTGTCGAAATCACTGTTGCGAGTGGAAAAACCGATACGGCCCGTCATGTTGGCGGTCCACTTGTACCAGACCGAAGCGGTGGCAGGCTGGCCGGCGTGGTCCGGTTCGTTTTGTTCGGGAAGGGCGTTGCGGTTGGTCCCGGTGGTACCGCGTCCGAGGACCAGCGGTATGGCGTTGGCGATATCACTGTTGCGTGGAGGGCCGACCACCTCGAGCATGATGAGGCCGGTGTCGCCTGCTTTTCCCGCCACCGCGATTCGGTAGTTTTGTCCGGCTGTGGCGTTGAAGGTGACGTTTGAGGTGCCGGTGCCGACTGTTGTCAAATCCGTCAGGGATTCACCGGTAAAGACCCCGACCACGGGATCGAGGATGTCGGCCTTGAGAGTGAATGTTTCCGCCCGGAAGGGATCAAAGAGCCGCTGCGTGGGGGTCACGGTGACGGTGGTGAGTCCGGAGGCGAGCGGCGTGAAACTGAACCAGACCGAGTTCGGGGCGGTTTCCCCCTCGATGGTGGGTTCGTTCAATTCGCTGCCGGCCCCGTGGTTGCTGGTTCTCAGGAGCAGGACGTCGCCATGAAGGATCCGCGCGTCGGCAAAGTCGTCGTTGACGGGACGGTTGTCCACGGTTCCGAGTGCACCGGCGAGGTTGAGCCGACCCTCGGTGGCAACGATCCCTTCGGCGAGCGC
>JAABRY010000035.1 GCA_011390645.1 Gemmatimonadota bacterium
TTCCCCTTGCGGCCGCCCGTGAAGCGATCAATCACGCCGTCGGAGTCGCAGGTCACATCCTGGATCGTCCCGCGACGCGTCGGCATCTCCCCGAGCCGATGAATCGGCATGATCGGGAAGAGCTGGTCAATCGCCCAGTTGTCCGGCAGGGACTGGAAGAGCGAGAAGTTGCAGAAGTACCGGTCCACCAGCGCCGCTTCGAGATGCGCCGCGATTTCGGGATACGACGCACGATCATCGCCGACCGCGTTCGACAGCGCGTTGAGCGTGGTGAGATAGAGTTGCTCGGCGTTGGCGCGATCACGCAGCGAATACACGCCACCCGCGAAGTACTCCTGCACGCGCTCCTTCGCGAAGATCGCATCGTGGAAGACTTCCTCGACGCGATCGGCGGTGAGGGACTCGAGGTTCTCCTGCATCTCCACCAGCAACGGTGGCGCATCCTCGCCCAGGGCGACCTTGGCCGGGCTGAACTGCGACTCGCAATCGATCACGTTGATCAACAAGAGCGCGTGGTGTGCTGTGATCGCCCGCCCTGACTCGGAGATGAGGTCCGGCATCGGGACCTCTTCCGCTCGGCAGACGGTGCCGATCGTGTACACGACGTCGTTGGCATACTCGCGCATCGTGTAGTTCATCGAGGCCGGGCGCGTCGACCGGCTGCCATCGTAGTCCACGCCGAGTCCGCCTCCGACGTCCACATAGGCGATGTCGAAGCCCATCTTGCGCAGCTCGACGTAATAGCGGCCGACCTCTTCCAGCCCCTTCTTGACGTACCGGATATCGGTGATCTGGCTGCCAAGATGAAAGTGCACGAGCTTGAGCAGGTGCTGCTTGCCGAGGCGCGTCAGGGTATCGAGAAGCGTGACGAGCTCAACGGCGCTCAGGCCGAACTTGCTCTTCTCGCCACCGCTCTTCGCCCAGCGTCCGCTCCCCTCGGAGGCGAGCTTGATCCGCACGCCAACCGTTGGTTCGACGTCCATCTCGGCGGCAACCTTGAGGAGCACGTCGAGCTCGCTGACCTGCTCGAGCACGATCACCACCTTGTGCCCGAGCTGCTGGCCGATGAGGGCGAGTCGCATGAACTCCTCGTCCTTGTAGCCATTGCATATGATCACGTGGCGGGCGCTCTCGTTCAGGCCAAGCACCGCCATCAGCTCCGGCTTGGAGCCGCATTCGAGTCCCACGCCATGCGGGGTGCCGAACTCCACGATTTCCTGCACCACGTGTCGCTGCTGGTTCACCTTGATCGGGTACACCGTCGTGTACTTGCCCTCGTAGCCGAACTCCGCAATCGCCTCGGAGAACCGATCGGCCAGCTCGGTGATCCGTGACTGGAGGATGTCCGAGAAGCGCATCAGGAGCGGCATCCCCACGCCCTGCGCATTGAGGTCGCTGGCAATCTGGAAGAGGTCGATGCCATTTCCGGCTTCGCCATCGGGGTGCACGGTGACGTGCCCTTCATCATTGATCCGGAAATACCCCAGGCCCCAGCCGGGCATGTTGTAGAGCTTCTCCGCGTCGCGAATCGTCCAGGACGCCGGGTCGGCGATGGGCGGAAGGACGAAGGGAACGGTGCTGACAGCCATCGGGCGACTCCTGGGGTGGGACACGGAAACGAAAGGGGCCAAATTTAGTCCCCCGGGGCCACGGACGCACCACGGACCGCGACCGGAGGTAGGGGGTACCCCAGAGCAACCCTTACGGATGAGGTGTGCGTGGATGGTCGGGTGATGCTGGTGCTGGGCGCCACGGGAGCGGTCGGACGGGAGACGGTGGCTCGCTTGCGGGCCGCAGGGGCGACGGTCGTGGCTGGCGCCCGCGATGCAGCAGCCGTGACCGAACTCGCCGAGCGCTCTGGCGCGGAGGCTGTGGTGGTGGACGTTACCGACGGCGAACAGGTGGCCGCGGCGGTGCGAGGGGCAAAGGAGCGCCATGGGCGACTCGATGGTGCGGTCCTGCTTGCCGGCTCGATCCTCCTGAAGCCGGTGCATCTGACGAAGGACGAGGAATTCGAGGAGGTCCTGCGCGTCAATCTCTGGAGCGCCTTCTGGTTGCTCAAACATGCGGTGCGCGCGATGGAACAGGAGGGCGGCAGCATCGTCCTCGTCTCCACGGCGGCCGCCGGCACCGGCCTCCCGAACCACGAGGCCATTGCGGCCGCAAAGTCCGGCCTCGAGGGGCTCGCCCGATCTGCCGCAGCGACCTACGCGCCTCGCCGGATTCGGGTCAACGTCGTGGCACCCGGATTGGTCGAGGCGAAGATGTCGGCCCGCCTGTTTGCCAGCGAATCCGCCAAGCAGGCCTCGCTCGCGATGCATCCGATCGGGCGGCTCGGGCGTGCAGACGACGTGGCGAGGGCCGCCTGCTTCTTTCTGGATCCGGCCAACGACTGGGTCACCGGCCAGATTCTCGGCGTCGACGGCGGCTTGGCCCACCTGAAGGGACGCGGGGGATGACCGCACCGGTCGTGATCATCGGCGCGGGACTGGCCGGCCTCGCCGCCGCGCGCGAGCTTGTCGCCGCGGGCCGTACGGTCACGATCCTCGAGGCCAGCGATGGCGTGGGTGGACGCGTCCGCACGGATGAGGTCGACGGCTTCCGCCTCGATCGCGGCTTTCAGGTGCTCCTGACCGCCTATCCCGCGTGCCGCGAGATGCTGCACTACGACGCACTCGACCTGCGCGCATTCGAGCCGGGCGCACTCGTTCGCCGGGGGGGGGAGTGGTTCACCCTGGCAGACCCGTTCCGGCGCCCGCTCGCTGCCCTCAGCTCGTTGGTTGGCGGACTCGGCACGTGGCGTGACCGCGCCGCGGTGCTGCGGCTGCGCCAGCGTGCACGGGCCGGTACACTCGAGGAACTCTGGACCCGTCCGCAACAAACCACGCACAGCCTGCTCGACCGCGAGCGATTCAGTACCGACTTCGCCACCGGCTTTCTCGAGCCCTGGCTCGGTGGCATCTTCCTCGGACGGGACCTCGGCACGTCGAGTCGGATGTTCGACTTCGTCTACCGAATGATGGCCGAGGGCGACACCGCGATCCCCGCCCTGGGGATGGGAGAGATCCCCGGACAGCTCGCCGCGGCCCTGCCGGCGGGGACGATCCGCCTCCAGACGCGGGTGCGGGCTGTCACGGCGGACTCGGTGGTGCTGAATGACGGCACCGTGCTCCCCGCCGCGGTCGTCGTCGTGGCCACGGAGG
>JAABRY010000036.1 GCA_011390645.1 Gemmatimonadota bacterium
CACGGAGGGAGACGTCGCGGCGACACTCATCGACATCCCCCCCCCAGCACGTCCGCGCGCGGCCGTGACCGTGTACTTCACGGCACCGACACCCCCACGACGCGGCCGCACCCTGATGCTCAATGGCGACGGGACCGGTCCGATCAATTCGCTCGCAGTGATGAGCGAATTGTCAGACCGGCTTGCCCCACCTGGACGGGCACTCATGTCGGTGGGCATCCTCGACGCCGATGGCCTGGACGACCTGACCCTCACCGCGGCCGTGCGCGCACAGGCGCGTGGGTGGTTCGGCGCGCAGGTCGACGCCTGGGAGCGGCTTCGGGTCGACCGCATCCGCTGGGGCCAGCCTGACCAGCGCCCCGAGGACCTCGAACCGGTTGCACGCGAGGTGCGAGTGGGCCCGGGGCGCTACGTTGCAGGTGATCACCGCGAGACGGCATCCCTGCATGGGGCCCTCTCCAGCGGACGGCGCGCCGCTCGCGCCATCCTCGCCACCGAGTCCTGAGATGCGCTGGTCCTTTACCGTGGGACGTGTCGGCGAAACCGTCGTCCGGATCCACATCACGATGGTGCTCCTCCTCGCCTGGTACGCGTGGGGCGGGTGGCGTCTGGCCGGGCTCCGCGGCGCGGTCGACCAACTGCTCTTCATCGTGTTGCTGTTCGTCTCGGTCCTCCTGCACGAGTTCGGACACATCTACGCCGCGCGCCACTACAAGATCGGGACCCCTGACGTCCTGCTCACGCCCATAGGCGGCATCGCGCGCATCGCCCGGATGCCGGACGTACCCCGGCACGAGCTCGTCATCGCCCTGGCCGGCCCCGTGGTCACGCTGTTGATTGCGCTCGGTCTGGCAGCGGCCATCACCATTGGGGGGGGGAGCACCGCCCTGGCGCCCACCGGCTGGACTGATGTCTCGACCTGGGTCGCCCTGCTCTGGGTCAATGTGATCCTCTTGCTGTTCAACCTGCTGCCGGCCTTCCCGATGGATGGCGGTCGAGTCCTCCGCGCGTTGCTGGCCGGACGGATCGGGATGGTGCGCGGGACGCGGATTGCCGCGCGCATCGGCCAGGCGATCGCCATCGGCTTCGCGATCATCGGACTGCAGTACAACCCCATGCTGCTGCTCATCGCCGCCTTCGTCTTCCTCGGCGCGGAGGCTGAACTGGAGTCGGTCCAGACGCGCGCGCTGGCAGGGGACCTCACCGCCGAGCGGCTCACCGTCACCGACGTGAGGATCCTGACACCCGACGTGCGGTTGGAGGACGCGCTCCGCCTCCTGACCCGCTCCGACCAGCGCGCCTTCCCTGTCCTCGATGCCGACGGCGTGTTGCTGGGTCTGCTGACACGCGACGACTTCCTGCGCGGGATCAGCGAGGCGGGTATGGACGCTCCGGTGACGGTGGCCATGGTCCCGTCGGCGGTGAGCGGCACGATCCCGCTCGGCATGGGTTTCGAGGAAGCGGTCGCGCGATTGTTCGAGGGCGGCCGTGACGCGCTGCCGGTCGTCGCGGCCGATGGGCGCTTCGTCGGCCTCATGACGCGCGACAACGTCACCGACGTGCTCCTGGTGCAGCGCCTGCGGCGCGAGCTGGCCGCGCGCAGCAGTCGATGACGCACGGCATCGTCGTGCAGCGGCGCACCCCGATGGCGGTGCCGCCGCACGCCATGTGGGCGTGGCACGCTGCTCCCGGCGCATTTGAGCGGCTCGCGCCCCCGTGGGAGCACGCAGAGGTGGTCAGCCGCACGCACGACGACCTCGTGGAGGGCAGCGAAGTCACTCTCCGCGTCCGCAAGGGACCATTGGCGCTCTCGTGGCTGGCCCGGCACCACGACGTGGTCCCCGGCACCGGCTTCGTGGACGAGCAGGTGCGCGGGCCCTTCGCCCGTTGGCACCATGCCCACCAGTTCCTGCCGCACCCCGCGGGAGGCGAGTTGGTGGACACGATCAGCCTCGCGGCCCCGTTCGGCATGTTGGGACGAGCGGCGGAACCCGTCCTGCGACAGACAGTCGAGCGGATGCTCCGCTACCGCCACACCATCACTCGCCACGACCTGGAGCAGCAGATGCAGACCCCACTCACCCCGATGCGCATTGCGATCACTGGCGCCACCGGCATGGTCGGCGGTGCGCTCACCCCGATGTTGACTGCGGCGGGGCATACGGTGGTGCCTGTCTCGCGTCGTCCGATTGCGGGTGGCATCCAGTGGGACCCCACCGCACCGCTCGACCCGGCGAAGTGGACCGGGCTCGACGCCGTGATTCACCTCGCGGGCGAGAACATCGCCGACGGCCGTTGGACCGACGAGCGCAAGCGCCTGTTGCGTGAGAGTCGCGTGGGCCCGACCCGCCGGTTGGCCGAGATGCTCGCGGCGTTGCCGACACCGCCCAGGGTCCTGATCAGCGCCTCGGCTGTCGGCATCTATGGGGATACGGGGGAGGAGATGGCCACGGAGGCGACACCGGCCGCGACCGACTTCCTCGGCGAACTCGGTGTTGCCTGGGAAGCCGCTGCTGCGCCTGCCCGCGACGCCGGCATCCGCGTCGTCCACCCGCGCTTCGGCATCATCCTCTCGAGCGAGGGGGGGGCATTGGCGAAGATGCTGCCGACTGCACGGCTCGGCCTGGGTGGCCCATTGGGGGGGGGATCACAGTGGATGAGCTGGATCGCGCTCGATGACGTGCTGGGCGCAGTCTACCACCTGCTGGCCGATACCTCGGTCCATGGCCCGGTGAATGTCGTGGCGCCAACGCCGGTGCGCAACGCGGAGTTCGCCGAGACGCTGGGGGCGGTGCTGCATCGGCCCGCCGTCCTGCCGGTGCCGGCGTTCGCGCTGCGGGCGCTCTTCGGGGAGATGGCCGACGCCACGCTCCTGGCCGACAGTCGGGTCGTTCCGACGGCGCTGGAGGCCACGGGGTATCGCTTCCGATTCCCGGAACTCGACGGGGCGCTACGGCACGTGCTGGGGCGATGACGTACGCGGCTCACCTCCCCCTTCCGGGGCGATGTACCACGCGCTAGACTCGTGGATCCCCAACAATTGAAGGTCGGTCATGCGCATCCTTGTCCCTGCCCTGCTGGTTCTGGCGACCCCGCTGGTGCGTGTCGAGCACGATCGCGTTCCCCCCCCCTCGCTACCGACGGCGATCTTCAACGACAACCTCCGCGCCGCCGGCGGCCTTCACCAGGGTGAGCTGAGCCTGGCGCTGACCATCACCGAGTCTGCGTGGTTCCCGCTTGGCCCGGACAAGGGGAGCGGCACCGTTCTCGCCTTCGCCGAAGCGGGTGCCCCCCCCAGCATTCCCGGCCCGATGCTC
Source organism: Gemmatimonadota bacterium (assembly GCA_011390645.1). Classification (GTDB taxonomy): domain Bacteria; phylum Gemmatimonadota; class Gemmatimonadetes; order Gemmatimonadales; family GWC2-71-9; genus Palsa-1233. The sequence goes on from JAABRY010000036.1 coordinate 3,318, forward strand.
CGCGTGACCGAGGGGACGCGCCTCAGCGTACGCGTGGCCAACACGACCGACTCCACGATGGTGGTGCATGGCCTCACCTCGCGGCAGCAGGAAGTGCCGGACTCCCTGGTGCTGGCACCGGGGGCAACGGGGGAAGCCTCCTTCCTCGCCGATGCCGCGGGTACCTACTATTACTGGGCTGCAGTCGCGGGGACGGCGTTCGAGGACCGGTTTTACCATGACAGCCAACTGAACGGCGCCTTCGTGGTGGATCCCGTCGGCAGCGCGTCGGTGACCGCCGACCGCATCTTCGTGATCAGTTGGTGGGTGCAGGCGCGTACCCCGGGCGGTGACCCGGACGTGGCCCAGGAGATCTTCGCCATCAACGGCCGCCCATGGCCGCACACCGAGCGCCTGACGTATGCGATGGGTGATTCCGTCCATTGGCGAGTGATCAACGCCAGCGCCGATGTCCACCCGCTTCACCTCCACGGCTTCTACTTTCGCGTGGACGCGCGTGGCGACGTGGCGCGGGACACCACCTATTGGCCCGCCCAGCGGCGCATGGCCGTGACCGAATACACCAAGCCCGGCACCACGATGCGCATCGCCTTCCAGCCGGATCGCCCGGGTGGATGGGTGTTCCACTGCCACCTCAACTGGCATGTGGTGTCGAATCCCGGTGTCGGGGAATTCATGACCCCCACGCCTGAGCGCGACAAGGACGTGACCTCCCGTCACGCCGAGCATGATCCGCACAATCACGTCGAGCGGCGTATGGGCGGCCTGATGATGGCCATGACGGTGACGCCGCCGCCCGGCTATGCCCCCCCCCAAGTGACGCGGCGGACGATGCGCCTGTTCATCAACGAGGAACGAGGCACCCTGCCTGCGGGGCAGATGCACCCTCGTTTCGCGTATGTCCTGCAAGAGGGCGCCACCGCACCGAGCTCAGACTCGCTGCGCTCACCAGGCTCGACGCTGGTCCTCACACGCGGTGAGCCGACCACCATCCGGGTGTTCAACCGCACCCAGCAGCCGACGACCGTCCATTGGCACGGGCTCGAATTGGAAAGCCCGTTCGACGGCGTGGTGGGTGTCGGAGGCATGCCCGACATGCCGACGCACGCGATTCTCCCCGGCGACTCCTTTGACGTGCAGATCACGCCCCCGCGTGCAGGCAGCTTCATGTACCACACGCACATCGACGAGATCGTGCAGCACAGTGGCGGGCTCTGGGGGGCATTCATCGTGCTGGAACCCGGTGAGCAGTGGGATCCGGAGCGCGACGTGATCTTTCAGGTTGGGGAAGCACCCGGATTCGAGAACATCCTCAACGGCACCACGACACACGATACCCGAGTGCTGGAGGGCGGCACCGCGTATCGCTTCCGCCTGATGAACATCTCGATGGGAGGGCCCGGTCTCGAGTACTGGCTGGTCCGGGATGGCGCGCCGGTGCATTGGACCCCACTCGCGAAGGACGGCTTCGACCTCCCGGCGAGCCAGCGCCGTGAACGTCAGGCACGGCAACCGTTGAGCATCGGCGAGACGATCGACATGCAGGTTGCGCTCCCATCAGGCGAGTATGCGCTGGAGGTGCGGCGCAGTGATGGCTCGCTCTTCACGAAGGTGCCGATCACGGTCGTCGCGTGGTTGCCGGAAGCTCAGCAGGTGGCCTCCGCCGTGTTGCCGCTTCCAGCCGAGTTGCAGGCCGGCGCCACGGTGCTCGGATATCGTGAGGTGGGCGCGCCGCTCGTGACGTTGCGGCAGGGCGACAATGGCATGATCTGCCTGGCCGATGATCCCACGGCGGCCGCCTTTCATGTGGCGTGTTATCAGGAATCGCTGGAACCGTTCATGGCGCGCGGACGCGCGCTGCGCGCCGGTGGTATCATGGGCGAAGGTGTGGACAGTGTGCGGTACGCAGAAGTGGATGCGGGCACGCTCCCGTTGCCACGGACACCGGCAGCGCTGTGGCAACTGACGGGCCCGCCGGACAGCTATGATGCGACCACCAACACCATCGCGGACGCGCGCCCCCTCTACGTGGTCTACATGCCGTTCGCGACGACCGCCACCACCGGCGTCCCCAGCGTGCCGGCGCTCGGCACACCATGGTTGATGCTGCCCGGCACTCCCAAGGCACACATCATGTTCGTGCCAAGGATGTAGTTCGCCTCCATCGATGGGATGAGCGACGCGCAACGGCCCCCGGCATTCACCGGGGGCCGTTGCGCGCCCGCATGTGCGTGATCCTCACGCTCGGTCGTCCTGCTCTCCGGTGCGTTGACACCCCCTCAACGCCGATCACCTGCCAAGGAGACGAGATGGCTGCGCATATCAGGATGCTGTTCGTATTGGGTTTGATTGCAGCGCCCGCCACGGCTGCGGCCGCGCAAGGGCGTGCGCATTTCGGGCCCAGAGTGTCCTACCATCTGGATTACGAGGCGGTAGGTCTCGGCGCGCAACTGGCGCTGCCGATCGCGCGCAACCTGGAGTTCTATCCCTCGGGGGATGTCTTCTTCCGTGATGACGACTCACGGTGGTCAGTCAACGCCGACATCAAGTACCGCATCGCGGCGACGTCGGTACCGTGGTTCTACGCCGGGACCGGGCTCAACATCGCCCAGCGTGGCGGGAACAACAGTTCGTCCAGCGCGGGCCTCAATCTCTTCATGGGGATCGAGTCCCGCACGGGACGCGTGCATCCGTTCGTGGAGTTCCGTTATACGGCCAATGATGGTTCAACCGCACAGTTGGCTGCGGGCCTGAACTTCACCCTGGCACGATGAGCCGGCGGAGCGACGATCTCGCCCTCTTCGGGTTGCCTGGGGGGTCGCGCTCCGCCGAAGTGCGGTATGTCGGGCCAGCGGTCCATGCGCGCCACGGCATGCTGCATGACCTGATGAGACGGCTGCGCCGGTGGGTCCGCCCGGCGGCTCGGTCGCACAAGTCCGTCAGCGTCCTGCCACGAGAAAGCGGCAGCGCGGAACCCCCTGCGCCTGGCAGGCGACCTCGGTCACCGTGATGTCCGCCGCCACGAGGGTGCGGAAGAGATGCTCGAAGGTGCCGGCGTAGTAGGTGCAAATCGGCCGGTGGAGCGTCAGGCCGCGGCACATCGCGCACCCGGTGAAGCTCAGCGTCGGCCAACCGCGATACCACCCTACGCTGAACGCTGCACTTCCTGCAAAGGTCCAGGCATGGGCACCGATCGCTCGCAAGAGCAGCGCGAGCCCGAGCCGTCGCGGCAAGCGTGCAATGACCCATTGCGCCAACGGGGGGATGCGATGCGCCAGCAGATAGCGGGCCGTGCGCACACCGGCATCGTGCAGTACCGGAGCCGCCGCATCCGCACCCATGCGATCCAACAGCAAGCGCACGAGGGCCAATGGCTCGCGTTCGTCCACCATGTCATGCGGGAGCGTGTCCGGCGTGTACGTGGTGGCCTCGCTGAGCAGTGCAGCGGCCGTCTCCGGTCCCCAACGGTGCTCGATGGCGGCGACCACCTGAATGATCGCGTTGGGGCCGATCCTGGCCTCATCGACCGACTGGGCGACGGGAGGGCTCGCCGTGGTCATACAGCCCGCGAAAAGCGCTGCAAGGACCCAGGCACCTCCCGATAGGCATCGAGCGCCGCGCAGATATTGCGCAGGAAGAAGCGCCCGATGTCCGACACACGCACACGATCGACCTCGAACGCCACCAGCCCATCGGTCGCAAGGCCGGCCAGGCGGTCGCAGAGATCTTCCTCACCGAGCGGCCACGCAGCGTACGGCAGCTCGGCGTTGCACATCAGGCGCGTGATCGCCGTCCCGCGCACTCGGTCGTCGGGGGACAGCACATGCCCCCGCACGAGGGCGAGCTGTCCGGCATCGTTGGCACGTTGCCACTCGCCGAGTCCCGGTGCTTGCTGAGCATACCAGCCGTCCACATCCGAGATGGCACTGGTACCGAGGCCGAGCAGCTGTTCGCCCACACGGGTCGTGTACCCCATGAAATTGCGGTGCAGCGCTCCGGCGCTCGCGGCCCGGGCCATCGGATCGCCGGGCAACGCGAAGTGATCCAGCCCGATCCACGCGTAGCCGGCGTCGAGGAAGCGCTCGACGGCATGGCGGAAGAGGGCAAAGCGCTCGTGGCCGACTGGTAGCGTGGTCTCATCGATGCGGCGCTGATGGGCGCGCATCCAGGGGACGTGCGCGTACCCGAAGCAGGCGACGCGGTCAGGGCCGAAGGCGATCGTCTCCTCGAGGGTCCGGTGGAAGGTGCGCTCTGTCTGGCGGGGCAAACCATAGATGAGGTCGACGTTGATGCCCTGGAACCCCGCGGCGCGCGACTCCTCGACCACGGCGCGCACCAGCGCGGCGGGCTGAACCCGGCCGATCGCTTCTTGCACCTCCGGATCGAGATCCTGCACGCCGAAGGAGATCCGCGTGAAGCCGAGCGCACGCAACTGTGCCAACTGCTCGCCCGTCACCAGGCGCGGGTCGGCCTCGATCGAGGATTCGGTGCGTGCGTCAAACGTGAACGCGCCACGCAACATGCGGACGAGCCGGTCGAGTTGGGCCGCCTCCAGGAAGTTGGGTGTGCCCCCCCCCCAGTGCATCTCCGCGACGACCGGGCCGGGGCCGACCGCCTGCGCGATGCGCTCCACCTCGCGCTCCAGGCGATCGAGGTAGTGATCCACCACCTCCGCCCGCCGGGTGACGGTGGCATTGCAGCCGCAGTAGAGGCACTGCGACGCACAGAAAGGCAGGTGGACGTACAGCGCCAGCGGTGCGTCCGGTCCGGTGGACCGGGCGAGGTGCGCGAGCCACCCCTCCTCGTCCACGCCGCCCGTCCAATCCGGCAGCGCGGGGTACGAGGTGTACCGCGGGATGGCCACGTCGTACCGTGTCAGCAGTTCCGCCGGCACAGTGAGGCCCGATCCGGCGTTCAGCATGCCCGGATCCCCTCGTCATCCGGTCGCTCGGCCTCGGCGACGATCGCCGCATGCGCCTGCTCGTGCATCCGCGAGCGCTTGGGGGCGATGAAGTCATCGGCCGGAATGTCGTGACCGGCCACCGACACCATCGGATGCGGTGAGCACTGGGCCACGCCATGCACGTGCTGGATCTCGCGCTTGCTCTTGAGGCGCACCAGTTCCTGCTTCGACGTCGTCTTCTCCTCGTCGAACTTCCAGTCCACGGTGGACTGGCCCCAGTAGTTGATGCGCCCCAGGTCGTAGAAGCGCCGCTCCACCGCCGACTTGAGGTAGGCCTTGAGGCAGCCGCGCAGGTACTTGCGGCGGTACGGGTCCTTGTCCCAGAGATACCCCCAGGTCGCCTTCTTGAAGTAGAAGCGACGATAGTTGTTGAGCACCCCGGCGAGCACCTCGTCGCGCGTCATCACGTCGGGCTGGATGATCGGCGTGACGAAATTGTACTTGGCGTAGTCGCGCACTTCGACCTTGTCGCCAAGCTCCTGGAAGAGGTCGGAGAACGGCCATGGCGTGTAGCAGTTCCAGTTGACCAGGTCCGGCTTCCAGTCGAGGGCCATGTGGTACGTCTCCTCCAGCGTCTCCGGCGTCTCGTTCTCGAGCCCGACAATGAACTGGGCCTCGGTCACGATCCCGGCATCGCGGAGCAACTGGATGGCCTTCTTGCTCTGCTCGACCTTGATCTCCTTGTTGAAGCGGTCGAGCTTGAGCTGGGCCGCCGCCTCGGTGCCCAGCGAGACGTGCACCAAGCCGGCCTTGCGGTAGAGCGGGAGCTCCTTTTCGTCGCGCAGGATGTCGGTGACGCGGGTGTTGATCCCCCACGTGATGCCAAGGTCGCGTGCGACAAGCTCCTCGCACAGCTCGACGAACTTCTTCTTGTTGATCGTCGGCTCCTCGTCGGCGAGGATGAAGAAGCCGATCTTGTGCTCCTTCACCAGGTGCTCGATTTCATCCACGAACTTCTTCGGGTCGCGCGTCCGATACTGCCGCCAGAACTTCCACTGCGAGCAGAAGGAGCACGTGAACGGACACCCGCGCGCGAAGTTCGGGATGGCCACCCGGCAATTCAGCGGGATGTAGATGTAGCGATCCCAGTTGAGGATGCCCCAGTCCGGGGTGAGCGAGTCCAGATCCTGAATCGGCGGATGCGTCGGGGTGGCCGTCGCAGCGCCACCATCCAGATACGCAATCCCGCGGATCGACGCACGCTCGGCCGGCAGGCGACCCTCGGCCAGCGCCGTGATCAGGTTGACAACGATTTCCTCGCCCTCGCCGCGGACGATGTAATCGATCCACGGTGCCTCACCGAGCACCTGGCCATACATGAAGGTGCCGTGAATGCCACCGAGCACGGTGACGGCCTCAGGATGGATGCGCCGCACCATCTCGAGCGTCTCCTGCGCCTTGTAGATCGCCGGAGTGATCGCGGTACAGAGGACCGCATGCGGTCGCTCCTCCCGCAGGATCACCTCCAGCGCATCATCGGCGATGTGATCCGTCATCGCATCGATGAAGCGGATGTTGGTGAACCCCGCGCCCTTCAGCGCGCCGCTGAGATACGCGACCCACGCGGGCGGCCAGTTGCCCGCGATCTCGGCACCGCCAGAGTGGTAGTTCGGATGGATGAGCAGGATGCGCAGGTCAGCCGGGGCGACTGCCGCGTGTACCTGACGATGGACGGGCGTTGTTGTCACTTCCATTTGACACCTCCTGACCACAAGCTACTTCGCGCTGAAAGCCAGCGCTAGTACGGGAATCCCGACGATTTTGATCCGGAAATACCCGCCGGAATTCCGAATCTTCTGATCGGGACAGCCCCCAGCGACGTCGAGACCGGACCGATGACACTCGGGCATCGGCCCGCTGACCTCGTCTGCCATCAGGCTCGGACACCGGAGGGAGGTGGCCCGAAGCGCTATCTTTCGCACGATGAATCCCCCTCGTCGACTCGTGGCACTGCACCTCGGTAGCCCGGCATGACCGCGCTGATCATCGTCATCGCGGTCTCACTCTCGGTCTCCTTCGTCTGCTCGGTCCTCGAGGCCGTGCTGCTCTCGGTGTCACAGGCCTACGTGGCACTCCTGGAGGACAAGGGCAACCCGGCCGGTCCGATCTGGGCGAAGTTGCGTCGCGAGATCGATGAACCCATCGCCGCGATCCTCACCCTCAACACGATCGCCCACACCGTGGGTGCCGCGGTGAGTGGCGCGATGGCGCTGCAAGTGTTCGGCAGCAAGTGGATGGCGGCCTTCTCCGCGGTGTTGACGCTGCTGATTCTCGTCCTGTCCGAAATCATCCCGAAGACCATCGGCGCCCGCCATTGGCAGCGCCTGGCCCCACTCAGCGCTCATGTGCTGCGCGTGATGATCGTGGCCTTGCGTCCGGTCCTTGTCCCACTCTCGCTTATCAATCGCCTGGTCGGCGCTGGCGGCCACGGACAGAAGTCGGTGAGTCGCGCCGAGTTGGAGATTCTCGCGGAGATCGGTCGACGCGAGGGACAGATCGACGACGCGGAGTGGCGCGTCGTGACCAACATGCTGCGCTTGCGGGAGGTCATGGTCTCGGAAGTCATGACACCGCGGACGGCCATCGTGGCCGTGCCAGCCTCGGCGACCGCGGAAGAGGCGCAGGCCGTGATGCTCAATACCGGCTTCCTGCGCATCCCCGTGCACGCCGACGACATCGACCAGATCGTCGGGGTGCTCCTCGCTCGCGATCTGTGGCGCGGCATCCGTGCCGGCGCGGACGGCATCGGGTCACTGTTCCGGGAGCCGCTCTTCGTGCCCCAAACCCGCCCGGTCGAGGAACTGATTGCCGACATGCGTCGGCAGCGGATCAAGATGGCGATTGTGCTCGACGAATACGGCGGCACCGCCGGCCTCGTGACGCTGGAAGACCTGGTCGAGGAGATCGTCGGGGAGATTCAGGACGAGCACGAGGTCGACATGGTGCCGTTCGAGCGCATCTCTGCCACCGAGATGCATGCTGCAGGAGGTGTCGCCATCGCCTCGCTCTCGGAGCGACTCGATGCCGAGTTGCCGATCGAGGACTATGACACGATCGGTGGGTTTGTCTTCGGTTCGCTGGGCCGGCTGCCGCACGTCGGGGACGTCGTGACGTTTGATGGCGGTCGGATCGAGGTGCTGGCGATGGACAAGCGCCGGGTTGCGCGCGTGCAGATCGTGGTCGATGACATCACACGATCGCGCTCGAAAGAATGAGTGTGCGCCATGTGAAACGTGAATCGTCATGCCCTGTACACCTCAACCGCAGGGAGCACACGATGAATCGCGACACCATGGCAGGAAACTGGAAGCAGTTGCGCGGCAAGGCGCAGGAGAAGTGGGGCAAGCTCACCAACGATGACCTCGATGTCATCGATGGCAAGAAGGACCAGCTCATTGGCAAGATCCAGGAGCACTACGGCCAGACCCGCGAGGATGCGGAACGCGACGTGGAGAATTTCTGGCAGGACGACGACCGAGCGTAACACGAGCCGATGATGGCCGGGTCGTGGTCGCACGCATCCGCTGTCCGTGGGGGGCAACCACGACAAGGTCATCATCCTGGCAGAACAGGCGTATGGTCCGGGAGAGCTCCCCACCGTCCAAGCGGACTAGATTCCCCCATGCTCACGCGACCCCGCCCCGCCATCGTGCTGCTCTCTGGAGGGATGGACTCCGCCACCTGCCTCGCGATCGCCCGTGCCGAGGGGTTCGCCTGCCATGCGCTGTCGTTCCGTTATGGCCAGCGGCACGCCGTCGAGCTCGACGCCGCAACGCGTGTGGCCAGCACGCTCGGAGCCGTGTCGCACCGGGTGGTTGACATCGACTTGCGGGCCTTTGGCGGCTCTTCACTCACCTCCAGCGTGGCCGTGCCGAAGGATCGCGACGACGCGGCGATTGGCAGCGGGATTCCGAACACCTATGTCCCGGCCCGCAACACGATCTTCCTGAGCTTCGCCCTCGCTGCCGCTGAAGTGCTGGATGCCGACGATCTCTTCATCGGGGTCAATGCACTCGACTACTCCGGCTATCCGGATTGTCGACCGGAGTTCATCTCCGCGTATCAGGCAATGGCGCGACTCGGCACGCGGCGCGACGCCCTCACCATCCATACCCCGCTCGCGGCATTGACGAAGGCCGGTATCGTCGCGCGCGGCGTGGCACTCGGTGTGGACTTCGGCCTCACCCGGACCTGCTATGACCCCTCCGCCACTGGCGCGGCGTGCGGGCACTGCGACGCCTGCCTGCTTCGCCTCAAGGGATTCCGTGAGCTCGGCCTCGAGGACCCTGCACCGTACGCGTGATCCGCTAGCTTTCAGGGATGTCCACCTACGCCGTCAAGGAATGCTTCTACACGCTCCAGGGCGAGGGCAAGCACGCGGGTCGACCAGCGGTTTTCCTGCGCTTTGCCGGGTGCAACCTCTGGACCGGGCGTGAAGCAGACCGTGCGGCGGCGGTCTGCACCTTTTGCGACACCGACTTCATCGGCACCGATGGCGACGGTGGCGGGACCTTCCGTACGCCGGAGGCCCTGGCTGCGCACGTGGCCGAGCGCTGGCCGGTGTCTGGGAGGGGAACACCCTACGTCGTCTGCACTGGGGGCGAGCCGACCTTGCAACTCGATGCACCACTGGTCGCGGCATTGCACGCCGCAGGCTTCGAGATCGCGGTGGAAACCAACGGTACCCGCCCCGTGGTCGCAGGCGTGGACTGGATCTGCGTGAGCCCGAAGGCCGGTGCCCCGGTCGTACAGACCACCGGGGATGAACTCAAGCTGGTGTATCCGCAGGACACGGCACCACCCGAGCGCTTCGCCGACCTGGACTTTCGTCATTTCCTCCTGCAGCCGATGGACGGGCCCGCACGCGAGGTGAACACCCGTGCGGCGGTCGCGTACTGCCTGGCGCATCCCCAGTGGGGCCTGTCGTTGCAGACCCACAAGTCCCTCGGCATTCCCTGAGGTCGTGATGTACGGCTACTCTGACCGCATCAACCACGCGCTGACCTTCGCGGCGAAGCATCACTCCCCGCGTGCCACCGGCGTGGCAGCCCTGCCCTCCGCGGCGGCACCGGCGAATGTCGCCGTGATCCTGGCTCGACACGGCGCCGATGAGACCACGCTGGTCGCCGGGATCCTGCACCACGTCCTGGAGGCAGGTTCCGGTCCGGCGGATGACCTGGCGCCCAAGATCGGGGAGAAGTTCGGGTCCGTCGTGCTTGGCGTCGCCCGGGACGCCGCGGCCCCGGCCGCCGCATGGCGGCATCGCAAGCGCGCCATCCTGACGTCGATCGTCACGATGGAACCACGGGCGCTCGACATCCGGTGCGCGGCGGAGATTCACGAGTGCGGGAGCGCCATCGCCCTGATCGAACGCCTTGGGCCTGAATACCTCGAGATCCATGGTCTCGGAACACCGCATGAGACCGCCGCATGGTACGGTGATGCCGCGGCGGCACTGGGTCGACGGAGCGACTGGCCCGCCCGGGCGCTGCGCAGCGAACTCGCCACGCTGGCCAACCGGCTGGCGGCGCTCATTCTCACCGTCTGACCCCTATACTTCAGCCGCAATGCCGACCCCGCTGACCCCCGCTATCCGGGCCAGAATCGAGGACGCGCTCGGACCGCGCTTCCGCCTTGACCAGGTGGCGGCGGTCTCTACCGAACGGGTCCTCTTCCGCGCCCACGACCGCCTGCTCAAGCGGCAGGTCTCGTTGCGGGTGAATTTCGATGGCGGCGAGGCCTTGCGGCGATGGTTCCTCAAGGAATCCGAAGCGCTCGCTCGTCTCGATCATCCCGCCGTGCGACACATTTACGAAGCAGGGGTGATCGGAGAACTCGCCTACCGGGTCGGCAACTGGGTCGAAGGCGAGTCGCTCGCCGAGGCGATTCAACGCGGCCCGCGTGCGGTGCCAACAGTCCACGTGCTGGCCCGGGACCTCCTGACTGCGCTCGAGCATGCGCACGCCCATGGCATCATCGTGCGACGAATCGTGCCTGGCTCATTGCTCCTTGGGTCCACCGGGCGTGGCACCGTGACCGACCTGCGCTACTGCAACCTCACACTCCCCGAGATTCCCGCGAGCGAACATCCGACAGGGCTCCCCTTCCTCGCCCCGGAGGTGCGCGACGGTCTCAGCGGCGATCCCACCAGCGACATCTACACGGCTGGTGCGATCCTCTACTACGCCTGTACCGCGACGACGCCACCGCTTGACCCGGTCCACCTCGTGCCCCCCCGAGAGGTGCGGCCGGTGATTCCCCGCGCGCTCGATCGCGTCATTTGCCGCTCCCTCGATTCCAATCCCGACGTGCGATATCTCACGGCGGCGGAGATGCTCGAGGACTTCGCCAGCGATGCGGGCGAGTTCATCTCGGCCATGGTCGCGTTGCCGACGCTGGTCACCCAGAGCGACGAGGGGGCCCATTGGGAAGCGCGCCTCCGCCGTGCACTCGGCGATGACTATGAACTCCTCGAGCCGCTCGGACAGGGTGGCTTCGGCCGCGTGTACCGGGTGCGCGACCTGCATCTCGAGCGCGAGGTCGCCCTCAAGGTGCTCCACCCGCACCTCACTGCCGACCCCTCGGTGGTCGAGCGCTTCCGCCGCGAAGCGCAACTGGCTGCACGCCTGAACCATCCGAACATCGTCGACATCTACGACATCGCCGGGCGCTCCGGGCTGTTGTGGTACACGATGGAAATCGTCGAGGGGCCGAACATTGCGCAGCTTGTCGAGGAGCGCGGCGCCCTCCCGCTCGATCAGGTGCTGCGACTGCTGCGCGAGGCGCTTGCGGCGCTTGGCACCGCGCACGCACTGGGCCTCGTCCACCGCGACATCAAGCCGGAGAATCTCCTGCTCGAGCGTGACGGATCGGTCCGCATCACCGATTTCGGCCTGGCACTCGCGCTCCGCGGTGATGGGCGATTCGGCGGGGCAACCTCGCAGAGCGGTACCCCGCAGTTCGCCGCACCGGAACAACTGCTCGGCGAGCATGTGGATCAGCGCACCGATCTGTACTCCCTCGCGGCAGTCGCCTGGTACGCGCTGGTCGGGCGGGTTCCCTTTTCGGGTGCCACACCAGAACAGGTGCTCGCGAAACAGACCACCGATGTGATCCCCGACCTGACCGCGGAACGCCCGGAGGTGAGTGAAGGGCTGGCTGATGTCCTGGAACGCGCGCTGCGCAATGACATCACGGCGCGGTGGGCGTCCGCCGGTGACTTTCGCGCCGCCCTCGAAGAGGCCGTCGAGCGCAGTGTGCGGCGACGTGGCGGCGAGTTGGCCCGCCTTGCGGCGCGCTTGCTCGGTGCGTGATGCCTGCACGATGCTGCCACGCTTGACACTCCCTCCCGCGCGGCCCAATTTTTCTGATGCAGGTTCACACCGCGGAGCACACTCCGCACGTAGCGAAGTCCATCAATCAGGAGTAGGACAATGGCTCGTAGCACCGGCACCGTGAAGTGGTTCAATGACGCCAAGGGATTCGGGTTCATCACCCCCGAGGGCGGCGAGAAGGACTGCTTCGTTCATCACAGCGCGATCCACATGGATGGTTTCCGGACCCTCGCCGAGGGCGATCGCGTCGAGTTCGACATTGTGCAGGGTGCGAAGGGCCCCGCCGCAGAAAACGTCACGAAGGCCTGAGCACTCCGGCCACCGGATGTCACACGGGCCCGTCGGCGAGAGTGCCGACGGGCCCGTGGTGCGTTCGGGAACTGTGGTTCGCGCGACTACTTGTGGCGGTAGACGACCCGACCGCGCGTGAGATCGTACGGCGAGAGGACCACGCTGACTCGGTCCCCCTCAAGCACGCGGATCTTGAACTTGGACATCTTCCCCGCCGCATAGGCGAGGATCGTGTGACCGTTGTCCAGCAGCACGCGGTAATTGCGATCCGGAAGGACCTCCTGAACCACGCCTTCCATCTCGATGCCATCTTCCTTCGCCATCCACGCTCCCGACACAAGGGTTCCACCGGGCACAGACGTACCGCGGCGAGAGCAATCTGCCCGGGCGTGACCACCCGCGCAACAGAAGCGGCTCAGGCCGCCTTGGCCAGCGCCGTCCTCAGGGTCGCCATTTCCTCCTCCACCAGCGCCACCAATTCCTCCAACATCCCGCGGTCGAAGGAGAGTTCGACGCCGGCCGCCCGATAGAGATCCGGCAGGGGCTGGGTCGCGCCCAGCGTCAGGAAGTGACGATAGGCCGCCACGGCACGATCGGGATCCTGCCGGGCGTTCCGCCACACCTGGAGCGCGCCGATCTGCGCCAGCCCGTACTCGATATAGTAGAACGGATAGAGGAAGATGTGGAGCTGACGATACCAGCGCGACACCCGTTCGGTCTCGAGGCCGGTCCAGTCCGCGCCCGGCTCGAAGCGCTGGCGCAGGCGGATCCATGCCGCGTCGCGAGCCTGCGGATCGGCGCCGGCCGGGTCGGTGTAGATCCAGCTCTGGAAGGCATCCACCGAGGCGATGTGGGCGAGCGAGAGCAGCAGGTCCTCAAGGTGCTCGAGCCGCGCCGAAATCGCGTCGGCCTCGGGATAGAAGCCGACAGGCTGCCCGAGATACGGCGCCGCGAGGAGCTCCATCGACATCGAAGCGAGTTCCGCCGACTCCGCGCCGGGGTTCCGCTGCCAGATGAACGGCTGCGCGTGACTGGCGAAGGCGTGGAAGCAGTGTCCGGCTTCGTGCAGCAGCGTCGTGACGTCTTCCGGGACGCCGGCCGCGTTCATGAAGACGAAGGGACGTCCCCGCGCATGGAGCGTGTCGCAGTAGCCACCCGGTGCCTTGCCCGGTCGCGACTCGAGATCGAGCAAGCCTTCGTCCATCATCGTGCGAAACTGCGAGCCGAGGTCAGGATCCACCGCGGTGAAGATGCGCGCGGACGCTTCCTGGAACTCTGCAATGGTCCGGTAAGGGACCGGCGCCTGGGCGCGCCACGGGTCCACGACCGTGTCCCATGGCCGCAAGGTGGCCAGACCGAGCCGCTCGCGTCGATGCACGAAGGCCCGTTCGATCGCCGGGCAGACCGTCTCCGCGATGGCATCGTGCAGCCGCTCGCAGTCGGCGGGAGTGTAGTCGAAGCGATACTTGGCCGCGAAGACAAAGTCCCGGTAATCCGTGAAACCCGCGTTGTGCGCCATCTCCTGGCGGAGTACGACGAGGCGATTCATCAAGGCGGCAAGTTCATCCCGCGCCGCGACGTAGGGCGCCACGGACGCGCGCCACGCCGCTTCGCGCACCGCGCGGTCGCCGCTCTTGAGATACGGGGCGAGGCGCGGCAAGGCCACGCGTTCCCCCCCCCACTCGGCCGTCATGCCACCGGTCACCTGCTGATAGCGGGCGGCGTGCTCTTCGGCCTCGGCCACCAGCGGAACATTCGCCTCGCGGAAGATCGCGATCGAGGTCTCGAAGCGCCGAAGGGTGGCCTGCAAGTCAGGACGCTCGGTGCCCTGTGCGACAAACTTCCGCGCGAGCGCGACTTCGAGTTCGCCGAGCCGGGGGAGGATGTCGGTCGAGAAGCGCAGGTGAGCCGCCTCCTTCCCGGCATCGGTGGTATCGGCCGTATAGGCGATCATCGCCAGGGACGCGGCTTCGCTGACCAGCTCGTCGAGGCGCGACCACGTCGTCAGCCACGGTTCGAGGGTCGCGGCGTCGAGCGGTATCGCTGCCAGTTCCTGATACCAGACCGCGATGGTGTCCCACGTGGCGTCGATCAGGGCCGCGCTGGACTCGGGAAGGGGGGTCGTGAGCATCGAGGGATGATAATCGCGGGTGCGCATCACGCCACCGGGGTGTCAGGGACCGAGGCAGCAGGGAGCGGAACCTTCTGAAAGGCGACCCAGCCCACCAGCAGCACGATGGCCGCGCCGATCAGGAACGGCGCGTGGATTCCCAGCCGCTGAAAGGCGATGGTCCCGAGGATGGGCGCGGCAACTCGCGAGAGCCCCGCGAAGGTCTGGGCGACCCCCATCGTGGTGCCAAGGTCAGCCGATGCGGTCGCACCCGAGAGCAAGGAGGTCGTCGCCGGGAACAGGAGCGCCGTCCCGATGGGCACCAGGGGAATGATGATCGCCAGCACCCAGACCGTCGGGGCCAGGGGGTAGAGCACCAGACCGAGCGCCAGCGCGACCGTCCCGATTCGCATGGCCCAGGTCTCCCCGATCCGGTCCACCACCGGTCCGAGCAGCACGGAGCGCATCACCAGACCCAGCAAACCGAAGTAGACGAAGAACCACCCGATCGTCTTCTCGGTGATCCCGAATTGCACGTCGAGCCAGAGCGCGAGGATGCTCGTCAGCAGGGTGAACGCCAGCATGCCCACCCCATAGATCCAGATCAGGCGGTGCGCCTCGGTCCCGGGATAGCGCATCGCCATCCAGGCGGCATGCCAGACCGGCTTGCGGGGGCGGACCACCGCGTCAGGGCGTCGCGACTCGGGTAGCCATTTCCACGCGGCAAGCACGTTGAGGAAACAGAGCGCTGCCGCGATGAACCCCGGCGCCTCTCGCCCGAGGTGGGTGGCGAGCGAACCAATCGCCGGTCCGACCATCACCCCCGCCGACGTCGCGGCCGACAACCAACCGAGCGCGCGCGCGCGGTCGGCAGGTGCCACCGTGTCGGAGACGTACGCCTGCGCCACCCCGGTGGTCCCCCCCCCAGCGCCCTGCACGATGCGCGAGAGGAAGAGCAGCCAGACCGAGGTCGCGAGGCCGAAGACCAGGAAGGCGAGTGCCGAGGCGAGGAGCCCGATCATCAACGCCGGACGACGGCCATATTTGTCCGAGACCCGACCCCAGATCGGCGCGGCGATGAGCTGCGCAATCGAAAAGGAGGCGATCATCCATCCGACCGTCTCGGGCGTGGCCTGCAACTCCAGGGCGTAGAACGGCAGGATCGGCAGCACCATCGCGAACCCGAGCATGTCCACGAAATTCACGGCGATCAGCACGCCGAGTCGTCGGAACTGGTCGGACTTGGTGACCGGTGGTGCTGCGGTCACAGGGCCAGCAGATTCGCGAAGAGCCGCCAGGCACCGGGGACCGCAGCAGGCAACTGGCGGAAGAACGCCATCCCGGTGTAAACGACGGTACCGCGGTCATACGGCGCGACCAGCAATGCCCCGCGGAGCGGTGCTTCTCCCGGATCTGCCATTTCGAGCAGGGGTGTCCAGCCGGGGTCCCAGGTGCGCGCGAAGTAGAGCCCGCGCTCCTGCACCCACCCGTTGAAGTCCTCGGGCCCGATCACGTTCGGTCCGCGGAGCGCGCGGTGCGTCGGCTCCAGCAGCGTGACCACGGCGTTCTCGTCGGTGACACGATCGTGCGGTCGCCCGATCGTGAGCGGCAACGGGGAGAATGCGCCCGCGAGGTACTGATACTGCTGATACTGCGTGATGAGCGTACCGCCCCGCGCGGCCCAGGCCAGGAGATCCCCATGCGATCGCGCGAGTTGATCATCGGTTTCGTACGCGCGCGGGCCGATCACGATGACATCCAGCGAGTCGAGCGTGCTGCGCTGCAACGCGGCGAGGTCCAGGAGGCGGAAGGGGACGCCTGCGGCTCCCAGTGCCTCGGGAATCGCGTCCGCAGCACCACGGATGTAGCCGATCCGGCGGCCTGTGGGAAACCGCACCGGTGCGACGACCACCGAAGCCTCTGCCATGTGGAACAGCATGCGTTCCTGGATATGTGAATACGCGATGCGTCGCGCACCAATGCGCATGGTGTCGGGGCCCACCGCGGCCTCGACCAGAAAGCGCGCGTCGCCATCGGCGACGTTCTGCGGCGCCGTCACGTCGAAGGTGAGCGTCCGACGCTCACCCACCTCCCCAAAGGCCACCGGGATCGGATCACCGCCGGTCCACCCTTCTGGTACTCGCAGCCGGACCGTGCCGACCGTGCTGTCCGGTCCAGCATGTTCGACGGTCACCGTGAAGGGCCTGTCTCGTTCGCCCCGGGGCCAGAGGGCGCGACCAGGCTGGACATCCAGCAGCAGGCGCGGGACAATCACCACGGGATGCCGGAGTTCACCGATCGCCTGATCCAGCGATCGCGCGGTCACCTCACGGACGGCCACCGAGCGGTCAGTCTCCCCGGGCCACTCGAAGACGAAGGTGGTTTCCAACGGACGCTCGAAGGGTTCGCCGAGATCTTCGGCGCGCCCGGACAAGGTGTAGACGCCACCCTGCACCGCTTCGCGGAGGAAGTAGGGTTGGTCTGGGAACGCGTTCGGCAGCACCTGCATCGGGATGGTGCAGCGGAAGACCTCCCCCGGCGGAACCATCGTGCTCGGTGGGCAGGCGTCGTCCTGTTCCGATTGCCAGCCGTCACGCGGGACCATGGCGATGGACACCACGACCGAATCGGTACCGGCATTCCACGCTACTGCCGTGACCGGGACGCGTTGTCCGGGGACGACTTCACGGTCGCTCACGTAGGCGTCAACGACGATCCCGCGCTCGATCAGCCGAATGGTTGACGCAGCCAAGTCCGGTCGCCGTGGCTCGGGGGGGATGCCCGCAAAGAATGCGCTGTCGGGACCAGTGCTACCGTCAGCCCGCTCGACCAAGACCACGCGGGTACGTGCGGGGCCGACTTCCTCGAGCCGGCCCATGTCCTGCGAGCGGTGCTGCGAGCGTGATCGCATCGCAAGTTGATGCAACGAGTGTCCGGTGGCGGGATCGAGCACTCCGCTTTCGAGCACGAGCGCCGGTGCACTCGGATCGAATCGCCCACTCACGTAATACTTGGACGCGCTCCACGCCGGCAATGCCTCGGTCCACATGAGGTCCGGAAACCGGTCTCGGTCGGCGGCCGCCCTGAAGGCTTCCCGTGCCAGCAGTCCGGAGGCCTGATGATGCCCGTGGCCATCCCGCTCCGTCCCTGACCACACCGAGACGATCACGTGCGGTCGGAATCGACGGATGACCCGGACCATGTCCTTGAGGACCGAGTCGCGGGGCCAGAAACGGAACGTCTCCTCCGCGGACTTCGAGAAGCCGAAGTCGTAGGCGCGGGTGAAGAACTGGTGGCCGCCATCAATCGCCCGAGCCGCGAGCAGTTCACCGGTGCGGACCACCCCGAGCGAGGCCCCGAGCTCTCCACCGATGAGATTCTGACCGCCCTCCCCCCGCGTCAGCGACAGGTAGGCGGTTCGGACACCCATCCCGCGCGAGAGGATGGTGATCAGTTCGGTGTCTTCGTCATCCGGGTGCGCTCCAATGACCAGGACGCGACGGCTCTCCGCGAGGAAGCGGCGCTCCTGCTCCAGTCGGACCAACCCACCGGTGCCTGGGCCGCCATCCTGCGCGGGGAGGGTCGTCGGGCCGACAATGAGCGCGCAGAGGATACCGGGGAACCACCGCCAAAGGGAGCTGGTCAGGCGAAGGGTCATTCGTCGTCGGCGGGCGCTTGCGTGCGCGGGGGTCGGGCTTCCCGGCCCAACGCGAAGGCGAGGACGAAGGCGATCAGCGCGGCCAGCAGGAGTGTCTGCCCAGCCCCCTCGCCCGTCCCATGCAGGAGCAAGAGCATCCCGACGGAGACGGTGATCGTCCCGATGCCACGCAGGATTTCGTCCAGATTCTTCCATTGAACCTGCCGCCCCCAATTCACGGCCATGACAAGCCCGACCGCCCCGAGCACGAGGATGCCGTACCAGATCAGGATCCACCAGCGCTTGCCGATCATGCGCGAGGCCCGAGCCAAAGAAGAGAGGCGAACGGATGGAGTGCGAATGCAACGCTAGCGGGACCGCCACGCGAGACCAAGGGGTCACCCGGAAATCGTCCGTGCCGGCGAGCCGTGAAGTGCCTGAAAAGTATAAATCCCCGTCCCATGCCCGTCACTCCACCGCACCCGGAGTCCGTAGGCCCCGACCAGCTCGAGCACTGCGGGCGAGACGTCCTCGGGGACCGTCGCCGGATCAAGAATCGGACGATTGGTCATCTCCTCGACACATCCCGCGCAGGGGCAGGCAAGGCGCAGGGCGCGCGCCGGATACCACGCCGGCTCCGTGGCATCCGGCCAGACCATCTCGATCCCGTCTGCACGACGGCGAATCGCTGTCGGAATCACTACGCGGTGGGTCACTGCTGCGCTCGCTTGATTAGGTTTGAAGCGTGTTCACTACCTGAATTCTACCTCGGGAATGCGACTGACCATGACCCACCCCGATCCGTTCAACGCCCGCCGCACCCTCCGCACCGGAGACCGTGAGGCCGTCATTCATTCGCTCGACGCCCTTCAGGCCGCTGGCTTGACGCAACTCGACCGCCTGCCGTTTTCAATCCGCATTCTGCTCGAAAACGCGCTCCGTCACCTGGGGCGAGGTTTCGTGACCGAAGAGCACGTGCGGGCGCTGGCGTCGTGGACCCCAGCGACCGCGGGACAGGGCGAAATCCCCTACATGCCGGCCCGCGTGGTACTCCAGGACTTCACCGGAGTGCCCTGCGTCGTGGACCTCGTCGCCATGCGCGACGCGATGGCGGCCATGGGTGGCGACCCGCAACGGATCAACCCGGTGGTGCCCTGCGATCTCGTCATCGACCACTCCGTGCAGGTGGACCACTACGGCTCCGCCGAGGCGTTCAAGGCCAACGTCGCACTGGAATTCGACCGCAACGCGGAACGCTACGAATTGCTGAAGTTTGCCCAGCAAGCGTTCGAAAACTTCCGCGTGGTTCCCCCCGGCATGGGGATCGTGCACCAGGTGAACCTCGAGTATCTCTCCCCGGCGATCCAGTTGCGCGACCAGTATGGTGACCTCACCGCCTACCCCGACACATGCGTCGGTACCGACTCCCATACGACAATGATCAACGGCCTCGGTGTGATGGGCTGGGGGGTCGGCGGCATCGAGGCCGAAGCCGTGATGCTGGGGCAACCGTACTTCATGGTGATCCCCGAAGTCATCGGGATGAGGTTGAGCGGGACGTTGCCGCCGGGCTGTACGGCGACGGATCTGGTGCTCACGGCAACCAACAAACTCCGCGCCGCGGGTGTCGTGGACAAGTTCGTCGAATTCTTCGGCCCCGGACTGCACCAGTTGCCGCTGGCAGATCGCGCGACACTGGCGAACATGGCTCCTGAGTATGGCGCCACGATGGGCTTCTTTCCCGTCGATGCCGAAACCGTCCGCTACCTCGAGCGCACGGGGCGCGATGCCGAGCAGGTTGCGCTGGTGGAATCGTACTGCCGAGCCCAGCACCTCTGGCACACCGCCGATACCCCGGATCCCGAATTCAATGCGGTCCTCGAACTCGACCTGGGCGCGGTCGTGCCGAGCGTGGCCGGACCCAAGCGGCCGCAGGATCTCGTGGCCCTCAGTGACCTGCGACGCAGCTTCGCCACGACGCTTCCCGGATTGATGATGCCGACCGTCCCGGCTGAACGCCGCGCATGGGCGGAGGCCAGCACCGCAGAGTGGACCAACGAAGGCGGCACTCCCGCGGTCGCGACAACTCCGGATACGATTCCCGCCCACGCCTGCGAGCTCGACGGAGAGAACTTCGAGCTGCATGACGGATCGGTGGTCATCGCCGCCATTACCTCGTGCACGAACACGTCGAATCCCTCTGTGATGGTCGGGGCCGGCTTGCTTGCGAAGAAGGCAGTCGCCTTGGGACTGCGGCGTCGACCGTGGGTGAAGTCCTCGCTGGCGCCCGGGTCACGCGTGGTGACGGACTACCTCGAGCGCGCGGGATTGAACACCTATCTCGATGCGCTGGGATTCCAGACGGTTGGCTATGGTTGCACCACGTGCATCGGCAACAGTGGTCCGCTGCCCGAGCCGATCCAGAAGGCGATCGAGGAACACTCCCTCGTTGCGGCGTCTGTGCTGTCCGGCAACCGCAACTTCGAGGCGCGCGTTCACCCTGCGGTGCGGGCGAACTACCTGATGTCGCCGATGCTCGTGGTGGCGTTCGCGCTCCTCGGTCGCGTCAACGTGGACCTGACCTCCGAACCGATCGGGATCTCCGATAGTGGCGAACCGGTCTTCCTCGCTGACATCTGGCCCACTCCGCAAGAGATTCAGGAGACGATCGCGCATGCGGTCGGCCCCGACCTCTTCCGGAACCAGTACGCGACGGTCTTCGACGGCGATGCCGAATGGCAGGCCCTCGAGGTGCCAAGCGGGTCCCGCTTCAAGTGGAACCGCGCCTCCACGTATGTCCAGGAGCCGCCCTTCTTCCAGGCGCTGCCAACCGTTCCTCGGCCGCTGCAGGACATCACCGGCGCGCGCGTGCTCGCGCTCCTCGGCGATTCAGTCACGACCGACCACATCTCGCCAGCGGGCGCGATTCCGAAGAACGGCCCCGCCGCCGTCTACCTGCGCGAGCACGGCGTGGACCAGCCCGACTGGAACACCTTCGGCGCACGCCGCGGCAATCACGAAGTGATGATGCGCGGGACCTTCGGGAACGTGCGCATCAAGAACCGTCTCGTCCCGGACAAGGAAGGCAATTGGACACGCTTCTTCCCCACGGACGAAGTGATGAGCATCTACGATGCCGCGATGAAGTACGCCGACCAGGCGACGCCGCTGGTGCTGCTTGTGGGCAAGGAATACGGCACCGGATCCTCGCGTGACTGGGCGGCGAAGGGCACGGCACTGCTCGGCGTGAAGGCGGTCATCGCGGAGAGCTACGAGCGCATTCACCGATCCAATCTGGTCGGCATGGGCGTACTGCCCCTCGGCTTCGAGCCGGGGCAAACGGCAACGACGCTTGGACTTTCCGGCGCAGAGGTCTTCAGCATCAGCGGGATCGCCGCTGGACTGATTCCTGGCGGCACCGTCACCGTGACGGCGCGCGATGCGGCACGCGGCACCGAGGTGACCTTCCCGGCGGTGGTCCGATTGAATTCACCGGTGGAGCTGGAATATCTGGCGCACGGTGGGATTCTGAGTCGAGTGTTGCGGTTGTTCAATGAGGGGTAGGTCGTGAGTCGTGAGTCGTGAGAAGGCTGTTGGATAGTGGATGTTGGACGTTGGAATCGCGAGAGGCCGGTCTCCCATGGGGGGAACCGGCCTCTTCGACGTCCAACATCCACTATCCAACAGCCAAGATCCCGCTGCTACGCCACCAGATCCTTCAACTTCTCGCCCGTCTCACCCTCACGCAGTCGGATCAACGCGCGATCGCGCAACTGCCGGATCCGCTCGCGGGTCACGCCCATCATCCGACCGATTTCCTCGAGTGTGCGCGGCTGGCCGTCATCGAGACCGAAGTAGAGGCGGAGCACCTTGGCGTCGCGCGGCGGGAGCGAATCCAGCGCGGCCTCGATGTCGGCACTCTGCGAGTTCGCCATCGTGTGCGCGTCGGTGCCCTCCTGCTCGGCCAGAGCGAAGCGCTCCATCCGCTCGTTGCCATCGCCCTCGCGGGTGGGATGGTCGAGGCGCACCGCTTCGGTGTTCAGCGAGGAGAGCGAACGCACCGCCTCCTCGGTGAGGCCGGTGGCGCGGGCGAGCTCCTCGACGGTCGGCATCCGACCCATCCGCTCCTTGAGGAGGGTGGTCGTCTTGCCGAGACGCGAGAGGTCAGCGGTTCGGTTCAGTGGCACGCGCACCGGACGCCCATGCCGCGCGATGGCAGCCTGAACGGCCTGGCGAATCCACCAGACAGCGTAGGAGATGAACTTGACGCCGCGATCCGGATCGAACTTGCGGGCCGCGGTCATCAGGCCGAGGTTGCCCTCGCCGATCAGGTCCACCAGCGGGACGCCGCGGTTCTGGAACTTCTTGGCCACCGATACCACGAACCGCACGTTGTGCCGCGCGAGCTTTTCCTGGGCGAGGACATCA
>JAABRY010000037.1 GCA_011390645.1 Gemmatimonadota bacterium
TGGCGCCACGCTGATCGTCAATCTCCCTGGTTCCCCCGGGGGCGTGCGCGACGGCCTCGACGTGCTCGCACCGGTGCTCGCGCACGCGGTCCGTCACCTGCAAGGCGACACGGAGCACTGACGCATGGCCGCCCTCGTCATCATCACCCTCGCCGACCTGGAGACCGCCGTCCCGCTCGATCGCGCCCTCGAGGCGAGCGGCATCTCGTGCGCGCTGGTGAGCGGCAGCGACGAGGCGCGTGCGGCGCTGCGTCGCG
This sequence comes from Gemmatimonadota bacterium, assembly GCA_011390645.1. GTDB lineage: Bacteria > Gemmatimonadota > Gemmatimonadetes > Gemmatimonadales > GWC2-71-9 > Palsa-1233. The sequence continues at coordinate 258 of JAABRY010000037.1, forward strand.
AGCATCCCGCGGTGTTGGTCCTCACCGGTGGCGTGCACGAGGCGTCGGTGGCCACCATCGCCGAGTGGGCGCGGGATCACGAGATCGCGGTGCTGGCGCTGTTGGAGCCGACCGACCCTGATGGCGCCGTCCGCCCGCCGCGCATCAGCGCCACCGAGGTGCTCGTCAAGCCGCTCGCCACCGACGAGCTTGCCGCATCGGTGCGGCGATTGATCGAACGTCGCGAGCTGCAGCGCCGGACCGGCATCGCCGGCGACTCCGGCCCGATCCAGGAAGTGCTCGTCAAGATCGAACAGATGGCGCCGGTCAGCAGCACCGTCCTCATTCAGGGCGAGAGCGGGACGGGGAAGGAGCTCGTCGCCAAGGCGATCCACGATCTCTCGCCAAGGCGTGGCCAGCCGTTCATCGCCGTCAACTGTGCCGCGCTCCCCGAGACGCTGCTCGAAAGCGAGCTCTTCGGCCATGAGAAGGGCGCCTTCACTGGCGCCGCCGAGCGTCGACTCGGCCGCTTCGAGCTGGCGGACGGCGGCACGATCTTCCTCGACGAGATTGGCGAGATTCCGCACAGCGTGCAGGTCAAGCTGTTGCGTGTGCTGGAGACGCGCTCCTTCTTCCGCGTGGGGGGGGCAGCGCCGATCAAGGTGGACGTGCGCGTGGTGGCGGCCACCAACCGGCCGATGCGCGAGTCGGTGGCGCGCGGCGAGTTCCGCGACGACCTCTACTACCGGCTCGACGTCCTCTCGATCTACCTCCCCCCCCTGCGCGAGCGGCGCACCGACATTCCCCAACTTGTCCGGCGGTTCGTGCGCGAGTTTGCCGCCACCCATGACCGCCCGTTTCCGGGTATCAGCGCCGAGGCGATGGAGCGATTGGTCGGGGCACCGTGGCCGGGGAATATCCGCCAGTTGCGGAACCTCGTCGAGTCGATGGTGGTGCTCGCACCCGGCACGCCGATTCGCGCCGCAGACATCCCGTCCGATGTCACCGAGGGAACGCCGACGCTCCTCCCCGCCCGGATCACGACAGGTCCGTCGGGGGGGGGAGGCCCGACCTTGGGCGGGCCGGAATTCGAGTTCATCCTGCGCTCGCTGATGGAGCTCCGCGTCCAGGTCGAGGAGCTGCGCCGCCGGCTGGAACGCCAGCGGGACGGGGCGATCGAGCTGGTCGAGGTGGGCAGCGGCGCCACCCTCGCGGTGCCCGCCACCCCGGTTGCGGGGGTCATCGAGGAGGAGCCGGAACCCGAGGCGGCCGTCATCTACCGCCCGGGGATGTCGATGGCCGATGTGGAGCGCACCGTGATCGAGGCGGTGCTCGACGCCCACGGCGGCAACCGGCGGCGTGCAGCCCAGGAGTTGGGCATCGGGGAGCGCACCCTGTATCGCAAACTCAAGGAGTTCGGGATCGGCTAAGTCACGGTTTGGCAAACCCTTGGGGGCGGTCATCTCTTGACACTTCTCAAGCCCGACCCCAACTTGCTCTCTACCGGTAGTGGAATCATCCTCTCGGACCAGGGCGCCGTTTGCATCTAGCGATCGATTCCTCCCGTTGTGTCGCCTGCCTGGCGTGCCTGCGCGTCTGTCCGACCGACGCGATTGCACTGCCGCCCGAGGCGCGTGCCGTGGAGATTCTCGACGAGCACTGCATTCGCTGCGGTGAATGCCTCGCGGAGTGTCCGCACGAGGCGATCCACGCGACCGGGGAACTGGCGCGGGCAGTGACGATCGCCGAGATGGGCGACGGCATCCTCATCCTCGCCCCCGAAGCCACCGCGCACTTCCACCCAGCCACGCCTGAGCAGTTGGTCAATGCCTGTTACGAGGCCGGCTTCCGGCATGTGTCCCGTGGGGTCGTCGGCGACGAACTGGTGGCGCAGGAATACCTCACTCTGTGGGAGGACCCCGACTGGGGGACGCTCATTCGTTCGACGGATCCGGTCGTGGTCGGGGCGATCACCGCCCATCATCCTGAGTTGGTGCCGTATCTTGCCCCGGTCGCCTACCCGAGCGCGGTCGAGGCGCGATTCCTGCGTCACTTCCATGGAAAAGACGCCCCCGTCGTCTATGCCGGGGTAAGTGGCCCGGGCCGGGTGAATGAGCTCGATGCCGTGCTGACCTTCACCGACCTGGCGCAACTCTTCGCCTTGCGGGAGGTGCGGCCGGAGAAGATGCCGACCACCTACTCCCGGCTCCCGGCCGAAACGCGGCGCCACGCCTCGGTGGCGGGTGGGTTGCCGCTGGAGGTGGTGGTGAGTGGGTCGTCGCAGGGGCGTCGGCTGTTGACCATCCGCGGGATCGAGGCCTTGCCCGCGTTGGCGCAGGCGGTGGCGCAGGACCGGATCGACCTCGGGTTCGTCGACATCCTCTCGCACGCGGGGGCATTGGGCCATCCGCTCGCGGGACCGAAGTCGGAGATCTACCGGCGGCGCATGCTGGTGCAGCAGTTCGAGCCGCCGCGCAGTCGGACGCCGGTGGTGCCGGATCCGTCGCCGGTCGAGGTGGGTGCCGCCTTCCCGTTCGCGCCACGACGGGAGCAGGCGGAGCCGGAAGCGGTGCAGGCGATCCTGACCGCAATCGGCACGGGGCCGAACGGCCGGCCCTGGGATTGCCGGGCGTGTGGCTATCCGACCTGTCACCGTTTCGCACAGTCGGCGGCGTTGGGTCGGGCGAGTTTGAAGCAGTGCGTGCCATGGTTGTCGCAGCGCGCCGAGGATGCGTCGCGTGACGCCAGCACCGATGCACTGACAGGGTTGGCGAGTTACCGGACGTTGCAGACGCGGTTGAGTCACGAGCTGGAGCGCAGCAAGCGGAGTGGGGATTCCTTCGCGGTGCTCTTTCTCGACCTCGACCGGCTCAAGGAGCTGAACGACCGGTACGGGCATGAGCGAGGCAATGTGGTGCTCCGGATGGTGGCGGACGAGATCCGCCGGACCGTCCGCAACACCGACCTCGCGGCCCGCTATGGTGGGGATGAATTTGTGGTCCTGCTCACGCGGACCGATCGGGCCGGTGCATTGCGGGTGGCCGATGCGGTCCGTGAGCGCGTTGAACTCGCCGGGATGCGACTGGGTTATCTCGACGGGCAGATCAGCGTGAGCATCGGGGTGGCGGAGTACGATCCCGCCTCACCCGCTGAGGGACCCCTGCTGGAGCAGGCCGATCGCGCGCTCTATCTGGCCAAGGCGGCCGGGCGCAACACCATTGCCTGACCTGACGACGACGCACGCCACCAAGGACACGCCGTGACCGCATCGCCACATCAGTTCTTCGATGCCCAGGCCCAGCGCCCGGGTGCCTCCGCTTCCGCCGCCGACACGGGCACCGACCCGTGGGGCGTGCGCCGCGCCGAGAACCTGCTGACATCGCTGGAGGGGATCCTCAGCGCACGAGTGGTCACGACACCGCTCGGCGAGGTGAGCGAGGTGCACATCCTCGCCTCCAACGGCTACACGCCGAAGCAGGTGGTGCGCAACGTCGAGAGTGCGCTGCTCGCGCAGCTCGGCCTGCGGGTCGATCACCGCAAGATCTCGATTGCGCAGACCGCCGAGGAGCGGCCGCTCAAGGTGCTTGAGGATGGCGCGGTGCAGGAGCGGGTGATGCGCCGGGCGATCCTGTTCGATGATCTCGTGATGGCGACCGGCCCCCGCACGCGTCGGGTCAGTGCCACGGTCACGCTGACGGCGCCCGGTGGTCAGCTCGAGACGGCGACGGAAGAGGGTCCCGACACGCCGCGCCACCGCATCGAGGCGGCCGCCCGTGCGGCCGTGGTCGTGCTGGAGCGGCTCCATGATCGGCAGGTGCTCGGACTCGAGGGCGCCCAACTGATCGAGGCCTTTGATCGTAGCTACGTGATGGTTGGCGTGCAGGTGCTCGGCGGCCGCGAGTCGAAGTTGCTGGTCGGCTCGGCGGAAGTCCGTGAGAGCGCGGAGCACGCGGCGGTGTATGCGGTACTGGATGCCACGAATCGGTGGGGGCAGGCGCGGAGGCCGTAGGTCATAGGTCACAGGTCGTAGGTCGTGCGAGGGGGGGATCATCGCCTCATCGCACGACTCCGAACCATGACCGCGGCACCGATGGCTGAGGCACAGACCTACGACGTACGACCTACGACACCATGACAGATCCCACCTGATCGGGATTCAGAGAAAACGAAAGGAGTACGGGGGGAAATTCCAGGGCACGGCTGCAGAGCGGAGCCGAGCGGGCCAGAATAGCGAAGCGTCAGGTGAACCGAGCGGGGTTTGCCACCTCTCGAAGTATTGATGTCTCGGGGAGGAGGTGACGCACTATGATCGAATGGCTTGCTGCTGCGGTCGATTTCATCGCGAAGCTTTTCAGCGCTGAGACTCAGACCTGGGTCTAAGGATCAAACCTTGGAGTTCCTCCCAATTTTATGATGTCATTCAACAAGTCCGTGAAGGCCTATGTTGCCGGAATGGTCGTTGCAGCGATCGGTCTGATCGTGCTCACAAGCACGATGGATCGACCGGCAACAGACTATTGGGCAATTCTGTCGTTGGCCGTCATTGGATGCATGTTGGAGGTATCAGGTACAAGGAACAATCGAGGGGGAGTTGGGGGGTCGCTGGTCTTCGTCTTCCACCTCGCGATGGGTCTGGTACTCGGTGGATTTTGGGGAGCTCTAGCCGCAGGCTTGATGAAGCTGGTCTCTCAGGTCTATCAGCGGACTACGCTTTTGAAGGCTGTATTCAATATCGCTGAGCGTGTGGTGAGCGTCGGCCTCACTTTCACCGTTTATAACTACCTTGGGGGTTCACATCCTCCGGCATTCCTTCAGCCTCCGACTCCGGGATCCACGGTGGTTTTCGAGGATGCATTGGTGGCTGTGGCGATTTTCCTGGCCTCTGCGATCGTGTATTTCGTCGCCAATTCGCTGGCGGTCAACACCGCTGTGGCACTGTCTGCAAACAAGCCGTTTTGGAGTACCTGGCGGACTAACACCGTCTGGGTCCTTGGGTATGATATCGCCGCAAGCCTACTCTCACTTCTTGTAGCGTTTCTGTTTCTGCGGGCGAACGCTGGGGAAGGACTTGAGCGGTTCAGCTTCATTCTCGTCGTCTTCTTGATCTTTGCCGCTAGGCACATCTACGGCAAGCTCAACACGCTTCAGGATCTATACGGCGAACTTGATCGAGCGTATGAAGAGCTCGAACTCAACGTGCGTGAACAACTTGTCATGATGGTGAAGGCAATAGAAGCCCGTGATCCATACACATCTGGACACTCACGCCGAGTGTGTGGGCTTGCACGGGCAATTGCGATCGACCTCGGATTGCCTTCGGACCAGATCGAGGACATCGAAAACGCGGCACTCCTTCATGATGTCGGTAAGATTCACGCGGAATTTGCGCCACTGCTTCAGAAGGAAGGCAAGCTCGACGACGACGAATGGGAGATAATGAAGTCCCACTCGGTCAAGAGCGCCGAGCTTGTTTCATCCTTCTCACGGTTCCAGGGTAACGTGGTTTCAAGTGTCCGGCACCACCATGAACGCTGGGACGGTCGCGGGTATCCGGATGGAATCGCGGATACCTCGATCCCCCTCGGCGCACGGATCATTACAATCGCTGATACTATTGACGCGATGACCACGAACCGGCCGTACCGTGCAGCGCTTTCGCTGGAAGTGGTTCTAGCTGAGTTGAATAAGTGCAAGGGCAGTCAGTTCGATCCTGAGCTTGTGGACCTAACTGTAAATTCCGTAACAGTGCGGCGTTTGATCAGTGACCCGGCCTCAATTCTTGATTATCTGCCCCAACCCCAAATCAAGGCTCGGGCCGACGCACTGCGCTCAGGGCGTCAAGCTGCCTCCAAGATGTCTAGGTAGTCCGCCGCTTATTTTTTCCCCCAGTCTCCTGATTCGTTTGGTAGCATTTTGAGTTGCCGCATAGTCCTTACGATTCCGACCGGCAGTCTGTTCAACTCGTAGGTCAGTCTGCGTGCTTCCTCGCTACTATCGATACCGGCAGCCCTCCCCAGCATCACGACCGCAGCTAGCACTTCCGCTCTGTCCTTGGGGTCCAGGTCTTCGCCGGTACCGAAATCTGCCTTAATGACCTTCAAGGCAGCACCTGGGTCTTTGTCGTGCATTCCTACGCGCGCCACCCAGCGAGCATAAGGACCTGCGTACGCGACATTCTTTAGCGCCCCTAGCTGGAGGATTGCTTTCTTTGCTGTCGCCACAGCGCGTGATTCTTTCCCACACAGGGCGAGGACATCGGCGAAGCAGAGCATGGCAGCTTGTCGTAGCCAATCCGGTACGTGCTTGTGCCTGATCCCGTAGAACGAATCGAGAACATCGCGCGCCTCCGCCTCGCTACCCGTAATTGCCAAACCACATGCAAGCTCGTAGCGAGCAGACAGTGCGCCCGGACTCCAATCGGCAATAGCGAACAACCGAACCGCAGCGCGTGCAGCGTCAATCTGCGCGGTGATGTCCCCCAGTCGGCCATGTGCGACCGCAACCTGTGTCGCACACTCTCCCTGCAATGTCTCGTTGTCCAATCGTCCCGCTAAGATCTGGGCTCTGACGAAATGGGGCAGCGACTGTTCATAGTGTCCGAGGAGACACGTGATGTTTCCATACCCGAGAAGAAGCCGAATGACGATTGAACTTCTGGTTTCCTCAAGGTCTGCCAATGCGATCGCTTCGTCCAACACCGCCAACGCACCAAGGAGATCTCGTTGCGCGCCCATCCACCATGCTCTCGCAAGGGCAACGTGAAGCCGCTGGTACCCGTCTAATTCTGACTTCTCTATCTCAAGCAGCACCTCACCAAGCATCGTGAGGTGCTCGCTGTGCCGGGTAAGGGTGAGCAGTCGAATTGTTGCAGGTAGCGCCTTAACCCGAACATCCATGCTGGAGGTTCCCGATGCAATCTCCAGAAGCCGGGCTGTCTCTGGAATCAGCTCATTTGGTGCGATGCTTCCCACCCATCGTCGCCCGACCACCCGCAACACCTCGCGGCAGCACTCCTCCGACGCATCGTATGGATCGCAGGGCGTGTCGAGCACCTGGAGCGAATCTCCCCAGCGGCCGAGTTCCTGGAGTGCCTCGGCGAGCAGCAGGATCGCCGCGCGGCGCGGGGCACCGGTGAGCGCGGGGAGACCGGTGGTGAGCGCCAGGTCAGCCTCGTGCGGCGCGCCGCGACGAATCGACTCGCGACCACCCGCCAACAAGTACGGCACCGCCTCCGCTAGCCGATCGCCGCGCACCAGATGCCACGCCACCTCGAGGCCCGGAATCGGCTCGTCCGCCCCGTCCTGCGCGAGCAAGCGGTCCGCCACCAGCGAGTGCAGGCGCCGCCGGAGCGGCGCCGCCATCGCGATGTAGCACTGCCCGCGCATGTACTCGTTCGAGAACTCGAGGTGACTCCCGGCGTCCCGCAACACGCGATGCGAGGTGAGCGTTGTCATCGCCCGCATCGTGCGCGCAACGGGCAAATCCACCAGCATGTACATGGAGAGGTCATTGAGCCGCTGCCCGAGAATCGCGCCGAGCTCCACCACGGCGCGCGCTTCCGGGTCGAGCACCGAAAGCGTGTCACCCACCACGCGGCGCAACGCCTCCTTCGGCGGCCCCGCAGCTCCCGCCGTCATTGCCCCAAGGCTCAATGCCAACGATGCATCCCCGCGCCGCTGCCAGTCGGCCACCAGCAGTTCGAGCACCATCGGATTGCCACGCGCTCCGGCCAGCAACGCCTTGCGGACCGTGGGACCCGGAGGAGCATCCCGCGCCACCAACGCATCGAGCAGTTCCGCCGAATGCACCTCAGGCAAGGGGCCCAACCCGACCAGCGTGAGCTGCAACGCCTCCGCGTTGTCCACGAACCGCCGCGCCGACGGGGCTTCATCGGCAACGGACACCGCACTCGTGAGGAGCACCATCACCGGGACGGCCTCCAGCCGGCGCAAGAGCAGGTGCAGCACCGCCAGACTCGTCGCGTCGGCGAGGTGGATGTCATCCACCACGAGGGCCAGCGGCTGCTCTTCCGCGAGTGCGTGCATGAGGGCGAGCACCGCCTCGCTGAACTGGATCCGCGCCCCCTCGCCCACCACCGGCAGCGGCGCGGGCAACGACGGCCACCGCTGCCGCACCTTCGCGACCAACCGCCCCAGCTCCGCGAGCTGCTCTGGTGCCGTGGCCCCCGCGCCCGGCAGATCAAGGAGTTGCGTGACCACGGTGCCCATCACACCAAACGGCAACTCGCGTTCGAGTTCGTGACAGCGCACCCGCGCGACACTCGCTCCCTCGAGGGCCACGCTCGTGACCACCCGCTCGACCAGCGTCGTTTTGCCGAGCCCGCTTTCGCCGCGCACCAGTACATGGGTCGGGTCCCCCCCCCGCACGCGCTGCCAGACGGCGTAGCACACCGCGTACTCGGGCCCGCGCCCCACGAAGGCGCGCTCCTTCCAGTGCTCGGTCGGCACGGGTGCCAACGGCGCCGTGGTCGGCCGATCAATGCCACGCCGCCGCAGTCGGTCCGCGAGCTGCGCGACCTCCGCACTCGGTACAGCGCCCAACTCCTCTGCCAGCGCGAGACGCCACTGGTCAAAGATCCGCAGCGCGCCGATCCGATCGCCCGCCAGGGCGCGGGCCTCCATCAACGCGCGCGCGCCCTCTTCGGCGAGGCCGTCGATGCGGTGCAGTTGGTGTGCGAGGATTTCCATGCGCCGGGCATCGCCGGTGCGCCGACACCGCTCGATGCGCCGCACCAGGCAGCGGCAGAGGTCGGGGAGGAGGCGCGCCCGTACCCCATCGCGCCAGCGCTCGAACTCCGGGGCGGTCGGTACCTCGAATTCGTCCGCGAAGACGCCCAGCGGTCCCAACTCGGGGTCGTCGAGCTGATCCGCCTCAAGGGAGCGCAGGTCGGTGACGACCCGGCCCGGCATCAGGCGAACGGTATCACGAATCGCTTCGATGGCGTCGGTGCCGAGACGGCTCCGAATGACCGAGAGTGCAGTGGCCAGTGAGTGACGCGCTTCCTCCATGCTCGCCCCCGACCAGAGGAGGGTGGCGAGTCGGTCCCGGCGCAACGGCTGGCCGGGGTGCATCGCGAGGAAGATCAGCAGGGCGAGGTGCTTCCGGGTCCGGAAGCGGAAGGGCTCACCATCGGGGCCGTAGAGCTCCGGCGGGCCGAGGCAGGAGAGGCGGTAGGGGAGCATCAGGGGGCGGACCTCGCGAGTGGGCGTCGAGGAGAAGATCAACCTCTCCATCAAATACGCCTCAAATCGAAATCGCGCTAGCGGGAGGCCTTACTTCGGCGGACCAGCCCGCCGACACCGCTCGGAGCAGTACTTCACCTGCTCCCAGTCACGCTCCCACTTCTTCCGCCAGGTGAAGGGCCGGCCGCAGACAATGCAGATCTTGCTCGGGCGCTGTGAGGGAGGGACCATCCGAAATCAGCTCTTCGCCCAGCCGTCCACCAGCTCCTGCACCACATCTTCCGCGCTGCGGTCGGCGGCCTCCGCAGCGAAGTTGGTCATCACCCGGTGACGCAGCACCGCGAGCGCGATCCCCTTCACGTCGTCGAGGTCGGCCTGCGGACGGCCATCCATTGCGGCGCGGGCCTTGGCCCCCAGCACGAGGTACTGCGAGGCACGCGGTCCAGCGCCCCACTCGACGAACTCCTTCACGAGTGCCGGTGCCTCGGCCTCACCTGGTCGCGTCATCCGCGCGAGATGCACCGCCGCCCGAATGAGCGACTCGCTGACCGGAATCCGCCGCACCAGCGCCTGCATCTCCGACAATTCCGCCCCATCAAAGACGCGCCGCACTTCCGCCACGCGCGAGCCGGTCGTCTGGGTGACGATCGCCTCTTCCTCGGCCCGGCTGGGGTAGCCGACCCGCAACTCCAGCATGAAGCGGTCGAGCTGCGCCTCGGGGAGCGGGTAGGTCCCCTCTTGCTCGATCGGGTTCTGCGTGGCCAGGACGAAGAACGGCTTGGGGAGGGTGTAGGTCTGCCCGGCCACCGTCACCGTCCGCTCCTGCATCGCCTGGAGGAGGGCGGCCTGCGTCTTGGGCGGAGTGCGGTTGATCTCGTCGGCCAGCACGACCTGGGCGAAGATCGGACCCTCCACAAATCGGAAATGCCGGCGCCCAGTGGCCGGGTCCTCTTCGACCAGCTCCGTCCCGGTGATGTCGCCCGGCATCAGGTCCGGGGTGAACTGCACCCGGTTGAAGGTCAGGTTGAGCGCCTCCGCCACCGTGGAGACCATCAGCGTCTTGGCCAGCCCGGGCACCCCGACCAGCAGCGCGTGCCCCCCGCCGAGGATCGCGGTGACGATCCCATCCACGGCCTCCCGCTGGCCCACCACCCGCTCGGCGACCTGGGTCCGGAGGGCGCCGACCGCCTCGGCGAGGCGGCGGAGCTGGGTGACGTCGTCGGTGGGGGCGGGCTGGGTCATCAGGAAATCCGGTTGAGGGGGCAAACCATGAATAATAGTGACGATCGGGGCCGAAAATGGGGGGGCGTCGGTGCCCCGGCTTTGCTTGCGAAATATTTCACAAGCCCATAGCTTCCCGCCCGTGAAAAGCCCCGATGGGCCCCACAGGGCCTATGGCGAGGGATGGACCTATGTGACGCATGGGGTCACCTTCGCGGTTGCAGTGGCGCTCTGGGCGCTGGGTGGGGTGTGGCTCGATCGCCGCCTTGGGACGATGCCGCTCTTCACGCTGATTGGAACCGTGGGCGGGATGTTGCTCGCCGGCTTCTGGTTGATTCAGCGGGTCAAGGCGGGAGAGCGCAAGAAGTGACGACCGTGACCGGCGTCCTGGCCGGCGCCGCGATTGCGTTGGGGATGCAGGGTGTGGCGGAGTACGTGATCCGTCGGATCGGTCGGGTACCGACGATCGACCGACTCGGACTCTACGCCGTCGGAGTGGTGTTGCGAATGCTCGGGGTGCTGCTGGTGGCACTCCTCGTGGGACTCGACCGGGAACGCTTCCCGCCGATCCCGACCGCGCTGGGTTACCTGGGGATGATTCTCCCCATGCTGTATATGGAGACGCGACGGCAACGATGAGCGACGGGGCAAACTTCAGCATCGCGGACATGATGTTCCATCATACCGGCGATGCACATGAACTCGAGTTCCTTCCGTTCGGCGTGATTCACCTGCCGCGGTTCGAACCGGTGCATCTCGGGCCGCTGGTGCTCGACCTCTCACCGACGAAGCACGTCGTCTTCCTGCTTCTGGCTGCCCTGATCACGGTGGGGCTGCTCTACCTCGCCGCCAACGGCATCCAGCGTGCGCGTGCCGCAGGCAAGGCACCCCGCGGTTTCTCCGGCCTCATGGAAGCATTCGTCCTCTTCGTCCGCGATGAGATCGCGATCGCGAACATCGGCCATGAGGACGGCCCACGGTACGCCCCGCTGATCATGTCCGTCTTCTTCTTCATCCTCACCTGCAACCTCCTCGGCCTCGTGCCGTGGGGTGCCTCGCCGACCGGCAACCTCGCCGTCACCGGCGGGCTCGCGGTGATGATGCTGATGGTGATTGAAGTCGGCGGCATGGTGAAGCTCGGCCCCAAGGGGTATCTCGGCACGATCTTCCCGCACGTCGAAGGCCTCTCGGGTGCCGGTGCGGTCGCGATGTCGATCGGCATGGCGCCGATCGAAGTGCTCTCGAAGCTGGTCAAGCCGTTCGCACTCGCGGTCCGTCTCTTCGGCAACATGACCGCCGGCCACTTCGTGATTCTCTCGCTCTTCGGCATCGTCTTCCTGTTCGGGCAGTTCGGCATCATCTCCTGGGGGATCGGGATTGTCACCGCGACGGTGGTGACGGCGATCATGTTCCTGGAGCTGATCGTGGCGCTGTTGCAGGCGTATGTCTTTGCGTTGTTGAGTGCGGTGTTCATCGGGATGATGCAGCACGAGCACTGATGTCGTAGGTCGTAGGTCGTCAGAAGGTCGTAGGTCATATGTCGTAGGTCGTAGGTGAATAGTTGCCGTGGCAGATTCAGTGCTGCAATCGCGCCGACGCGAGAGACCTACGACTTACGACCTATGACCTACGACCTAAGACACGGTAGGACCTACGACTGCTATTGAGACGGTGAAACCCACCGTCCAGGGGCACTGGGTCACTGACCCGCTGGTGCCTTTCGCAGGTCCCCGTTCCGGAAGAGACGGGATCACCGGCGAGTGAAGTTTCTTCATCGATTCATCTTCCACCACGTTGGGAACACGACATGTTGATCAATCTGTTGATGCAGGGCGAAGTGATGACCGAGGCGGCTGCGGCCGCGATGGCGAATGGCTACGGCCAACTCGGTGCGTCGCTCTCGATCGGTCTCGCGATCCTCGGCGCCGGTCTGGGTCTGGGTCGTATCGGTGGCCAGGTGGCGGAGGGCATTGCCCGCCAGCCCGAGGCGGCCGGTGACATCCGTGGTGCAGGCCTGCTGATCGCCGTCCTCCTCGAGGGCGCCACGATCATCGCGCTGGTCTTCGCCCTGCTGTTCAAGCTCATCTAAGACGGACAGGACCGAGCCATGATGCTCCCGTTGCTCCTCGCCGCCGATACGGATGGCGGACTTCCCGGCCCGTTCCAGGTCAACTTCGGGTTGACGCTGTGGACGTGGCTGGTCTTCCTCGTTGTACTGATCGTGCTGCAGAAGCTCGTCTTCCCCAAGCTGTTGGGGTGGAACGTCGAGCGCGAACAGCGGATCGCCGCGCAGTTGGCGGAGGCTGAGCGCCTGCAGGCCGAGGCGATCAAGGGGATGGAGGAACAGCGGGGCCTCCTGGCCGCGGCCCGTACCGATGCCCAGGCGATTCTTGCCGAGGCGCGGCAGGCGGCGGAGCACGAGCGTGCCACCGCCATCGAGAAGACCCGTACCGAGCAGGATGAAATGCTCGCGCGGGCCAAGCGGGAGATCGTCGCGGAGCGCGAGCGCGCCGTCGCCGAGATTCGTCGCGAGGCTGTGGAACTCGCGATCGCAGCGGCTGGCAAGGTGATCGAGCAGCGTCTCGATGCCCCGGCTGATCGCAAGATCGTCGAAGAGTACCTGACCGAGATCGGAACGCGCGCGTGAGAGCCGTCACGATCGCCCGCAACTACGCCGAGGTGCTGCTCTCGCTCGCCGAGAAGGCCGAGGCGACCGAGCAGTGGGGCGACCTGATCGATGCCACCGCTGCCGCGATGAGCACGCCGGGGATCGAGGCGGCACTGGTGTCGCCGCGCGTCTCGAAGGAGCAGAAGGCCGCGATCGTCACCGAGGCACTCGCCACGGCGCCGCGTCCCTTCATGCACTTCGTCGTCACCGTGGTGAACCGCAACCGGCAGCTCTTGCTCGGCCTGATTGCCGACGAGTACCGCGCGCTGGTGGACGCGAAGCTCGGCCGCGTGCGTGCCGGCATCACGCTCTCGCGCGAGGTCGATGCCCTCACCAAGAATGTCATCACCGAGCGGCTTGCCAAGGCGATCGGCAAGGATGTCATTGCCGGTTTCGCGGTGGACCCCGCGATCCTCGGCGGGACGATCGTGCGCATCGGCGATCGCGTGTACGACGGCTCGGTGCGCAAGCGGCTGGGCCGGTTGCGCCAGCAGTTGATCGCGGGGCGGTAGGGGCGATCTCCATCAGCCGCGGGTGTCAACCCGCGGTCAACGCGATCCTCGCCTCCGCGGGTTGACACCCGCGGCTGATGTCGTGCCTTATCTTCCTGCATGACCGACTTCGGCGGCGATCGCCGCTCTTTCCTGCGCCGTGCGTTCGGCGACACCGTCGAACGCCTCGCCAAGGCCACCGAAGAGCGTGTGGTGCGGCAGCGCTACGTGCGGCCACCCGGTGCGCTGCCGGAGGTGGCCTTCCTGCCCGCCTGCACGCGCTGCGGCGAATGTGCGAAGGCATGTCCCGCCGGCGCCATCCTGCACGTGCCCTCACGCGGCGGTCTCGCGGCAGGCACGCCCTACCTTGAACCCGCGCGCATCCCGTGCCTGGTCTGTCCCGACATGCCGTGTGCCACGGTGTGCCCGACGGAAGCGCTCACCACGCCGGTCGATGGCTGGCGCACCGAGCGGCTCGGGCGTGTCGAACTCCACCCGGAGCGCTGCATTACGTTTCAGGGTCAGCCGTGTGGTGTCTGCGCGCGCGCCTGTCCCGTCGGCGACACGGCCCTCGCGATGGACGAGGAGGGCCGTCCCGTCCTCAAGGCGGAAGGGTGCGTCGGCTGCGGAACCTGCGTGCGCGAGTGCATCACGATCCCGTCGTCCTTCACCTTTCATCCTCTGGACCGCTGAATGCCCGAGATTCCCTACCAGGTGGACAAGCCCTGGGGCCACGAGCGCATCTGGGCCCTGACCGATCGCTATGTCGGCAAGATCCTGCATGTGAAGGCTGGCCACGTCCTCTCCTGCCAGTATCACGAGCGCAAGGACGAGACGATGCACGTGCTGTCGGGGGAACTGATCCTGCGCATCTGGGCCGACGCCGATGCCCCCCCCGAGGAGCGGGCGTTCCGGGCCGGCGACTCGGTGCACATCGTTCCCGGCACCATCCACTCGATTGAAGCAGTGGTGGACAGCGACGTGCTCGAGGCAAGTACGCCCGAACTCGACGACGTGATCCGCCTTCGCGACCGCTACGGAAGGAGTTGACCCGATGCAGGTGATCATCCCCCTTGCCGGCAAGGGCTCACGCCTGCGTCCGCACACGCACCTTGTCCCCAAGCCGCTGCTCAAGGTGGCGGGCCGCCCCGTGATGGACTGGGTGATGGATCGCCTCGACGGGTTGAACATCGAGGAACTGATCTTCATCACCGGCCACCTCAAGGAGCAGGTGGAGGCGTACACGCGCTCGCGGTACAAGCTGCCCTCGCGCTTCATCGAGCAGCGCGTGCAGGACGGCACCGCCGGGGCAGTCAACCTCGCGCGTCCGCACGTGCACGGTCCGGCCATGATCATCTTCGTAGACACCGTCTTCGAGGCCGACCTCTCGCTCGCCGAATCGGTGGATGCCGACGGCATCATCTGGGCGAAGGAGGTCGAGGACTACCAGCGCTTCGGTGTGGTGGTGACCGATGCCGATGGCTACATGACGCGCATTGTCGAGAAGCCCAGCGAGCCGATCAGCAAGCTCGCCAACATCGGCCTCTACTGGATTCGCGACACGCCCGCACTCTGGGACGGCATTGATCACGTCCTCGCGCAACCCGCGAACAAGGGCGAGTACTACCTCACCGACGCGTTCCAGCACATGATCGATCGCGGCCGTCGCATCCTCACCGCCGAGGTGGGAGGCTGGTACGATTGCGGCCAGCTCGGCACGACCCTCGAGACCAACGGGATCCTGCTCGCACAGGGTGCGGCGCGCCATCCCGCCGTGGGGGCCGATGTCACGATCGTCGAGCCCGTCCTCATCGAGGACGGCTGCACCCTGGCCCGCTGCACGATCGGACCGAACGTCACGCTTGAGGCCGGGAGCACCGTCACCGACAGCACGATCAGCGACAGCATCATCGGCGCGCGGTGCATCATCTCGGAGAGCACGCTCGCGCATTCGATGCTCGGCGACGAGGTGACGATGCGCGGCTTCCATGGCATCACCAGCATGGGTTCGCACTCAACGGTCGAGGGCGTTGCGTGAGTACGCTGGCGGAGCTGCTGACGTCATATCTCGACCTCGCACGTCACCTGGACCCACTGCGCCACCCGTACGATGCCCCGGCAGAAGTGCATCGTCGCTTCGGGCGGTTTGATGTGGCGTGGCTTCGGGCACAGGAGGTCGCCCTGCGCAGCATCGCCAACGCCGTCGAGGACCTTGAGGATGTCGAGAGCCTCGATGACGAAGTGGATCGGACGATGTTGATCGACACGATCCGCGCCGAGACGGTGCGGCTCGCGGCGGAGGTCAATAGCCCGACTGCCGATCCGGGGCTGTCGCTTCGCCACGCCATGGCGGCGCTCGACGCACTCCTCGGCGAGGACTTCGACGCCTCGCATGAGGCGGCACTGCGCGAACGCCTGCGCGATCTCCCGGAGTTCCTCGCGACCCAGCGCACGGAGAACCGGCCCGCCCCACGCTTCCTGGTGGAGGGCGCCCAGCGTGCGGTGGCGCTGCTGATCGAGCGCATGGATGCCGCATCAGAACGCCTCGATGAAGACACCGTGGTGCCCTGCCGCGTCGCGCTCGCCTCGCACCGAGTGTGGCTCGAGGCGCCGGAACGCATCAGCGGGGTGCCGGGAATGGGGGCCGAAGAAGTCGCCGCCCGACTGCGCACCCTCACCGCCGAGCCGCTGGGCGTGCAGGGGGTGCTGCGCACGTTGGAGTTCCGGCGGGCCAGCGTGGTGCGATCGTTGGAGGGAGCGGCCACCGACCTCGATGTCGGCAGCTGGCCGCAAGCGGTGGAACAGTTGCGCGATGAAGCGGCGCTCGATCCGATGGAGCGCTTCGAGATGTGGGCGGAAGAATGGCAGCGTGTCGGAGCCGTCCTCGAGGCGCTGGATCTTCCGGTCAGCCAGGCACCACCTCCGCCGGCGCCCGAGATCGATGATGCCTGGTCACTCGCCGCACTCGCGTTGCGCGGGCACGCCGCACGGATGTTCGACATCGCGCGTGCCGCCTCGCCGCGCCCGGTGCGTCGGCTCCTGGTGGCACCCGGACTGGTGGCGGGGTGGAGTCGCACCGTCGCGGCGCTGCTGCGCGAGGCCGAGGTGCTCGGCACACCCGAGCGACGGCTGATGTCGGCCCACCTCGCCATGCAGGACGCCGTGGCGGCCGAGACCGACCTGCTCCTGCAGGCGCGGCGGGAACTCCCGGAGCCGCTCGCCGAGCGGGCGGCGGTGCTGGCAGGGCTCCAGCCCGAGGTCGCGGAAGAGCTGGTGGTGCGCGTGGCGGAGACGCCGCTGGAATCGCTTGCCGCGGCACTGGCGCACGATGCCTGGCAGGCGTGGTACGCCGAGCGCGGGTTGGCACCGGCGGACTTCCTGCGGGAGGCGCTGCAGGGTGGCGGGCTCGCGGTGCCACTGGCTCGCTGGGCGATGGAGGCAGGCACGCAAGAAGGGTAGGCGGCTAACAAAATTCGCGATAGATGCACGAGCCACTGGAATCCATTGATTTCAGTGGCTTTTGGTGTTGTTGTGAGCCAGCTAACAATTGTTGCGTAGATCCGTTTCATCTTTCACCTTTGACCCCGTTCACCGTCCGGCGGCTGACACCGCCGGCTGGGTTGCCGTTTCGATTCACCGTTCATCGCTCTGGAGTCCTCCCGTGTCTTTCGATGTCCTCGTCCCCGAACCGTCCCGTCTCGAAACCGTCTACGGTGCCGACACCTTCTCGCGGGAGGTGATGCAGCGACGCCTGCCCAAGGCCGTCTTCAAGTCGCTGCTGCGCACGATGGATCACGGCGAGCCACTGGACCCGCCCGTGGCCGACATCGTCGCGGCGTCCATGAAGGATTGGGCCGTTGAGCGGGGTGCCACGCACTTCACGCACTGGTTCCAGCCCCTGACGGGGCTGACAGCGGAAAAGCACGACTCGCTGATTTCCCCGGACGGCACGGGTGGGGTGATCTACAACTTCTCCGGCACCGATCTCGTGCAGGGCGAGCCGGATGCGTCCTCGTTCCCCTCGGGCGGCTTGCGCGCGACCTTCGAGGCGCGTGGCTACACCGCCTGGGATCCGACCTCGCCGGCCTTCCTGATTCGCTCCGGCCGCGCGGTGGTGTTGTGCATCCCGACCGGCTTCGTCTCGTGGACGGGTGAGGCGCTCGACACCAAGATCCCCTTGCTGCGCTCGATGGAAGCCCTCTCGAAGCAGGCGATGCGCATCCTTCGCCTCTTCGGGACCGACGCGGGCGTCTCGCGCGTGCTGACGACGGTCGGACCGGAGCAGGAATACTTCCTGGTGGACAAGGCGCTCTACTACCGGCGCCCGGACCTCGTGACCTGCGAGCGTACGCTCGTTGGGGCACGCCCGCCCAAGGGCCAGCAGCTCGAGGATCACTACTTCGGCGCGATCCCGCCGCGTGTGCTCGCGTTCATGAACGAAGCGGAGGAAGAACTCTACCGCGTCGGGGTGCCGGTGAAGACGCGCCACAACGAGGTGGCACCCGGTCAGTACGAGATCGCGCCGCTCTTCGAGATCTCGCACGTGGCGTCCGACCACCAGATGCTGCTGATGGAGACGCTGCGTCGCGTCGCCGATCGCCACGGTCTCAAGGCGATCCTGCACGAGAAGCCGTTTGCCGGCGTCAACGGCAGCGGCAAGCACAACAACTGGTCGATGGCGACCGACACCGGCGTCAACCTCCTCGACCCGCAGGATGAGACGCACACCAACCTGCAGTTCCTGGTCTTCCTCTGCGCCGTCGTGCGCGCGGTGGACATTCACGCCGACTTGCTCCGCGCGTGCGTCGCCTCGGCCGGCAACGATCACCGCCTCGGCGCCAACGAGGCGCCCCCGGCGATCATCTCGATCTTCCTCGGCGAGATGCTCACCGACATCCTGATGCAGGTGGAGAAGGGGCTTCCGAAGCGCACACTCAAGCGCGACCTGCTCGATCTTGGTGCGCGCTCGATGCCCCAGTTGCCGCGGCATTCCGGCGATCGCAACCGGACGTCACCGTTCGCCTTCACCGGCAACAAGTTCGAGTTCCGCGCCGTGGGCTCGACCCACTCGATCGCGTGGCCCAACACGATCCTCAACACGATCGTCGCGGAGTCGCTCGACATGATCGCGACCGAGCTCGAGCGGGCTGTGGGCGCCGCGCGCTCACCCGCCAAGCTGGAGTCGGCCGCCCTCGCGATGCTGCAGAAGATCGTCAAGGAGCACAAGCGGGTCTGCTTTGACGGCGACGGCTACTCCGAGGAATGGCATGTCGAGGCGGAGAAGCGCGGCTTGCCGCACATGCGCACCTCGGTGGACGCGTTCCCGGTGCTCAAGTCGAAGAAGACGGTGGATGTCTTCAAGAAGTACGGCGTGCTGGCGAAGTCGGAGGTCGAGTCGCGCTACCACATCGCCGTCGAGAAGTGGGTGAAGCAGCTCACGATCGAAGGGGAGACGCTCGCCACGATTGCGCGCACGATGATCATCCCGGCCGCGATGCGTCACCAGAAGCTCGTCGCCGAGACGGTGACGGCGACCGAAGGCGCTGGGGTGGATTGCCCCGAGAGCGTCGCGGCCCTCGAGCGCTTCTCGGGCTTCGTCGGCCAGGCACGCACGGCGGTGCTCGCCCTCGAGGCGGAGCTGCTGCACGAGAGTGCGGACCCGTGGAAGCACGCCCAGCGGATCCAGGGCCACCTGATCCCGGCGATGCAGGAGATGCGAGCAGCCTGCGACACCCTGGAGCTCTACGTCGCGGCCGACCTCTGGCCGTTGCCGACCTATCGGGAACTGCTTTTCCTGCAGTAGGCTCTCCCAGCCGGCGGTGTGAGCCGCCGGACAGAAAACGGCGGGTGGGGGAGTCCCCATCCGCCGCTCTCTGTCAGGCTCTGGCAGAATCCGACAGTTGTCGAGCGGAGTGACCGGGTGTGGTGCCATCTAAGTCATTGCATGGCAATCCATTGGCTATTCGGCCCATATCGTGCAATTCCTTGACATGTTGCCGCGCCATGTCGGTGTGGCCCTGTTCGTGGAGTCACCATGCCCCTTCGCTCCCTGACGATGCTCTCGTTGCTCCTGGGCCTGACCGCTCCGGTCGCGGCACAGTCCGGCGGACCCTCCTGCCTCTTCCTCGATGCGCATCGTGGACGTGACGCCTACAGCGGGTCGGCCTTCCCGACCTCGGGTGAGGGGTCGGTCGTGGACCGCTGTGCGACCCTGCCGTCGCAGGCCTGGGAGTCGCTGCTCGACTTCACGCTGCCGGATGGCAGGGTGACCGGATCCGGGGCGTATGCCCGGAATGGCACGATCGGGGACCTGGTCGACTTCACCGAGGCACGCAGTGGCTTCGCGCTCTGGACCGGTACGCCGATCTCGCTCAGCTTCGATTTCTTCCTTGCTGGCAATGCGGTGCACTCGACCGGCTGGTTTCGCACGCAGCCGGGCAGCAGGGGGGGGGATATCTGGGGTGGACTCTACGACCAGGTCTTCATCCGCGGGGCACATGTGGTGATGCTCTCCACGCAGCCCGAGATCGTGGTGTGGGAAGAGCCCATCGCGGCGGCAGGGCTGCGGTCGCTCGACGACCAATCCTTCCTGGACGACAGCGATCCGTCAGTCGTCCCCGAACCGGCAACGCTGACGCTTCTCGCGACGGGCCTGGTTGGACTTGCCGGGGCTGCGCGGCGGAGAAAAGCGGCGAACAGCGACGACGGGTGAACGGTGAACGGTGAACGGGGTCCATGACCCGTCATCCTGAGCGCAGCGAGGGATCTCCGTGGCCGCCGACGCAACCGGGCCACGATATCGCACTCAAGTGGTCTGGAGATCTCTCGCTGCGCTCGAGATGACGGGGTTTGGGGGACGGGGCGCCATCCCCCGTTCACCGTTCACCGTTCACCGTTCACCGTTCACCACTTACTGCGCATACCTCGCAGCAATCTCCGCGAGTCCCGTCTCCAACTCCGCCTTCGACAACCAACGCCCGCGCACCATCACGCCACTGCGCCGCGTGAGGTTGTCGAGCGACTCGAGCGGGTTGCCGTCCAGCAGCACCAGGTCCGCTTCGTGACCCACCACGATCGTGCCGTACGCTGCTGACTGGCCCAGTACATCCTCCGCATAGCGCGCCACGTCGCGCGTCCCCGAGACCAGCACCTGCCACGGCGTCAGGCCCGCCGCTTCCATCACGCGCAGCTCGCGGTGCAGTGCGAATCCCGGGACGTTGAACATCTGCGGCGAGTCGGTCCCCATCAGGATCGTCCCCTCCACATCGGCCAGATGCTTCAGCAACTCGTTGCGCTTCGCGAAGAGCACTTCGGCGTCTTCGCGCGTGAGTCCCATCTGGGCCACCTGAGTGGCGCGACCGCGCGCCTGATTCTGCCAACCGGTCACCCATGGCTTCGGGACGTACTGCATCTCGGGCCACGCGGCGGCTTCGTCCGGATCGGGCGGCCACCAGAGGTTTTCCCAGAGGAACTGCGTCGGCACCACGTAGAGTCCGGCCGCGCGCGTCTGTTCGGCGTATGTGCGCAATTGCGCGGAGGTGATGTCGCGCCAGCCCGTGGGGGGGGCACCCGGGCCGGCGGCGCCCTCGATGTAGCCATCGAGGTGATCCATCGTGGACTGTCGCGAGGCGATCGCGTGCGCGATGCCGACGTCGGCCGGTACGTGCCCGCCGAACGTGATCCCCACTTCACGTCCGACGGCAATCGCCGAATCGTAGGTGGCGCGCGAGGGACCGGGATGAATCTTCACGAGATCGTATCCCGCGGCCTTGTGCTCGCGCACGAGGCGCGCAGCCGTCCCGGGATTCGGGGCAGAGTTCCCGTTGAGACTCGGAGCACCCACGTAGAATCGCGGGCCGAGCATTTCGCCGCTGGCCAATCGATCCCGCAGGCCGAGCTGGTAGGGCGAGCCGAGCATCCCGCGAATCGTGGTGATCCCGTTCGCGACGTAGAGGAACATGATGTCCTCGAGCAGCTGGTTCTCGGGCTGCTGCGGCGGGACGTGCGCATGCATCTCGGCGAGGCCCGGCATCAGGAACTTGCCGCGGCCCTCGATCCGTCGTGCGCCGCTCGGGACCAGCGTGGTGGCCGATGGCCCCATGGCGGTGATCAGGCCGTTGGCCACGACAACAGTCTGATCCGGGATGGTGCGTTCGCGATCCATCGGGAGGACGGTCACCCCGACGAAGGCGGTGGACTGGGCCGCGAGCGGTGCCGCGGCCAGGACGAGGACTGCCAGTGATGTGATGTGCATCTTGAATACTACGGCCGTGTCCAACCCCGGGTTTCCGGGAGTATCTTGGTTCATGATCCGACACACGATTCCGGCCCTCGCGGCCCTGCTCCTCGCCTGCGGGGGGGCGGCCGATGCCCCGCCTGCGCTCGATGCCGCCACCAACGACAGCGGTTCCGCTGCCACGGCGGTTCGCTTCGCCCTCGCCGGCGACGGCGTGATGCTGGTGGACGCTGCCTCCGGCTCGACGCGTTCCATCCCGTTCGGTACCGCTGACTCGACCGCAGTGCAGGCCGTGGCGGTCGCCTTCGGTGAGCCGGAGGAGCGCACCTTCAATGAGGACTGCGGGATGGGGCGAATGGAATTCGTGATCTTTGATGGCGAGGGGCTGCTGCTCGCGATCCAGGGCGGCAATTTCGTGGGCTGGGCCGTCCGTCCGCCGGAAGGCGCGGCACTCCGTACGATGAGCGGCATCGGTGTGGGTTCGACCCGCGCCGAGCTGGAGGATGTCTACGCCGCGAACATTGCACCGAGCACGCTCGGCATCGAGTTCATGGCGGGCGGGCTGCAGGGTGTGCTCGAGAACAACGAGCGCAAGGCCAAGATCGTGGCGTTCTGGGCCGGCGCGAGCTGCGTGGCGCGGTAGGCAGCGAACGGCGAACGGCGAACAGAGAACGCAACATTTTCAACGCGGCACGTCAGCGCAGCGTCCCCCCTTCCCGAGAGATCCGTGATGCCACGACCCCTGCTCACCGCGGCCGTAACATTTCTCGCGCTCGCCTGCGCGGATCCCGCCACTACCGATGTGACTCGCGAGACGTTGCCCGACGGTCGTGTCCTGGTGACCTACTCCGCGGGGCTCCCGGTTCGCGAGGACACCCTGCTTGCCGACATTCGAATCGGACAGCTTGATGGCGCGCCGGAAGAGACCTTCGGCGAGATTCGCTCGGTCGAGATGGACGGTGAAGGACGCGTGTATGTGCTCGATGCTCAGGCGTCGGAGATCCGCACGTTTGCGGCCGATGGGAGTTTCCTCAGCACCATCGCGCGCCGCGGTGAAGGACCCGGTGAGCTCTCCCGGGTGAACGGGATTCTCCTTGATCGGGAGGGCCGACTCTTGGTGAACGACCACGGGAAACGGTCAGTGCTGGTGCTGGATCATGAGGGTCACGAGCTGGCCCGCCACGAGAGTATCGTGCCCGGCTTCGGCTTCTTGTGGAATGCGGTGATTGATACGGCCGGGACGATCTGGCAACCATGGAGCCATCCCGTGGGACGCGCGCCCCGTGCCCCGGACTTCACCGGCGTGGTCGAAGGCGAGAATCGCGGCTACTTCAAGTCGTTCGACCCGAACGCGGGCACCTACGACTCGTTGTTCACGGGCATCAGTGCCTTCCGCGGCTATAGCGCCGCGTACGAAGGCGGCGGATGGGGGCTGCCGATTCCGTTCAGTGGGGGGACGCTCTCTGCGATTGATCAGCACCGCCGCGCCTGGGTTGTGGATTCCGACACGTACACACTCTACCGCATGGATGCGCGAGGCGACACGTCGATGGAGGTGCGGGTGACAGCGACGCCGGACCCGGTCACCGCCGCAGACATCGCCGCGTGGCGCAGCGGGAACGCCGACGTGGCCAAGCAGGTCCCGGACGCCCTCGATGCCATCGAGAAGCTCATTCCGCCCGTCAAGCCGCTGATGCAACAACTGCATACCGACGACCGCAGTCGCCTCTGGATCGGGCGTACGGTTCCGACCGGTGCAGCGCCGCTCTACGATGTGTTTTCGCCAGAGGCGGAGTATCTGGGGAGCGTCCGACTCGTCGCGGGTGCGTTGGGGTGGCGGCCGCCTGTGGTGCGACGGGACCGCATTCTCATGGTGGTCGCTGGCGAGGATGGTGACCATTCCGTGGTGGTTGCCACGTTGCCGCGTGCACTACAGAACTAGCGATCGCTGACCAGCCGGCATCCGACAGGACTTCCGAGAACCAGAGTGATGCACGACGAACCCTCCAACTCCAATTTCCTCCTCCGCGCGGGCTACTGGTTCATCGGTGGTTCAGCAATCCATGCGGTCATTCAGGCGTCGAGTCTGGGGTCCGGCAAGAGTCTCGTGGGGTCGGTGTTCTTCGGGCTGTTCATGGCACTGGTCGAATCGGCGAGCCGCTACCGCAAGGCCGTGTGGCGCGCGGCAGTGGACCCGGTCCATCCGCTCGGGTTGGGCGTGATGGGCCTGGCCACCTTGGTAGTCCTGATGCTGCAACGACCAGCAGGCGTCGGCCCGCTGGCGTGGTGGGAGTGGTTCTTCATCCTCGGCTTTGGCTCCATCCCCGGATTCCTGGCGCTGGCCGGCGGGATCGAGTTGCGGCGGCGGGTGCGGGCCAGCCGGGACTGGTAGCCGCTCGATTCACCGGTCGCCTTGCTGCCATCCAGCCGGCGGCGTCAGCCGCCGGGGGAACCAATCGTGCCTTGCCCGGCGACTGACGTCGCCGGCTGGGATTGTCGCGTGGGCTTTCCGGCGACTGACGTCGCCGGCTGGGATTGTCAGGTGGGCTTCCCGGCGGCTGACGCCGCCGGCTGGGATTGTCAGGTGGGCTTCCCGGCGACTGACGTCGCCGGCTGGGATGTGATGTGGCCGGCTCGAAACGTCTAGGGATTCCGGCATTTTCAAGCACCCCCCCGAAACGCCCCCTAGTTCCCCTTTGCCCATTTTCCCCGTACGTTCCAGAATGCCTTGGGGAACCTCGGGCGGCCCGGATCCCTGGGCCGCCGCAGCGCCTGCGTCCTCCTCCGGACCGGCCACCCTCACGCAGCCGCAGACGGCTGCGGAGGAAACCCGCGTGCCCGGCCGTGTGGCGGTGATCACCGGCGGAGCCACCGGCGTGGGCCGGGCCATTGTCCATGAGTTCGCGCAGCAGGGGTATCGCGTCGCATTCTGCTGGGTCCCGATGCCAGGTCGTGACATCGAGGCAATGGCCCTCCTGACCGAGGCCGCCCTCGCCCATCTGGGCGCGGAGGTCTTCTCGGCCCGCTGCGATGTCCGTGACCGCGAACAGGTGGATAGCTTCATCGACGAGGTCGTCTCGAAGTGGGGCGAGGTCAGCGTGCTGGTCAACAACGCCGGCATCGCCCACGACGGCGCGCTCTGGCGCCTCAACGATGCCCAGTGGAACGCCGTGATGGACACCAATGTCACCGGCGCCTTCCATTGCATCGCCGCCTGTGCCGCCCATTTCCGCCGCCAGAAGTACGGCAAGGTGGTCAACATCTCGGCCCATCAGGCCGCGCGACCAGGATTCGGGGTCTCGAACTACGCGGCCAGCAAGGCTGCGCTCGAGGCATTGACCCGCTGCGCTGCCGTTGAACTCGGGCCGAGCAATGTCAACGTGAATGCGGTCGCACCGGGCTTCGTGCACACCGAGCGGCTCGACCAGCTCCCCGAAGAAGTGGTGGATCGGACCCGGAAGCGCGCCGCCCTCGGGCGCCTCGGCGAGCCGGAAGAGATCGCCAGTGTCGTGGCTTTCCTCAGTTCCGACGCGGCGCGCCATATCACCGGCCAGACGCTCGTCGTGGACGGGGGCCTCTCGCTCGAATAGCTTTGGCGGGTGAACAACCCGTCGTTCCTCCTCGCCTGCGCCCTGCTGGCGGCCGCTCCATTGGCCGCCCAGAAGGACGCCCCGGCTCTTGCGGTGGCTCCACTCGCCGGCCAGCCGATTCCTGTCCTCCCGCTCACTTACCTCTCAGCCGACGCCCCGGTAGACGAACAGCTTCCGGCTGGTCGCGAGGCCCAGCTTGCCTGGGCGGACTCGATCATTGGTGAGATGCTCAGTCGGAAGGGGCCCGAAGTGGAGTGGGTGCTCCCCGACGCGCTGCGGGCCGTGGCCCGGCGTGCCCCAGCCACCGTGACCGACCCCGATCGGATGGGACACGCCGTGATGCGTTCCTCCCAGATTGATCGGACACCCGACCCGCTGCGCTCCTATCTGCGGGCGCTCTCTGCCATGACCAACTCGCGCACCGTGATGATCCCTGCCGCGGTGCGCTTCTCGACCGACAGCACCGGCGCGATCCGCGCCGAGACCATGCTGGTGGTCGTGGACACCAGGAACGGGGGCGTGATGTGGCGCTCGCGACCGGTGGCCACCGCCCCGACCGCCGCGGCCGCACTCGCCGCGACCATCGCTCATATTCTTCCCGACTTCTTCTGACATGCCCTACGACATCACCCTGATTCCCGGCGACGGGATCGGTCCGGAAATCACTGACGCCACGGTCAAGGTCCTCGAGGCCACCGGGCTCGCCTTCACCTGGGATCGCCAGCTCGGCGGAATGGCTGCCGTGGACGCCACGGGCGACCCGCTGCCGCCGGCCACGCTCGACAGCATCCGCCGCACCAAGCTCGCGCTCAAGGGACCGCTCACCACGCCCGTGGGGGGGGGATTCCGCTCGGTCAACGTGGCCCTCCGCAAGGAGTTCCAGCTCTACGCCAACGTGCGGCCCGCGAAGACGATCATCCCCGGTGGGCGCTTCGATCACGTGGACATCGTCCTCGTGCGCGAAAACCTCGAGGGGCTGTACATCGGGCAGGAACGCTGGGTCGAGGTGGACGGCGATCCGCACGGTCAGGCGGAATCCGTGGCAGTCGTGACGCGCGTCGGGGCCGAACGGGTGATCCGTTACGCGTTCGAGTATGCGATCCGTCACCATCGCAAGAAGGTGACGCTGGTGCACAAGGCGAACATCCTCAAGTACACCACCGGCCTCTTCCTCGAGATCGGTCGGGAGATCGCCGCAGAGTACGCCGATCGGGTCGCCTTCGAGGACATGATCGTGGACAACTGCGCGATGCAGTTGGTGATCCGCCCGGAACAGTTCGACGTGATGGTGACGACCAACCTCTTCGGCGACATCCTCTCCGACGAGATCAGCGGCCTCGTGGGCGGTCTCGGCCTCGCCCCCGGCGGCAACATCGGCTCCGACGCGGCGATCTTCGAGGCGGTGCATGGTTCTGCGCCAGACATCGCAGGGCAGGGGCTCGCCAATCCGTCGGCGCTCTTGCTCGCCGCCGCGATGATGCTCGAGCACATCGGCGAGGATGAAGCAGGGCGTCGCGTGCGCCGCGCCATCATCGCGACGATCGTCGCCGACGAGGTGCGCACGCGTGACCTCGGTGGCACCGCCAGCACGCAGGAATTCGGGGATGCGGTCGCCCGTCGCGTGGGGTGAACTCCCTTGCGCGGAGTGCGGCACCTACGTCACCGGGATCTCCCCCGGTGACCGTTGCCGCGAGTGCACCGCACGCCGCCGCAAGGTGGCCGATGGGCTCGGTCGCAAGGTGGCGCTTGTCGCCACGATTGTCTACGCGGCGTGGGTCCTCCTGGCCGAACCAACGTCTCCTACGTGGCTGGTCGCGATGGGCGCCCCGGTCACTTACCTGTCGCTCCGCGTGATCGTGGGGCGTCTTGCCATGGAGCTTCGTCAATGAGCCGCTTTGTCCCGCTTGCTCTGCTTGCCCTTGCCGCCGCGCCGGCCCTGCCGGCCCAGCAGGGACCCTCGATCACGCTGTTCAACAGCGGCCAGGTGCTGGTGCGCCGCACCCTCCCGCTCCGACTCCCCAGCGGCATCAGCACGCATCCGCTTGCGCTCGGTGCGTTCGAGGCGGCCTCACTGACCTCGCTCGATCAGGCAGTACGCGTGCACGGGCTCCGCTACGACCCGGCGTGGAACGAGGATGCCATCCTCCGCCGCCATGTCGGGCAAACCTTCTGGTTCCGTGAGATCGTTGGTCGCCCTGCCTTCCAGGCGACCCTGGTCGCGATGGACCCCGAGCGGTGGCGCATCGAGGGCACGATGCCCGGCGGCGCGGGCGGCGTGGTCTTCGGTCGGCCTGGCCAGTTGGTGTGGCCCGCGGAGCTGATTCCCGCCGCGCCCGTCACCGACGTGACCTTCCGCGCCGAGCGCGCGGCGGAGTCGGTGCGTCTGATGTACCAGGCGATGGGTGGCTCATGGAACGCGTCGTATCGGGTCTTCGTGGGGGGGGGAGCCCGCGTCGAGGGCACCGCGACGATTCATGGCGGGTCGCTCACGCTCGAAGACACCGAGGTGCAGTTGCTCGCGGGTGACATCGGGATGAAGGCGCAGCCGCGCGCGCCGATGCCGCAGATGGCGATGGCGCGCGAAGTCGCCGCAGACTTCGGCGGTGCACCCTCGCAGGAGGCGGTCGGCGAGGCGCGACTCTACACGCTGCCGCAGCGGGTCTCGTTCACGCCGGGCTCGCAGATGGTGCTGCCGTTGTTCGACCCGGTCGCGGTGCGCGCGGAGCGTCGCTATGCGATGGGGGGGGCACTGATGTATTGGGGCGGTGGCCAGGAGCCGGATGAGGTCGAGGTGCCGGTCGAGGTCTCCTACCGCCTCGAGCGCGCCACCGGCACGCCGTTCGGTGACCTGCCGCTGCCGGCTGGCGGCGTGAGCGTGTTCGAGACGGATCGGGCCGGTCGCACGCAGCTTATCGGCCAGGGCGCCATCGGCCACACCGCGCCGGGTGAGGAACTCAACATCCGGACCGGAACCGCCTTCGATGTCACCGCACGTCGCACCCAGACGGCGTTCAGCAGCACGCGCACCCCGGCACCGACGCGCACGATTGCGACCGTGTCGTACCGGGTGGAACTCAAGAACGCCAAGGACTCCACCGTGGTGGTGGATGTACGCGAGGACCGCGCGGGCGAGTGGAGCGTCACCGCGAGCTCAGTGCCGGCAGTGCGCCGCTCGTCGTCGCGCGTGATCTTTCCGGTGACCGTTCCCGCGAAGGGCTCGGCTACGCTGACCTACACGGTGCGAGTCGTCTGGTGACACAGCGGGTCACGATCCTCCAGTGCTCTGACCTGCACTTCGGCCGCGATGCCGATCTCGCGCAGGTCGCAGGACTGGAGGGGCTCGCCGCGGATCTTGCCCCCACCGCGATCGCGGTGGCGGGCGACCTCACCCAACGCGCGCGGCACGGTGAGTTGCAGCGTGCGCTGGTCTTCATCGAAGCGATGCGTCGCATCGCCCCGACCATCGTGGTGCCGGGCAATCATGACGTCGAGTGGTGGACCACTCCATTTGATGTGATGGGCTCACATCCGAAGTACGTGAAGTACCGCCGCTACTTCGGCGACAATCTCAC
>JAABRY010000038.1 GCA_011390645.1 Gemmatimonadota bacterium
GCGTAGCCGATCTTCTCGCTGAGGTACGTCGCGTAGTAGATGTACTTCGGCTTGAAGAAGGTGTAGTTCTTGGCGCGCGTGAGGAAGGACAGATCCACCCGCACGTCGAGGTCGGCCAGGGTGTGGTTGATGAACCCGGCGTGGCGGCCCTCGTCGCGGCTCATCAGTCCGAAGAGCTCGCGGATGTCGGGGTTCTTCACCCGCTTCTTGATCTCGGCGTACAGGATGCACCCCGAGAACTCGGCGGTGACCGACGAGACGAGGAAGTCCTTGAACTCCTCGATCATCGGCAGGTCGCGGAAGTCCTCATCGAAATCGGCGTTGCGCTTGAAGTGGTCCTTGTTCGGATCGCGGCGGAACTCGTCGAGCAGCTCGTCCCACTCCTTGCGCCACGGGGTGACGTCGATGCGGTCAAGCGCGTCGAAGTCCGTGGTGTAGAACCGCGGGTTGAGCATCGCATCGGATTGGGCGCGGCGCGTGGTCTCGTTGACGTCCCGGCTGGCGTCGAGCGGGATGGTCGTGGCGTTGGGGTACATCAGGCAATCCCTCTGCGGCTCATTCGAAGCCGACTTCGTAGAGCTCGGTGATATCAAGGCGGCTGCGGAGCTTGGTCCACTGGCGCTTCAACCAGGAGGCCTGCTCGACGGTAGCCCGAGAACGATAGGTGCGGACCTCGCCGAGGGGAATCGCCGACGGGGTGCCGTGGACCAGTACCGCATCGCCCGGCTCCGGTTCCACGCCGTCGAGTTCCACGTGCGCGTGAAATTGATCGTGCGTGGCCTCGAGGTCGATCGAGCAGCCAACATCCAGCACGCGACGGCGACGATACCAGACACCGGCGGTGACGAGCACGACCAGCGCAACAACAAGCGGCAACGACATCTACGGCGACTCCTGAGCGAGCGGGGCGGGGAGGAGGGCTCGGTAGCCCTCGACGCTGGAGGGGCCGAACGCATTCACCTCCACAATCATCCCGGTCACGCGATCCTGCAAGGTCATGCGGCCTCCGGGCCACTCGGCGAGACGGTAGGGCTCGTCTGCTGCCACCCCGCGCTGGGCCCGCAGGTGCTGCAGTCCGCGCAGGGCACCACGCACGAAACCACCATCGCCGTTCATCCCGCGATACTCCCGAATGACCGCACCACTCTGCGCATCGCGCACGACCATCTCGGTGGAATTGTTTTCGGCGACGAAGACCAGATCACGGGTGGCCACCGCTTGCGTCACCGCCGGCAGGACGGGCGCGGAGGTGTCTGCCCCGGTCATTCGCGCGGTGATCGCCAGCCCGATGGTCGCGGCCACGAGCAAGCCCGCGCCGATCAGGGCGGCGCGGGGTACCCGGATCTCCTCGATCTCGGGTTCCATCATCAGGCGGGGTCCGGCGCGGTCCGGACGCGCATCGCCGGTTCGGCGGGGACGGCGGCCTGGGCACTGACCGTCGTTGCGGCCTCCTGCAGGAGCGCGGCGACATGGGCTGCCTCAGGCACCGAGCGGAGTGCCGGCTCGGTCCGGGCCCAGCGCCACGGACGCGCGTGCGGCCACATGTGCCAATACGGTGGCGCGTCGGCGGGCGGCACCGCCAGCACGATGTCGCCGGTGCCGTCGGGGAAGCCACGCCAGTCCGCGCGATGAATCTGCCGGAAGGGCACATTGATGATCGAGGAGACCACCATCCCGATCTTCATCACGACGCGACGATCGGTGATCGCGTAGATCGTGGTCGCCGCACACCACTTTGCCAGCAGCCAGGACACCGCGACCGCGGCCATGCCGAGCACGATCAGCCACGCGGCGGCTCCGGCGACGTGCGGCGCGGGGCGACCGTCATATACCATGACCAACAGGCGCCAGATCGCCAGCACGGCGAAGTAGCCGGCCACCTTCCGCGCATGGAAGGTGTGCCGCGCAAGGGAGCGCACACTCGGTGCGCCCTGCCACCGGATCCGTTCCCCCGGCGGAAGGGGGAACGCGATCCCGGCGATGCGCTCGCCGGGTTCGGGCATCACAGGCCAGGATCCTGGCGAGACGGATCGGCGTAGAGGAATCCGCCGCCATAGTACCCGGCGATGCGATCTTCCTCGAGCAGCGTCACCTGATCGGGGTGCTTGGTGCCCGGCACGCCCTCGAAATGCCGTCCGGCGATCGCCTTGACACGCACCTCCCCGGCGGACGCCACCACGCGGCAGAAGCCGACGGGAAGCAGCACGCGGCGATGCGTCCCGACGGTTTCCAATTCGTAGTAGCGGACCTGCGGTTCCGCCTTGTCCACCCAGATGTCCACGATCGTGCCACCGACGTGCCCGTCGAAGCCGACAGCCACCATGCCGCGCGGATCGGGATCCTCACTGGCCACGCTGAAGCCCGGGGCCACCCGCATCGGGATGATCTTCGGCTCCCCATGGTACGTGAGGTCGGGGGTGTCACTGCGATCGGCCCACGCGCCCGGGCCGATGTTCTCGCCCATGCCATCACCCGCGGGGCGGATCGGCATCGAAATGTCCTTGACGACCTTCATGGCTCAGTGCTCCTGGTGAGAGTGGGCGGACTTGTAGACCTTCTTTTCGGGGACGGCGGGAAAGCCCTCGATCGTCACCCCTTCACGATCGGTGTGCAGCGGGTAGCCCTCGCGCTTGTCCTCCGCATGGAGATACCAGACGAGGCCGGCGAAGAAGAGCCAGAAGAGCCAGATGGCAATCTGGGCGAGGTCAATGTTTTCCATGGCACGATCTCCGTGAATGGCGGGGTGATCCCCCGGGGTTCACCCCGGAAGCTCGGCGAGCCCGAATGGCTCGGCCGAGCGGGGGGCAGCGGCGACCAGCGGCCCGAGGGCCGCGAGCGCGACGAACAAACAGACCAGCTCAACGTGGTACACGGCCAGATACCCGGCCGCTGGGTTCTGCAACGCTTCACCGAATCGCCCATCAAGCGCGAGCGAGCCGACGAGGTCACGCATGGCTCCACCGAGTCCGACCGCGAGGCCCGCGGCCGTGGCCTGCACTGCGCCCCACGCGCCGAGCGCGAGGCCGTTGCGATGGGCGCTGTCGAGCGCCATCGCCGAGATGAGGGTGCCGACGGCGAAGAGTCCGTTGCCGAACCCGAGAATCGCCGTACCCACCCGGAGCACCATGGGCGAGGCCAGTGGGTACGCGAAGATGACGGCGCTGAATCCCACGACCCCCGCGAGCAGTCCCATCGCGGCGAGACGGGCGGGATCTCCCCCCCCCTCAAGGCGCTTGGCGGCCAGCGCAAACGCCACGATCGCCCCACCGGCCATCAGGGCGGTCAGCATCGTCGTTGCACCGACACCCAGGCCGAGCACCTGTCCACCATACGGCTCGAGCAGCGCATCCTGAGCGGCGAAGGCGAAGGTCCCCAAGCCGAGCACCCCGAGGAGG
Organism: Gemmatimonadota bacterium; assembly: GCA_011390645.1. Taxonomy (GTDB): domain Bacteria; phylum Gemmatimonadota; class Gemmatimonadetes; order Gemmatimonadales; family GWC2-71-9; genus Palsa-1233. Next base: position 3,396 of record JAABRY010000038.1, read on the forward strand.
CGACCGGTGCGACCGCCGCGCATGAAGTCCGCCCACGCCGCGCGGAAGGGCACCGGCTCCGGAGGGTTGGTCACGCGCGTCAGATCCCGTGGTTCCTGACGCCAGATCGCGATGATGTTGAAGACTGCCGTCACGACCGCCGCACCCTGGATCAAGGCGATCAAGCGGTAGTACGTGAAGTCGCGGAGGATGGCACCGACGACGAGCGCACTCGCGACCATGCCGACGAGCAGCATGAGGTAGAGCAGCGCCACCACACGCGGACGCTGCTTCTCCGGGGCCAGATCGCCGGCGAGCGCGAGGCCGGCGGTCTGCACCGTGTGGGAGCCGACCCCGACCAGGAGGAAGGCCAGTACGCAGCCGATGCGACCTGGCCACATCGAACCGGTGTGGCTGCCTTGCAGGAGGAGCAGCGCGAACGGCATGATCGCCAGGCCACCGAACTGCAGCAGGGTGCCCTGCCAGAGATAGGGGACCCGGCGCCAACCAAAGGCGGAGCGATGCAGGTCGCTGCGATGCCCGATCAAGGCACGGAATGGTGCCACGAGTACGGGTAGTGCCAACATGCCGGCGACCCAGGTGGCAGACGACCCCAACTCGACGATCATCACCCGGTTCAGCGTGCCGGCGAGCAGCGTCATCGACATCCCGACCGTGATCTGGAAGAGGCCGAGGCGCAACAGGCGACTGAGCGGGAGCGTCTCGGACGCCGCGTCGGCAAACGGCACCCACGCCGCGCCGTTCTTGACGAGCCATGCGGTGGCGGTCGCGCTCAGGCGTCGCATCGCAAGAGCTCCACGGCTTCCGACGTGTAGAAGCCCGCACTGATGCGGTGCTCACGGTTCACCTGCCAGAACGGAAGGGCCCGCGCCACGGCGGCGTTCCACGCGGCGGGGCGCACCGGCTCCACGCTCGGCGAACGATCGCGTCGCGGGAAGAGACGCCCCACGCCGAGAAGGGTGCCGAGGACCGGGGTGCGGGGAATGCGCGTCACGAGCATGGCGGTACGCGTGCGCGGTGCCAGACGACCCAGCGCCACCACCGTCTCGGCGAGGCGATAGTGAATCAACGAGTCCATCGCCACGACGTAGTCGAAATCCCCCAGCGCGGCGGAAAGCATATCCCCTGCGACGAAGGTCACTTGCGGACGCAGTGCCACCGGGAGGCGCTCGCGCGCCAACTCCACCAGCGTGCGCGAGAGATCCACCGCCACCACCGTGGCGCCACGCGCGGCGAGGTCCGTCGTGAGTTGCCCCGGGCCGCAACCCGCGTCCAGCACCCGTGCACCGGCGAGGTCGGTCGGCAGCCAATCCGCCAGCGTCGCGCGCATCCGCTCCCGGCCCGCGCGCACGCGCGCACGCACGCCGCTCACCTCGGCATCGGAGGTGAGGGCTGCCCACGCATCGGCCGCCGTGCGGTCGAAGTACTCCTCAAGCCAGGCGCGGCGCTCGAGGTAGGTGGCGGGCGGCGTCGGGGTGGACGCGGGAGAAACGGTCACGTCAGTCGAATCCCAGGAGGTCGAAGATTTCACGGTCCTTCATCGGCTCGGCGATGATCGGGTCGGTGCCATCGAGCAACTGTTGTGCAAGGCGCAGGTATTCGGTCTTCACGGCCTCGAGTTCCGGGCTCGACTCCATCTCGAACAGCGTCGCCTTCTTCAACCGTGAGCGTCGGATGACATCGAGGTCGGGGAAGTGCGCGCGCACCGGCAGGCCCAGCTTGTCGGTATACCGCCGCACCTGATCGGTGTCCTTGGAGCGGTTGCAGATCACCCCCCCGAGGCGGACGTTGTAGTTCTTCGCCTTGGCGTTGATGGCCTGCACGATGCGGTTCATCGCGAAGATCGAGTCGAAGTCATTGGCACAGACAATCAGCGCGCGATCGGCGTGCTGCAGTGGTGCCGCAAATCCGCCGCACACCACGTCGCCGAGCACGTCGAAGATCACCACGTCGGTGTCCTCGAGCAGGTGATGCTCCTTGAGGAGCTTCACCGTCTGGCCGACGACGTAGCCGCCGCATCCCGTACCCGCGGGCGGTCCGCCGGCTTCGACGCACATCACCCCGCCATAGCCCTCGAAGCAGAAGTCCTCGACGCGCAGCTCCTCGGTGTGGAAGTCCACCCCCTCGAGGATGTCGATGACGGTCGGCACCATCCGCTTCGTGAGCGTGAAGGTCGAGTCGTGTTTCGGGTCGCAACCGATCTGGATGACGCGCTTCCCGAGCGTGGCGAACGCAGCGGAGAGGTTGCTCGAGGTGGTGGACTTGCCGATCCCACCCTTGCCGTACACGGCCAGGACGAGGGCGTTGCCGAGCTTCGGCACGTCCATGTGAACCTGCAGGGAACCTTCTCCATCTCCGCGGCCCGGAAGGGAACCGACGACAGGAAGCGGGCGGGTGGCGGTGGTCATCAGGACTCCTTCACAGGGAACGGCATCAGGTGACGCCCTCGAGACGATCTTCGAGGGCCTCGCTGGCATCACGGAGTGCATCGAGCGTGGCATCGTCCGGATGCCAGTATCCACGGTCATTGGCCTCGAGGAGGCGCTGGGCCATCCGCGTGGCGGCCTGCGGGTTCAACGCGGCAAGCCGCTCCCGCATGGCGGCGTCAAGGACGAACGTCTCCCCGACGCGTTGGTACACCCACTCCGGCACCTGGCCGGTGGTCGCGGAGAGACCGAGGGCGTTGGTCACGTGCTGCTCGACCTGGCGGACGCCCTCGTGGCCGTACTGCAGCAGCCCCTCGTACCACTTCGGATTGAGCAACCGGGTGCGGGTTTCGAGCGCGACCTGTTCCTCGAGGGTGCGCACCGTCTCCCCCCCCCGCGTCTGGTCGCCGATATAGACGGGGATGTTGGATCCACGCTGTTGGCGCGCCACGCGCGTCATCCCGCCAAGCAGTTCGAAGTACTGGTCGAGGTCGGTGACGCCCAGCTCGACCGACTCGAGATTCTGGTAGGAGAGCTCGGTCGCACCCAGCAGGCCGCGCAGCAGGTCCGGAGCAGCGGTTGCCTTGCCGTCCACGCCATACGCGAAGCCCTTGCGCTGCACGAACGTGTCGGCGAGCTGATCTTCGGTCTCCCACGCGCCGTTCTCGACGAGCAGGCCCAGGTTCGCGCCATACGCGCCATCGTCGTTGCTGAAGACGCGCAATGCAGCGGTGGCCAGGGGGATCTGCCGTTCCGTGGCGACCGCGAGGGCATGCTTGCGCACGAAGTTGAGGCCGGCGGGCTCGTCGGCTTCCGCGGCGAGCAGCGCGGCCTCAGCGAGCAGGCGGAGCTGGAAGGGGAGCAGGTCGCGGAAGACGCCCGAGACAGTGAGGACGACATCCACGCGCGGGCGCTGCAGTTCGGCGAGTGGAATCAGCCGTGCGCCGACCACACGCCCGAGTGCATCCGTACGGGGTTCCGCCCCAAGGAGTGCGAGCGCTTGACCAATCGGCTGTCCCTCGCTCTTCAGGTTGTCAGTGCCCCAGAGGACCAGGCCGATCGTTTCCGGCAACGCGCCGTTGTGGTCGGCGGCGTGCCGGGCCAGCAGCACATCGGTCTGCCGCCGGGCGGCGGCCAGTGCGGCCACACTCGGCAGGCGTCCCGGATCGAAGCCATGCAGGTTGCGGCCGGTGGGCAGCACCGCCGGCGTCCGCAGGAGATCGCCACCGGGGGCAGGGGAGATGAACCGTCCGTCGAGTGCGCGCACGAGTGCGGGCAACTCATGCTCCGTCGCCAGCAACTCGTTGATGCGGGCGATCTCGGCGCCGGCCTCGGCGGTGTCGGCGTCCGTCGGCAGTCCCCCCCCCTCAACAATGCCCGCGATCAGGCCGCGGCCGTCCGGGTGGGTTCGCAGGCGCTCCTCGAACATCGCGTGCAGCGTGTCGATGCGTTCCACCGCGCTCATCGGGCGCCCGAGCACATGCAATCCGTTGGGAATCAGCGCGTACTCGAGCTCGAGCACCTTGGTGATGAGCGTGTCAATCTGCAGGGGCGCATCGCCGTTCCATGCCGGGTCGGCCGGCGCAAGATCCACGGCCGCCGCCTGCGACTGAATCAGTTCGATGAGTGCTTCGCGCGTCGCAAGGTCGGTCTCCGGCTCGAGGCCACGCCACCTGTCGAGCGAGGATTTCAGGTCGAGGAGGCCACGATACAAACCGGCGTTCGCCACCGGTGGGGTCAGGTACGACACCAGCGTGGCTGCCCCGCGACGCTTGGCGAGCGCGCCTTCGGCTGGATTGTTCGACGCGTAGAGATAGATGTTCGGCAGGTCACCGATCATGCGGTCTGGCCAGCAGGTCTCGTCGAGCCCCACCTGCTTGCCGGGCATGAACTCGAGGGCCCCGTGCGTGCCGAAGTGGAGCACGGCGTGCGCGGCAAAGTCCTCGCGCAGCCAGCGGTAGCAGGCCGAGAAGGCATGCGTGGCAGCGAGCTCACGGTTGAAGAGCAGCCGCATCGGGTCGCCCTCGATCCCGAAGCCCGGTTGGAAGCCAACGAAGACGTTGCCGAAGCGCTCGCCGAGGACGAGCAGTTGCCGCCCGTCCGACAACTGCTTGCCCGGGGCAGGGCCCCAGACGCGCTCGATATCGGTGAGGTAGCGTTCGCGTGCGACGTGATCGTCCACGTTGATCGTGGCGTGCACGTTGCCCAGCGTGCCATAGCGTGCCGCATTGCCGCCGAGGAGGACTTCGCGGAGTGCGTCGGCGCTCTCGGGCACCTGCACGTCGTACCCCTCGTCACGCAGGCGCGAGAGCAGCTGCCAGCATGATTCGAACACCGCGAGATACGCGGCGGTGCCGGCATTGCCGGCGTTCGGCGGGAATGCGAAGAGCATCACGGCCAGCCGGCGCTCGGCGCGCGCGGTGCGGCGCAGCGTTACCAGGCGGGCGAGGCGATCGGCGAGTCGGTCCACCCGTTCGGGGAGGGCGACGGCTGCTCCGCCATCCGCGCCGCGTGAGCCGCCAAAGACCAGCGGACTGGTCGCGCCTTCGAGCTCAGGGAGCGCGACCTGAAGGGTGGCCTGCAACGGCACCAGGCCACGCGGGTCATCGCGCCATTGCGCAACGGTCTGGAGTTCGAGCGGTTGCAGCACCCAGTACGGCACATCGAGTTGCTCGAGCGTGGCGCGGGCAGCCTCGACGTCATTGTAGGCCGGCCCGCCCACCAGCGAGAAGCCGGTGAGCGCCAGCATCGCCTCGATCGTGGCGGAGCCGTCAGCCCGGGTGAAGTAGCGCGCGATGGCGGGGCGTCCATCGAGGCCGGCCGTGAACGCCGGGATCGGGGCAAGCCCGCGCGCCTCAAGGGCGCGGATCACGGCATCGTAGTGCGCGGTGTTCTCGGCGAGGACATAGGAGCGCGTGAGCAGCAGGCCGACCCGCGGCCGTCCGTCGTGTGCCGGCAGCTCGTCGAGGTGCTCGACCACCCGTTGCGGCAGGTCAGGATGGTAGAGCCCGGTCTCCGGATACTCCTTGGGGGGGGGAGGCTCGGCGCGCCGGGCGGTGCTCGGGCCATACCGTGCCGCCACGAAGCGGAGCATTCCCTCAAGATTGTCAGCGCTGCCGCTGAGCCAGTACTGGAGGACCAGGTAGTAGGCGCGGACATCCTGTGCCGTGCCGGGGATGAAGCGCAGCAACTGGGGAATCCGCTTCAACTGCCGGAGCTGGTCTTCGCCGTTCAGCTTGGCGCCGTTGCCGCGTCCCGAGAGGCGCTTCAGGATCATCGCGGGCGACCACGGGCTCTTGGCGCCACCCTCGGAGCGCATCGCGAACTTCCCCATCCGGGTGCAGCGCATCACTTCCGGCGAGGACATCACCGCGATCATCGCGCTGCATCCCTCGCGCCGGGCCTCGAGCGCGGGGAGGATCGCCTGGATCTGGTCGTCCACGAAGAGCTGCGTGGCGATCACGATGTCGGCCGCCGCCACGGCGGCGCGCGCCTCCTCGAGCCGCTCCGGGTCGCTCCATTCCGCGCCGACATGCAGCGAGAGCTCGGCCCCAGGCCACTCCGCGCGCAAGCGTTCGCGCACGGCCTGAAAGGCAGGGGCGCGGTGTGCGTCGAGGGTGAGGAGGGCGAGTCGGAAGGTCATGGTCTCAGCGGCTGAAGTGGGCCTTGGCCTCGTACAGGGTCTCGAGCGAGATCGCGGTGATGCCATGCTCGGTGGCGTAGCGCTCGGTATTGCGACGCGCCTTCCCCCGAACGAAGAACGGGATCTTCTTGAGCTCCGCCTCCGCCTCTGGCCCCCACACCAACTCGCCGGGGGGGGCATCGAGTGTGGCAACCGCTTCCGTGGCAGCGACCATCACCGTGTCGCGTTCCACGGTGGCGGTCGGTGCAGCATGCCCGTGGCCGAGGTGGGAGGGACTCGCGCCATCGGCGAATTCGAAGTCCTCCCGAAACATCCCGAGGAGATGCTCTTCGAGACCCATCATCAACGGATGGACCCAGGTGTCGAAGATGACGTTGGCACCTTCGGCGCCCATCTGCGGGGCGTATCGCGCGGGGAAGTCCTGGACATGCACCGGTGCCGAGATCACCGCGCACGGAATGCCGAGTCGCTTGGCGACGTGGCGCTCCATCTGGGTCCCCAGCACGAGTTCCGGTGCCGCCTCGGTGATGGCGCGCTCGACGGCGAGATAGTCGTCCGCGATCAGCGCGGTGAGCCCGAGGAGTTCTGCGGCAGCTCGGACCTCCCGCGCCATTTCACGGCTGTACGTACCGAGGCCGACCACTTCGAAGGCGAGCTCCTCGGTGGCAATGCGGGCGGCGGCCAGCGCGTGTGTGCCGTCGCCGAAGATGAAGACGCGCTTGCCGGTGAGGTAGGTCGAGTCGACGGAGCGCGAGTACCATGGCAGCCGGGAGCTGAGGGTCGCGACGGCTGCATCCGCGTCAAGCCCGGTCAGCGTGGCGACCTCGCGGACGAAGTCGCGCGTGGCGCCAATGCCGATCGGCACGACGGTGGTGTGCGGCTGCTTGAAGGTGCGCTTGAGCCAGCCGGCCGTGCTCGAGGCGATCTCCGGGTAGAGCACGACGTTGAGGTCCGCCTCGGGCAGCCGACGCAGGTCGGCCACCGTCGCGTTCAGCGGCATGACGACCGCGACATCCACACCGATCTGATCCAGCAGGCGCGTCACCTCGGTGACGTCATCGCGATGCCGGAACCCGAGTGCGGTCGCACCCAACAGGTTGACGACGGGACGCCGTCCGGTGATCGCCTGCCGCTCGGGCATCGGAATCCCCGTGCAGATCGTGCGCACCAACTGGTAGAGGGTTTCGCTCGCGCCCCAGTTTTCCTTCTTCTGATAGGCGGGCAACTCCAGGGGCACCACCGGCATGGTGAGTCCGGAACCCATCGCCAATCCGCCGGGATCATCCTGAATCAGTTCGGCGGTGCAGCTCGCCCCGACCAGCATCGCGGCGGGCTTGAATCGCTCGGCGGCATCCCGACAGGCGCGCTTGAAGAGGTCGGCCGTGTCGCCCCCGAGGTCGCGCGCCTGGAACGTGGTGTAGGTCACTGGCGGACGGCGGTTGCGTCGCTCGATCATCGTGAAGAGCAGGTCCGCGTAGGTGTCCCCCTGTGGGGCGTGCAGGACATAATGCACGTCCTGCATGGCCGTCGCGATGCGCATCGCACCCACGTGGGGCGGGCCTTCATAGGTCCAGAGCGTGAGTTGCATCGGTCAGACCGCCAATCGCATACGACGCCGCAACGGGCGTGCAAAGAGTTCGGCGAGGTCGGCCGCCTGCTCGAAGCCATGGATCGGCGAGAACACCAGCTCGATCGACCATTTCGTGGCGAAGCCTTCGGACTCGAGCGGATTGGCCAGTCCGAGGCCGCACACCGTCAGGTCTGGCGCGAGGGCGCGACAGCGGTCGAGTTGCAGTTCGACATCCTGGCCTTCGCTCAGCTGGATCCCGGCCAGGCGCGGCAACTCGGCGGCGAGAATCTCCTTGTGCAAGTACGGCGTCCCCACCTCAAGCGGTACCATCCCGCACTCCTCTGCGAGGAAGCGCGCGAGGGGGATCTCGAGTTGGGAGTCCGGAAAGAAGAAGATCCGCTTGCCGGCAAGCTCGGTCCGCTGCCGCTCGAGCGCCTTGCGCGCCCGGGCGGCGGGTGCTGCGAGTGCATCGGCGACGCGATCGGGCGCGATGTCGAAGGCCTGCGCGGCGGCCTCGAACCACGCCGTCGTCCCGGCCACACCCAGGGGGAAGGGGGCCGGGAGGAGCGTGGCGCCGCGTGCCTCCAGGGCACGGAGGGTGTCGCCGAGGAATGGTTGCGCGAGCAGCACCTTCGTGTTCGGTCCGATGGCAGGGAGCGCGGTCGAACGACGCGGCGGGAAGAAGGCCACGTCGCGGAGCCCCATTGTCTCGAAGAGGCGCGTGAACTGGTCTTCGACGATGTCGGCGATCGTCCCGACGATCAGCAACTGCGCCGCCTCGGTCGTCGGGGGGGGGCAGGTCGGCACCATGGTGGCGAGGCACGCGTCCTCACCCTGCGTGAAGGTCGTCTCGATGCCGGAGCCGCTGTAGTTCAGGATGCGCACCGGGGCATGCTGACCGGCGAGGCGTTGCGCGGCGCGGGCGAGGTCGAGCTTGATCACTTCGCTGGGGCAGGACCCGACGAGGAAGAGGGTCCGAATGTCAGGGCGGCGCGCCAGGAGCTCGTGGACGACGCGATCGAGTTCCTCATTGGCATCGGCCAGTCCGGCGAGGTCCTTCTCCTCAAGGATGGCGGTGCCGAAACGCGGCTCCGCAAAGATCATCACCCCGGCTGCCGATTGAATCAGGTGCGCGCAGGTTCGCGAACCGACGACGAGGAAGAAGGCATCCTGCATCCGGCGGTGCAGCCAGACGATACCGGTCAGGCCGCAGAAGACCTCGCGCTGTCCGCGCTCGCGCAGGACCGGCAGGTCACGGCACCCGGCCGCGTCGAGTCCGGAGGCGATCGCCGTCACGCCGTCACCTCACCACCGAGCGCTCGGGCGTCTCGGCGAGCCATCCGGAGCTTCCACAGAAACTGCGCCGCATTGATGAAGTAGACGGCGTAGGCGACCAAGGCGAGGGTGGCCAGCGTCGTCGGGCTCCAGAGGGCGAAGGCCAACCCCGCGAGATACGCCGTGTGCAGCGCCAACACGACAAACGACACCACGTCCTCCCAGAAGAAGGCGGGGGCGAACAGGTACTGGCCGTAGACGTCGTGCTCCCAGAGGGCGCCGGTGATCATGATGGTATAGAGCAACAGGGTCTTCACCACCACCGATCCCGCGGCCAGCTCCCAGCCGGTCCCCGCCGAGAGGTACCGCGCCACCAACGCGGCACTCACCAGGCAGACCAGGAGCTGGAGCGGGGCCAGAATCCCCTGCACGAGCGTCCAGCGGGACGCATCACGGCGTCGCCGTTGTTCGGGCGTATAGAGGGTCGCACCCGTCGGGGGCGAGGATTGGAAGGCTGTGCCGGCCATGCGGCTCCCATGGGAGGGTCCAGCGGGAGGAAACAGGGACGAGGAGAACCTACAGATTGAATCGCCTATGTGTCAAGGGGGGTTGACGTCCGGAATGGTTGACAGTAGGATATTGCATCGTTCGTCTGGTGTCGGGCTCCCCTGTGGGTGTCAGTTGCCTGCACCAACTCCTTCGCCGCTCTCCTCCTCCTGCCGGAGTCCGTGTCGTGAGCGCACCTGATTGGGGCTCCCAGCAGCAACCGGAGTCACGGAACCGGTCCCAGGGGGCTGAGGTTCCTCCCCGTCTGATTCTCAGTAGTGGCGGCGAGGCACCCGCCGGCTGTGCCGGGATGCCACCCGCGCACGTGGAGCGCTTGGCGGAACTGCTGTTGCGGACGCAGGAGCGGCCCTCGCTCGACTTCGTGCGGGAAGTCTCTGAAGAGGGGTACGGCCTGACCGCGCTGGTCGTCGAGTTGCTGGGGCCGGCGACCCGGTTGGTGGGCGAGGCGTGGGCCGAAGACCGGGTGGGGTTCCTCGAGGCCGGAATCGCCTACGGGCGCGTGCAGCAATTGCTGCGTCGGTTGTCTCAGGAGTTCGATCCCGGCCCGGCGGACCTGCTCCGCGCGGGCCGAGTGCTGTTGACCGTCCCGGAAGGTGAGACGCATACCTTGGGTCTGTTCTCGCTCGCCGAACTGCTGCTGCGCGATCGGTGGGAGGTCGTGCTGGGTCGGCCGGTGCTCGAGGCCAGTCCGGCCACGCTGGTGCACACGGAGTGGTTTGACGCCGTCCTGATTTCTGCTGCGCAGGAACGGCTGCTCCCGGTCGTGCAGCAAGAGGTCACCCGACTGCGCCAGCGCTCCCGCAATCCGGATCTCTGCGTGCTGGTCGGGGGCAATCTCACCGTGCTGGTCCCCGATGCCCCGACACGTGTGGGGGCGAACGGTGGTGGAGGCGAGGCTGACGCCGTCTCGTCGCGGTTACTCGAGGCGTTGGCCGCGGGGGGCGCATGAGCTCCCGCGCACTCTTTCAGCCCACCAGGGGCGTATGCCGTGACTGATTTCGTGAAGACCTTCGACGCCCGGCTCGGTTCCATCGGCGAGTTGGAACCCGGGCTGCTCGGGAGCGTCATAACGGCGGCCTCCGACATCTCGCTGATCATTGATCGACACGGCGTGATCGCCGACATCGCGCTGAGCGCCCACGACCCGGGGCTCGATGAGACGCGCAGCTGGCTGGGGCAGGAGTGGGTGCGGACGGTCACCACCGAGAGTCGCGTGAAGGTGCGGGAGATGCTGGCGGAGGCGACGGAGCACGGGGTCTCGCGGCGCCGCCAGCTCAATCACCCCTCGACGCAGGGCCTCGACCTCCCGATCGCCTACACTGTGCTCCGCCTCGGCCACGACGGCGGTGCGGTGGCGCTGGGCCGTGACTTGCGCACCGTGTCGGTGTTGCAGCAGCGCCTCGTGGAGGCGCAGCAAGCGATGGAGCGGGACTACTGGCGGATGCGCCACATCGAGACGCGGTATCGTTTGCTCTTCCAGCTCTCGTCCGAAGCGGTGCTCGTGATCGACGCAGGCACGCTCAAGGTGGTCGACGCGAACCCCGCGGTCGGGCGCCTGCTCGGCCTGCCCGCCAAGCGACTGGTTGGGCGCACCTTCCCGATTGATTTTGACGCGGCCAGCGAGTCCGCCGTCGAGGAACTCCTCGCGGCGGTGCGCGCCTCCGGTCGCAGCGACGAGATCCGCGTGCGGACCGACGCCGGGGTGGACCTCGCGGTGGGCGCGTCGCTCGTCCGGCAGGATGGTACCTCCCTCTTTCTTGTGCGCATGATGCCGGTGGCCGAGGGCGGCCTCGGGGGCGGCAACGAGGGGGGGGGAGTCGGGCGGATGGGCACGATCGTCGAGGCGATCCCCGACGGTGTGGTGATCCTCGACCTCGACGGACGCATCCTGCACGCGAATCGTGGCTTCCTCGATCTGGCGCAGTTGGCGGCCGAGGATCAGGTGCGTGGACAGCCGCTGTCACGCTGGCTCGGGCGACCGGGCGCGGATGTCGGCGTCCTGCTGTCGACCTTGCGCGAGCATGGCGTCGCCCGGCTCTTCGCGACCGGCATCCGCGGGGAGTACGGCAGCGCCACCGAAGTCGAGCTCTCTGCCGCCGTCACGCGCGATGGCGGCGAACCAGTCGTCGGGTTGGTGATGCGCGATGTTGCACGCCGGCTGGCGAGCGGTCCGAGTGGCGCGCGCGACCTGACGCGCGCGGTCGAGCAACTCACCGGACTGGTGGGTCGCGTGTCGTTGCGGGACCTGGTGCGCGACACGACCGATCTCGTCGAGCGCCATTTCATCGAGGCCGCGCTCGAATTGACCGAACAGAACCGGACGTCGGCGGCGGAAGTCCTCGGCGTCTCCCGGCAATCGCTCTATGTGAAGCTGCGCCGCTACAACCTGGGCACGCCGGCCGAGCCGACGACCCCCGATACGCCTGACCGCGACGGTAGTTGAACCGCCACGGTGCTGCGTGAGCAGCGCCACAGCCAGGGAACATCCTTTCGACATGACCACCCCGGACGCCACACTGCAGGTGCCACCCTCGCGAGCTCTCCCCGAGCCCGCGGCGGTGCTCACGTTGCTCAAGCCGGTCACCTGGTTCGCCCCGATGTGGGCGTTCGGGTGCGGCTTGGTGGCGTCCGGTGTGGCGCTCGGCACGCACCTGGGCCTGTTGTTGTTGGGCGTGGTCGTCGCGGGTCCGCTGGTCTGTGGTGCGAGTCAGGCCGTGAACGACTGGTACGACCGGCACGTCGATGCGATCAACGAACCGAACCGGCCGATCCCCTCGGGGCGCATTCCGGGCCGCTGGGGTCTCTGGATCGCGATCGGGTGGACCGCGCTGGCGTTCGGGGTCGGTCTCGCGCTCGGCCCGTTCGGGGCTGCCGCCACAGCGGTTGGCCTCGTGCTCGCCTGGATGTACAGCGCGCCCCCATTTCGCCTCAAGCTCAATGGTTGGTGGGGCAACCTCGCGTGCGGGATGAGCTACGAGGGGATCGCCTGGGTCACCGGGCACGCGGTCGCGCTCGGGGGCGTGGGCATGCCCGGGGGGCGCTCGATCGCCCTGGCGGCGTGCTACTCGCTCGGCGCCCACGGCATCATGACGCTCAATGATTTCAAGGCGATCGAGGGCGATCGCGAACTTGGCGTCCGCTCGCTCCCGGTGCAACTCGGGGCCGAGCGTGCGGCACTGGTCGCATGCGCGATGATGCTGGCGTTTCAGGTGGCGGCCCTTGGGGTGGCGTGGTCGGTCGTCCCGCTGTGGGCTCGCGGTCTGCATGCCATGATGATCCTTGCGCAGGTGCCGTTGATGCGCCGCCTGCTCACTGACCCCCGCGGACTCGCGCCGTGGTATAACGGCACGGGCGTCCTGCTCTTCGTGCTGGGCATGCTGGTCAGTGCGATCGGCCTCCGGGTTGGGGGGGGGGCATGACACCGTTCGGCTGGTCCCGCATCGCGCGCATCGGCCTCGTCCAGGCCAGTCTCGGGGCGATCGTGGTGCTCATCACCTCGGTGCTCAATCGCGTGATGATCGTCGAACTGGCGCTGGCGGCCGCGATCCCCGGTGCGATGGTGGCGGGCCACTACTTCATCCAGTTCACGCGCGTGCGGACCGGGTATGGGTCCGATCGCACGCCACGACGCACCCCGTGGATCATCGCCGGCATGTTGCTGGTGGCGACCAGCGGCTTCGCGGCGGCGGCGGGCACGGCCTGGATCGCCACCGCCGGCACCATCGCCATCCTCGCCACGGGAGGGGCTTGCCTCGCCCTCGGCGTCGGTGTGGGGCTCGCGGGCACGCCATTGCTCGCGCTCCTTGCGGAACGTACGGCCGAGGCGCGACGAGGCCCGGCGGCCGCGCTCGTGTGGTTGATGATGATTGCCGGCTTCGCGATCACCGCCGGTGTGGTGGGGCAGCTGCTCGATCCATTCTCGATGGCGCGATTGGTGATGGTCTCTGGTGGCGTGTCGGCCATGGCGATGGCCGTGACGCTGCTCGCCCTGTGGGGGCTCGAGGGTGAGGGGGGGGGACTCCCCGCGACGGCCGAGGCGGAGGTGCCATTCCGGACGGCGTTGGCGGCCTTGTGGCAGGAGCATGAGGCGCGGCGCTTCGCGACGTTCGTCTTCGTGGCGATGCTGGCCTACTCGGCACAGGACCTGATTCTCGAGCCCTTCGCGGGGACGGTCTTCGGGCTGACGCCCGGGGAGACCACGCGGATCTCCGGCATGCAGCACGGCGGCATGTTCATCGGCATGGTGGGAACGGCCTTCGCCACTCGGAAGGGTGCCCACCTGACCCGCTGGGCGGCCGCGGGCTGTCTTGCCAGCGCGGTGGGCTTCGGGGTGCTGATCATGGCGGGACTCGCGCAGTCCACCGGGGTGCTCCGTGTCGGCGTGCTCGCGATGGGCATGGCGAATGGGGTGTTCGCGATTGGCGCCATTGGGGCGATGATCGCGCTGGTCAACCAACCCGGGCGCCGCGAAGCGGGTGTGCGCATGGGACTGTACGGCACTGCGCAGGCCGTGGCGTTCGGCGTGGGTGGTTTCGCCGGCGCGGCCCTCAGTGACGTGGGCCGCGCCCTGCTGGGGTCGCCCGCGCTGGGGTACACGGTGGTGTTCGTCCTTGAGGCGATCCTCTTCGTGATCGCGGCGTGGTTCGTGAGTCGGACGGCGCCAGCGGCACCGGGTGCGCGGGTTCGACTGGATCGTGATGGCGACTCGTTGCTCGCGGCGGTCGGGTGATGGCGACCTCCTTGCCGGTGCTCGATGCGGTCATCGCGCCGACGCTGCGCGCGCCGAAGCCGCGCGCACTGTGCACCGATTGTGGCGTCAGTCGCAGCGAAACGCCTGCCCAGTGTGGGAGTGCATGTCAGTTCATCGCCCCTCGCTATGAGGAGCTCGAGCGTGCGACCCACGGGCGCACTCGAGATCCGGCACGCACCGATGAGATGCATTTCGGCCCTTTCCGGCGGATGGTGCGCGCGCAGTTGCGTGCCCCGCTTGAGGGCTCGCAGTGGACTGGCATCACCACGCGGTTGGGCGAGCGCCTCCTCGAGACCGGTGCGGTGGACGGCGTGATCGCCACGGCCGCCGAGCCCGAGGATCGGTGGGCGCCGCGCCCGGTGCTGGTCACGCGCGCCGAAGGCATGACCGCCTGTCGCGGCATGAAGATGGGCTATTCGCCGGTGCTCGCCCTGCTGGAGGAGGCGGCCGCCCTCGGCTTGCGACGCCTCGCGGTGATCGGCATCCCCTGTCAGGTGCACGCATTGCGCGCCTTGCAGCCGTCGCTGGGCCTGGAGCGGTTGTACGTCATCGGCACGCCGTGCAGCGACAACACGACGACGGCCAACTTCCACACCTTCCTCGAGCGACTCGATCCGGAACCCGGCACGATCGCCTGGCTCGAATTCCTCCCGAACTTCACCGTCGGGCTCCGGTACGACGACGGACGCACGCGTCACATCCCGTTTCTGCAGTTGCCGCTCTCCGACCTGCCGCCGGACTTCTTCCCGGAGACCTGCCGCGTCTGTGTGGATTACGCCAACGCCCTCGCGGACATCACCGTCGGATACATGGGGGGGGCAGGGTCGCAGTGGCTGATCGTGCGCAACGAAACCGGCGAGGAACTGGTCACGCTGCTCGGTGACGAGGTGGCGACGCAACCGGTGACGAGTGCCGGACGACGCCGTGGACCAGTGCAGGCGCTGCGCGGGGCGCTGGAGCGTTCCGCGGGGGGCTTGCCCCTGCGTCGCGCCCCACAGGCGTTGCGGCCGTTGATCGGCTGGGCGATGCGCACCTTCGGGCCCAAGGGGCTCGAGTTCGCACGGGCCCGCGTGGAGATGAAACTGGTCGAGGCCGTGCTCACGCTGCGCCGCACCCGGCCGCGTCGGCTGCACACAATGATTCCGCGATCGGCGTGGGGGTTGCTGGCGCCCTACGGCCTGACCCCGGCTCCCGAGGAACGCCCCCTGGAGGGACGATGAGCGAAGTGTTTGATGTGGTGGTGGTGGGTGGCGGGCCGGCGGGCGCGACGGCGGCGAATGACCTGGCGCTCGCGGGACGTCGTGTCCTGCTCCTGGATCGTGCGGGTCGCGTGAAACCCTGTGGCGGGGCGGTACCGCCGCAATTGCTGGTGGATTTCAACGTGCCGGAGTCGCTGTTGGTCAACCACGTGCACGCGGCACGGATCGTTTCGCCCAAGGGCAAGCATGTGGACATGCCGGTCGAAGACGGCTGGGTCGGCATGGTGGATCGCGATGTCTTCGATGAGTGGCTTCGCGAACGTGCGACGCAGCACGGGGTGGAGCGCCGCACCGGCATCTTCTCGCACATCACCCGCGACGAGACCGGCACGATCGTCCACTATACCGACGGCCGCTCGCGCCATGGCGCAACGGCCAGCGTGCGCACGCGGATGGTGATCGGCGCGGACGGGGCACTGTCCAAGGTGGCGAAGCAGGAGATCCCGCGCGCCGACGAGGGCAAGCACGTCTTCGCGTATCACGAGATCATCGCGTCGCCGACGTCCGACACCGACAGCTTCGTGGCGGATCGGTGCGACGTCTACTACCAAGCCAAGGTCTCGCCGGACTTCTACGCCTGGGTCTTCCCGCACGGTGCCACGACGAGCATCGGGACGGGCACCTTCCAGCAGGGCTTCGGCATGCGGGAGGCGGTGCGCGAACTGCGCGAGCGGACCGGTCTCGCCGAGTGCGAGACGATTCGTCGCGAGGGCGCCCCGATTCCACTCAAGCCGCTTCCCAAGTGGGACAATGGCCGTGACGTGGTCCTCGCCGGCGACGCCGCGGGCGTCGTGGCACCGGCCAGTGGCGAAGGGATCTTCTATGCGATGACCGGGGGGCGCGTGGCCGCGGACGCCGTGATGGAGGCCCTGGCGAGCGGTGATGGTCGTGACCTCGCCCTGGCGCGCAAGCGCTTCATGCGCGCGCATGGTCAGGTGTTCTGGGTGCTCGACATCATGCAATCGTTCTGGTACACCACCGATCGCCGCCGGGAGAGCTTCGTGCGGATCTGCGACGATGTCGATGTCCAGCGCTTGACCTTCCAGGGGTACATGCACAAGCGTCTGGTTCGGGGCAATCCGCTCGCGCACGCCCGGATCTTCTTCAAGAACATCGGACATCTGACGGGACTGGTGCCGGCATGAGTGCCGCGCCGCTTCTCGAGACGGGGCCGTCCGCGGAACTCGCCACGCCCACCCTGCGGCGCCTCTTCGAGGCGGCGTTGGCGCGTGAGGCGATCGCGGTGGCGGCGCCCCTTCCGTTCCTCGCAGAAGCGGCCGCGCAGACCCTTGGCACCGCCGGCCATGCTGCCGGTCGCCGCTGGCGCCCCCTGCTGGCCCTGGTGACGGCAGAGGCCTGCGGTGGTGACGCCGCGGAGGCACTCCCCGTGGCGCTTGCGGTCGAGCTGACGCACACGGCGTCGCTGCTGCTCGATGACCTGCCGTGCATGGACGACGCGGCCACCCGCCGCGGCGAACTCGTGGCGCACCGTCGACTGGGCAGCGCCGGTGCGATCCTCCTGGCGGTCGGTTTTCTCGGTCGCGCCGCGGAACGACTCGGCGAGGTCCGCCATGCAGGCGGCACACTCGCCACGTCGTGGGGGACGACCATCGGCTTGGCGGGCATGGCGGGTGGACAGGCGGTTGATCTCGCAGCGACCGGCCGGACCGCGCCGCGCGGTGCGGCCCGGCGACTGATGCGTCGCAAGACGACGGCACTCGCTGCCCTCGCGTGCGAGGGGGGGGCACGCGCGGTGCGTGCGCCGGCCCCGACGGTCGAGGCCGTGACGCGATTCGGACGAGATCTCGGCTGGGCGTATCAGCTCGCCGATGACGCATGCGACGCGGCCGAGGATGCGGCCGCCGGGCGCTGCGTGGCGGGACGTGCCCCGGCACGACAGGCCGCTTATCTTCTGGAACGGGCCGGACGTCGTCTTGCACGCGCCCCGTTGCCCCGCGATGGTGCCCAGCGCCTGCGCTGCGTGGCCGACCGCATTGTCGGCTCGATGCTGGATGCCGCCCGATGAAGGAGTCCAATGCCCTCCGCTTTGCCGCTTGTCCCGATCGCGTTCGCCGTGGCGTGGACCATCCTGCTGGGTCTGATCGGCGCGTTGGTCACCGACATCGGGCCGTGGTATCGGGGGCTGGTCAAGCCGACATGGCAACCGCCCGATTGGCTCTTCGGACCGGTCTGGACCACGATCTTCATCTGCGCCGCGATCGCCTTCTATCTGACGTGGCAGCATCCGGACGCCACGACACGGACGCGCACGCTGCTGATCACGGTGTGGCTGGCGAACGCCGTCTTGAATGTGGTGTGGAGCTTTCTCTTCTTCCGGCTGCGGCGGCCGGATTGGTCGTTGCTGGAGATCGCCCCGCTCTGGCTCTCCATCATCGGCATGCTCTGGCTGGCGAGCACCGCGGGTCGTGCCGCGTGGCTGCTCGTGCCGTACCTCGCCTGGGTCTCCTTCGCGGCGGTGTTGAACGCCACGATTGTACGACTCAACGGACCGTTCCGGGGATGATGCCATGCTGATCTCCCTCGCCCTGGACTACCACCGCGCGGACATCGCGACGCGCGAGCGCTTCCACCTCGACGCGATGCGCACGACCGAGCTCTACTCGGCACCGCGGGACGCGGGCATCACCGAATTGCTGATGCTCTCGACCTGCAATCGCATCGAGCTCTATGGGGTGGCAACCACCGGCTCAGCGGACGGTGTCGTCACCGCATTGACGGCGCTGTCACGACGCTGGATGGGTGATGATCCGCGCGTGGATGAATTGCTCGCGACGGCGACGCATCGTGTGGGCGAGCACGCTGCCCGGCACCTCCTCCGCGTGGCGGCCGGCCTCGAGTCGATGGTGCTCGGCGACGCCCAGATTCTCGGACAGGTGAAGGCGTCGTACCGCACCGCCACCGAGGCGGGTGGGGTCGGCCCGGTGCTGCATCGCCTGCTCGGCCTCGCGTTGCACACGGGCAAGCGGATCAAGCACGAGACGGGTCTGCTCGCGGGTCGACACAGTGTGGGCGCAGAAGCCGCCGCACTGGTGGCGGCGCGCCTCGGCCAACTCGCTCCGCTCCGCTGCGTGATCGTCGGCTGTGGCAAGACCGGCCAGCGCGCCGCCCGGCAGCTGGTCAAGCTTGGCGCAGCCGACATCGTGTGCATCAATCGCACGCCGGATCGGTCACAGGCGCTCGCCGCGGAGCTGTGGGGACGTGCCGCGCCATGGGATGCGCTGCATCGCGAGATCGCACAGGCGGATGTCGCGATCGTGGCGACTGGTGCGCCGACCCCACCCGTGCGCCGTGGCGGCCTCGAACTCAACCGCCGCGTGGCCGGTACCGCGCAGCGCCCGCTGCTGCTGGTCGACCTCTCGATGCCTCGCAACATCGAGCCCGAAGCCGTTGGCCTGCCCGGGGTCTCCCTCGTGGACCTCGATGCGCTGCAAGCGCCGGTGCACGCTGCGGAAGCATCGCGGCGCGCTGCCATTCCTGCGGCGGAGCAGGTTGTCCACGAGGAGCTCGAGCTGTGGCGCGCCTGGGTCGCGGAGGCTCCTGCCCGCGATGCCATCCGTCCGCTGTCGGAAGTCCTTGGTGAACTCTGCCGCCGTGAGGTGGGCTGGGTGGCCGGCGATGCCGCGGCGGAGCGCGCCGCCGATCGGATCGTGGCCAAGCTGCTGGCCCGACCGATGGCCGCCCTTCGCGCCGAGGCGGAGCAGGGAGGGGATGTTGACGAACTCGCCGAGGCGCTGCGCCGCCTCTTCGATCCGGCCGTCTCCCCCCCCCAGGAAAATGTCCCCCGACCTCCGACGGCGGGAACCGCGCTCCGATGACAGCACCGCTGCGGGTGGGAACCCGTGCCTCGGCGCTCGCGCTGTGGCAGACAGAGCGAGTGCGCACGGAACTCGCCTCCCGGGGGGTGCACACCACGCGCATCGAGATCACCACCACCGGTGATGCCGTGCTGGACGTGCCACTCGCGCGCATCGGCTCCGTGGCGCTGTTCACGCGTCAACTGGACGAGGCGCTGCTCGACGGGCGGATCGACTGCGCGGTGCATTCCCTCAAGGACCTCCCCTCGCGGCTGCCCGAGGGCATCGTGCTCGCGGCGGTCAGTGATCGCGAGGACCCGCGCGATGCGCTCGTCGCCAAGGGGGGGGCGCGCTTTGCCGACCTCCCTGCTGGCGCGACCGTCGCGACCTCTTCGTTGCGCCGACGTGCGCAGCTCCTGGCGGCACGACCCGATCTCCAGATCGTGGACGTGCGCGGCAACGTGCAGACCCGACTGCGTCATCTCGAGGACGCGCCGGACTGGCATGCGACGCTGCTCGCGGTGGCCGGCCTTGTCCGTCTGGGATTGGCCGATCGGATCAGTGAACGACTTCCGGTCGAGCTCCTCCTCCCCGCTCCAGGACAGGGTGCGCTCGCGGTCACGGCGCGCGCGGACGACACCGCCACCGTCGCCGTGCTCCATGCGACCATGCACGATGAGGCCACCGGACTCGCCACCGCCGCCGAGCGGGGATTCCTGCGCGCCCTCGACGGTGGCTGTCAGGTGCCGATTGCCGCCTTGGCGCATGCCACGACCTCGGGTGGGGAATGGCACGTGGCGCTCACAGGCCGCGTCGGCTCGCTGGACGGGCGCGAGGTTCGCGCCGGCACGCGAGCGGGTCCTGCCCCGAGCATGGATGCCGCCTGGGCCCTCGGTCTGGCGCTCGGTGAACAACTGCTGGCTGAGGGTGCCGGTGTGATCCTCGATGCCGCTCGACGCGCCCTCTCCGAGGCGTGACGGTCCGGGTTGTCGTCACCACTGCCGCCGATGCGCTCCCGGGTCTCGAGTCGGCCCTCCCCGCGCCATTCATGGTGCGACGTCATCCACTGCTCATGACCTTTCCCGGTGATGATCCCGACGCGTTGGCGCGCGCACTGCAATCCGCGCGATGGGACGCCATCGCCTGCACCTCCCCGCGCGGCGCGACCCAGCTCGCCGCGGTCGCGGCGATGGTTGGGGGCGGGGTGCTCTGGGCCGTTGGTGCCGGGACGGCGCGCGCGCTCGAACGCGCGGGGCTTGCTCCGCGGGTCGCTCCTGGCGGTGATGCGGAGACCACTGCGGCCGCGCAACTGGCGGCGGCGATGCTTGGCGCGGGCGTGCGGGGACGCGTGCTCATCGTGGCGGGGGATCCCCATCGGCCTGAACTCGCTGCCCGCCTGACCGATGCGGGCATCGCAGTCACCACGGTGGTGGTCTACCGGACCAAGCCGGCAGACGATGTGGAGCTCCTCGCGGCGCTCGACCGCGCACACTTGCTGGTGGTGGGGTCTCCCACCTTGATCGCCGCCCTGGCGGCGCAGGGTGACGAGGCCAGACTCCCGGGCTACGTCGCTCTCGGTGCGACCACCGCCGACGCGTGCCGATCCGCCGGGCTCCCGCTCGTGGCGGTGGCCGCCCATCCTTCCGTGGCGGGTGTCGCCGAGGCTGTACGCCAGGCGGCCCGCTCCTTGTCCCTCGAACCCTGAGTCTCATGAACGATCTCTTTCTTCGCGCCTGCCGCGGTGAGCATGTCGAACGTGTCCCGGTCTGGATGATGCGCCAGGCCGGCCGCTATCTCCCCGAATACCGTCGCGTGCGTGAGCGCGCCGATTTCCTGACCATGTGCCGCACGCCGGAACTCGCCGTCGAGGTGACGCTTCAACCGGTGGACCTCATCGGTGTGGATGCGGCGATCATCTTCTCCGACATCCTCGTCGTACCGCAGGCCATGGGGATGGGCCTCTCCGTCGACGAGGGAGTCGGACCGATCTTCCACGCGCCGCTGAAGCACGAGGATGACTTCGCCCAGTTGCGTGAGCCGGACCCGCGAGAGGCGCTCGCGTACATGCTCGATGCGCTCCGCCTCGCCCGCCGTGAACTGGATGGCCGCGTGCCGCTGATCGGCTTCGCGGGTGCACCGTGGACGTTGGCTTCCTACATGATCGAGGGCCGCGGTACGAAGCAGTTCGCAAAGGCGAAGCGGTTGCTCGTCGAGCGGCCCGACCTCGCGCATGACCTGTTGGCCAAGCTGGCCGATCAGGTCGGGCGCTTTCTGGTCGCGCAGGTCGAGGCGGGTGCGCAGGCGGTGCAGCTCTTCGACTCGTGGGCCGGCGCGCTCGGTGAGCGTGATTTCCGTGAATTTGCGCTCCCGTACATGGCCCGCGCGGCCCAGCACGTCCGCCCCACGGGCGTGCCGGTGATCGCGTTTGCGCCCGGCGCCGCCTGGGCGTTGGAGGAAATTGCCGAAGCCACCGGCGCCTCGGTGCTCGGCCTCGACTGGACGATGGATGCCACGACCGCGCACGCGCGCACGGCGGCCCTGCCCGTCTCGCGACAGGGGAACTTCGACCCGTGCTGGTTGTACGCCCCACCCGCGGAGATTCGCCGCCGTGCCCACGCGATGTGCGATGCCTTCGGAGGGCAGCGCCACGTGGCAAATCTCGGGCATGGTATCCTCCCAGATGTGCCCCCGGCCCATGCCCTCGCATTCGTCGAGGCCGTGCAGGAGTGGCGACCGGCATGACCGCGTCCTGGGCCCCGGCGGCGGAGGCGTGGATCGCTGCCTTGCACGACGAGACCTGCGCCTACTTCGAGCAGCTCGATGGCAGGGCGCGCTTTCGCGAGGACCGGTGGGAGCGGCCCGGTGGCGGGGGCGGGCACACGCGGGTGTTGGTGGATGGCGCACTCTTCGAGAAGGCCGGGGTCAATCGCAGTGTGGTGCATGGGGTGCTGCCTGCCGCCGCCGTGGCACGCCTCGGGGGCCGCGTGCCCGAGGGGGCCGAGGCGCATTTCTTCGCCACCGGCATGTCGCTCGTGTTGCATCCGCACAATCCCCACGTGCCGACGGTCCACAGCAACGTGCGCTACTTCGAGGTCCGGACGCCGGACGGCGATGTGCTCGATGGCTGGTTTGGGGGGGGGACCGACCTCACACCCTACCAGCCCTGGGAAGAGGACCCGGCGCACTTCCATGCCGTGCTCCGGCAGACCTGCGACACGCACGATCCCGCGTTCTATCCACGATTCAAGCAGTGGTGTGACGACTACTTCGTGAACACCCATCGGGGCGGCGAACGCCGTGGATGTGGCGGGGTCTTCTTCGACAACCTGCGGCCGGGCGAGGACGGTCTGCCGCCTCGCGACAAGCTGCACGCCTTTGTGCACGACATCGGGGCCGTGCTGCCCGCCGCCTATGGCCCGATCGCCGAGCGACGCCGGGAGTTGCCGTTCGGCGAGGCGGAGCGGCACTTCCAGTTGCTCCGACGCGGCCGGTATGTCGAATTCAACCTCGTCCACGATCGGGGCACGATCTTCGGGCTGCAGACCTCGGCACGCATCGAGAGCGTGTTGATGTCCTTGCCGCCGCTGGCGGCGTGGGACTACGATCCGCATTTCGCCCCTGAGTCACCCGAGGCACGGCTGGTCGCGATGCTCGCGCCGCGGGACTGGGCGTAGCATCTTTTCTGCCGGGACGACGCCACCCGCAGAAGGGATGATTGTGGATCAGAAGGTCTTCGTCGCAGGCCACCGCGGCCTGGTCGGCTCCGCCCTCGTGCGCCGACTCGGCCAGGACCGGGTACCGCTCGTCACCCGAGTGCGCGCCGAGCTCGATCTCGAGGATCCCGCCGCGGTCACGGCGTTCTTCGAGCGCGAACGGCCGAGCGAGGTCTATCTGGCGGCCGCTCGGGTCGGCGGTATCCTCGCCAACGCCACCTATCCCGCCGACTTCATCCGCAACAACCTGCTGGTCACGCTCAACGTGCTCGAGGCTGCCCGGCACACTGGTGTCACCAAGCTCCTCTACCTCGGATCAAGCTGCATCTATCCGAAGCACGCACCGCAACCGATCCCGGAGTCGGCGCTGCTCACGGGACCGCTTGAGCCGACCAACCAGGCCTATGCCATTGCGAAGATTGCGGGCATCGAACTCTGTCGGAGCTACAACCATCAATACGGCACCAACTTCGTGAGCGTGATGCCCACGAATCTGTATGGCCCCGGTGACAACTTCGACCTCGACACCAGCCACGTGATTCCGGCGCTGATCCGCAAGTTCCACGAAGCGCATGAGGCGACCGTGCCCACGGTCAGTGTCTGGGGTTCGGGCACGCCGCGACGGGAGTTCCTTCACGTCGATGACCTCGCCGATGCGTGTGTGCACGTCATGCGCCACCACGACGGCAGCGACCTGGTGAATATCGGTTGCGGGGAGGACCTCCCGATCGGGGAGTTGGCGCAGATGGTCGCGGAGGTGGTCGGCTACCGCGGCGACATCGTGTTCGACGCGACGAAACCGGACGGGACACCTCGGAAGCTCCTGGATGTCACCCGGTTGGCGGCGCTGGGCTGGCAGCCTCGCATCCCGTTGCGGCGCGGCCTGGAAGAGACCGTGGCCTGGTATCGACGGACCGTGCGTGTGGGGGGGGGATGATCCGAGCGCTGAAGGTCGCCGGCATCGGGTGGACGCCCGGGCCGGGGTGGGAGGAAGACCATCTGGTGCTCGCGGTGCTGTCGCGCGTCACGGGCCGGTCGATCGTACGCAGCAACGTCGCGCGCGCCGACCTCGTGCTGGTGGGTCCGTTTCTCAACAAGGTCGCGGGGACCGTGCCGCGACCCCTGCCGCTGGCGATGGTGGCCGAAGGATTCTATCTCGTGTCACCGGCAGTGCGGCGAGTGCTCGCGGCAGTCCAGGCGCGTCCTGCGGGCCGTCGGCCGCTCCTGCTCGCGGTCACGGGGGAGAACACACGCTGGAACGAGGAACCGTTCGACTTTTCCATCTCCATGGACCTCGGGATCGTCGACCCCCGCCATCATCGCTTGCCCTACTGGATGCAGATCCTCGACTGGTCGCACGAGGGCATCAGCCACGCCAACCGATGGCAGCGCTTCGGTGCACCGATCCCCGTCACGCGGTTGCTGGCACCGCTCGGCGCGGCATTCCGTGAGCGGCCACGCGAGGCGGTGATCTTCTCGCGTCATCAACGAGAACCGCGTCGCACGCTGGTCGAGGCGGTGCGTCGGGTGATGCCGATCACCGGCCTCGGTCGCGGCTTCGGACCGGCTGCGTACGGACGCAATGCACGCGCCGGGGCGAAAGCGGAGGTGCTGCGCGACTTTGCATTCTGTCTGTGCCCCGAGAACTCGCTGTATCCCGGCTACTACACGGAGAAGATCCCCGAGGCCTTCGCGGCGGGCTCGGTGCCTCTCGCCTGGACGGATGCACACGTCCGCGTCGACTTCAACCCCGACGCCTTCATCAACTTGCATGGCTTCGCGGGCGTGGGCTACGAGAATGGTTTGCGTGCGACACTCGGTGATGGGGTCACCCTGGAACGGATTGCTGGCACGCCGCTGTTTCGCGAACCCCCTTCGCTCGAACCCCTGACCACATTCTTGCGCACGATGGTCGCGAGTGCGCTATGACTGCTGACGCTTGCCTGAGC
>JAABRY010000039.1 GCA_011390645.1 Gemmatimonadota bacterium
CCGGGGTTTCGTGCGGTGGCGGGCAGTGTTCAGCTACCGATCCGGATCTGCCAGCAAGAGGCGGAAGGTGCCGCGACGGTTTGCCGCGTTCGCCGCTTCACCGGGTCCCTCCACTACCAGTTGACCCTCGCCGCGTGTCGAGATCTCGACGCGGCTGGCCGCCACGCCCTGGGCGACCAGGTAGGCCTTCGCAGCCTCGGCCCGACGCAGTCCCAACGCCATGTTGTAAGCCTCCGTGCCGGGTTGGCTGGCATAACCGACAATCGC
>JAABRY010000040.1 GCA_011390645.1 Gemmatimonadota bacterium
CGCTGACCGACCGCACCGACTATCTCGCGCCGATGGCGAACAACGTTGCCTTCGCGATGGCAGTCGAGAAGTTGATGGGCATCGAGATCACCGAGCGGTGCCGCCTGCTGCGCGTCATCGCGATGGAGCTGTCGCGCATCATCTCGCACCTCGTCTGGGCCGGCACCACCGGCATCGACCTCGGGGCGTTCACCCCGTTCCTGTGGATGTTCCAGGAACGCGAGCGAGTGTACAACCTGCAGGAAGCGTGGACCGGTGCGCGCCTGACGACCAGCGTGGCGCGTGTCGGGGGCATGATGGCCGACGTGCCGGACGGGTGGGAGGATGCCCTCCGGGACTTCCTCCGGACCTTCCCGACGACGTTGCGCGAGGTGGACACGATGTTCACGCGCAACGCGATCTTCATCGGGCGCACGCAGGGCGTGGGCGTCATCAGCGGTGCCGACGCCATCAACTACTCGCTCTCCGGTCCCATGCTCCGCGCCAGCGGGGTCGCCTACGACGTCCGGAAGGACCGTCCGTACCTGGGCTACGACCAGTTCGACTTTGACGTACCGGTCGGTGAGCACGGCGACGTGTACGATCGCTACCGGGTGCGACTGGAGGAAATGTTCCAATCGGTCCGCATCCTGGAACAGGCACTCGCGAAGTTGGAACCGGGACCGGTGAATGTGGCGGACCCCAGGGTGATTCTGCCGCCGAAGTCGCGCGCGATGAGCGACATGGAAGCGATGATCTTCCACTTCAAGCAGGTCATGGAAGGCGTGAAGCCACCCGCCGGCGAAGTCTACCTCGGGGTGGAGAACCCCAAGGGCGAACTCGGATACTATCTCGTCTCCGACGGTACGGCGAAGCCCGTGCGCTGGCGCATTCGCCCGCCCGCCTTCATCAATCTCTCGGCGCTGCCCAAGTTGTGCGAGGGCGCGCTTCTCTCGGACGTGATCGCGATCAATGCATCGGTGGACATTGTGATGGGTGAGGTGGATCGGTGAGTACGTCGTCGCATGCCGAGCCGTATGTGCCGGTCTTCGTCGGGGACACGAAGGCCCGACTCGAGGCCCTGGCCACGAAGTACCCCACACGCCAGGCGCTGCTGCTTCCGGCGCTCTGGATGGTGCAGGAGGCTCGGGGCTGGGTCTCACCCGAAGGCATCACGGAGGTGGCGGAGCAACTCGAGCTGACCCCCGCCTACGTGCGCGGTGTCGTCTCCTTCTACACCATGTACCACACGCATCCGGTGGGGCGGTATTTCATCCAGGTGTGCACCACCTCGCCGTGCAACATCTGCGGGGCGGAAGACGTCGTGCGCGCGCTCCTCACGCACACCGGGTGCGGGGAACTTGGTGCGACCTCGCCCGACGGAAAGTTCACCGTCGCCGAAGCGGAATGCCTTGGGGCATGCGCCTTCGCCACGCCCGTGTTGATCAATGACGACTTCATCGAGTCGGTGACGCCCGAGAGCGTGCCGGCGCTGCTCGCCAGGTACACCTGATGGGCTATCCGCATCCGATCCACCCGAAGGAAACGCCGGTCCTCTCGACACACTTCGGGGATCCCGACGCCCGCAGCCATGCTGGCTGGGTGGCCCGCGGGGGGTACGTCGCGCTGCAGCAGGCGTTGGGCATGACCCCCGAGGCGATCGTGGATGAGGTGAAAGCCTCGGGCCTCCGCGGCCGGGGGGGGGCAGGCTTTCCGACCGGCATGAAGTGGTCGTTCATGCCGAAGGACGATGGCCGCGAGCACTACCTCTGTTGCAACGCCGACGAGTCCGAGCCGGGCACCTTCAAGGACCGCGAGATCCTGCGCTGGACGCCGCACGCGCTGATCGAGGGGTGTGCCATTGGCTGCCTCGCCATCCGCGCCGAAACCTGCGTGATCTTCATCCGCGGCGAGTACACCGAGCCGTATCGCATCCTGCAGGCTGCCGTCGACGAGGCGTATGCCGCCGGCACCATCGGTGCAAACGCGATGGGGTCGGGCAAGCGGATCGAGATGATCGTGCACCGTGGTGCGGGCGCGTACATTTGCGGCGAAGAAACCGCCTTGATGAATGCCATCGAGGGCAAGCGCGGGAACCCGCGCATCAAGCCGCCATTTCCTGCCGTCGCGGGGCTCTTCGGATTGCCGACGACGATCAACAACGTCGAGACACTGGCGGCGGTCCCCGCGATTCTCACGCGCGGCGCGGCTTGGTACGCCGGGCTCTCGCTCTCCAGCCCGAAGAGCACCGGCACGAAGCTCATCTCGGTGTGCGGCCACGTGCAACGCCCGGGCACCTACGAGATCACGATGGGTCTCCCGATGCAGGAGCTGATCTTCGACCTGTGCGGCGGCATGCGACCGGGTCGGACGCTGAAGGCCGTGATCCCCGGTGGGTCGTCCGTGCCGATCATGACCCCCGAGGAGGTCGCCGACTGCGCGACCGACTACGAGGGCATCGCCGCCAAGGGCTCGTTGCTCGGGTCGGGTGGCATGATCGTGATGGACGACACCACCGACATGGTCTACCAGATCATGCGGCTCGCGCGCTTCTACGCGCACGAGAGTTGTGCGCAGTGCACCAACTGCCGTGAAGGCACTGCGTGGACCACCAAGATCCTCGAGCGCATCCTTCGGGGTGAGGGCAAGGCGTCGGACCTCGACCTGCTGCTCGACCTCGCGGACAACATGACGGGCAAGACGATCTGTGTGTTGAGCGATTCCTGCGCGACCCCGGTTGTCAGCGGCATCGCGAAGTTCCGGGATGAGTTCGACGCATACCTGTCGGGCGCACGCGCACCGATGACGGTGGGGGTCTGAGCGATGAGCACTGACATGGTCACGCTGACGATCGACGGCATCACGCTGTCGGTGCCCAAGGGCACCTCAGTGATCGAGGCCGCGAAGCAAGCTGGTATCGTCGTACCGCATTACTGCTACCACCCGTCGCTGCCCGCGCCAGCGGTCTGCCGGATGTGCCTGGTCGAGATCGAGAAGCTGCCCAAGCTCGTGCCTTCGTGCGTCACACCAGTCGCCGAAGGGCAGGTGGTGCACGTCCACTCGCCTGCCGCCAAGAAGGCCCGGGAGGGTGTGCTCGAATTTCTGCTGATCAACCACCCGCTCGACTGCCCGATCTGTGATCAGGCCGGTGAGTGCGAGTTGCAGGACTTCGTCTTCCAGGAAGGACGCGCGGGCACCCGCTACGGCGACGAGGCGAAGCGCTGGAACCCGGTCGAGGATTTCGGACCTGACATCCTCTACGTGACGAATCGCTGCATCCTGTGCACCCGATGCGTGCGTTTCATGGACCATGTCGCGGACGATCCGGTCCTCAACGTGAGCGAGCGCGGTGATCGGGCCTACATCGGGATCGATCCGGGACACCGCGTGGATCATCCGTGGGCCGGCAACATCGTCGATCTCTGCCCGGTCGGCTCGCTCGTGTCGAAGGACTTCCTCCACAAGGCGCGTGCCTGGGATCTCGACAAGAACGCCTCGATCTGCACCGGGTGCACGCAGGGGTGCAATATCATGATCGACACCCGTGACGAAAACGTGGTGCGGTTGCGACCCCGCCCGAACCTCGAGGTCAATCGTCACTTCATCTGTGACGTCGGGCGGGCAGACTACCGCTGGATGAATCGCGGGGACCGCGTCGAGGCGCCGCTGATCGGCGAGGGAGATCGTCTGCACGCGCAGGATTGGGACGTTGCCGTCGAACGCACGGTCGCGGCGCTCGCCGCCGCTGCGGGAGACGCGGTGGTCCTGATTGGCGGTCGCGCCTCCAGCGAGACGATTGGCTGGACGCTGCAGGCCCTGGAAGGACGAACCGTGACGGCCGCCATGAAGGTGCCGATGGGCGAGGAGGCACCGCTGGCCGGTGTGCCGAACCTCGCACTCCGCCGGGAACGGGCCGCCAACCTCCACGGCGCGCTGCTCCTCGGGGCGGATGCCCCGTGGGAAGCCGCACTGACCGTGGCCTCGCGTGCTGCGGTCGTCGTGGTCCTCGATGCCGACCTGGACGACGCGGAAGTGGAGGCGCTGCGCGGCGCCGGGATCGTGCTCCACCTCACGACGGTGGCCGACCCGAGACTGCCAGCCCTTCGCGCAGTCCTGCCCATCACCAGTGTCGCGGAAGAGCAGGGCGTCTTCGTGAATCGCGATGGTCGTGCGCAGCGCTATCTCCCCGCCAAGACTCCCCCCGGCATGGCCCGCCCTGGGTGGTGGGTGGCTTCACGCCTCTGGGCGGCTGGTGCCCCCGATCGTGTCGCACCGGATACCGCCACGGAAGCACTCCAGCGGTTGCCGGCATTCAGTGGGCTGAGCCATCGTGACCTCGGCTTCGTCGGACGCATCGTGGCACCGGTGGGGGAGGCCGCCCGATGACACCAGAGATGAAGGGCTTCCTCCTCTTCTCCTCACTGAAGATGCTGGCCGTCTTCACGATGACGATGGTCGGCGTGGCGCTCATGACGCTGATGGAACGGAAGGTCGCCGGCTGGATTCAGAACCGCCCGGGCCCGAATCGCGTCGGCCCCACGGGACTGCTTCAGCCGGTGGCTGACGGCATCAAGAATTTCATCAAGGAAGAGACGACACCAGCGGCGGCCAACCGGTCGCTCTATACGATTGCCCCAGCGATCACCTTCATCCCCGCCATGATGCTGATGGCGGTGATCCCGCTGGCGGCCCCGCTGCCGCTTGCGGTGGACTTCACCCTCCCCGTACTCGGGCGGTTCGTCTATACGGGCGACTTGCCGATGGTCGTCGCCGACCTCCCCATTGGCTTCCTTTTCATCCTCGCCTTCTCGTCGCTCGGTGTCTACGGGGTGGCGTTGGCCGGGTGGGCATCCAACAGCAAGTACTCGCTGCTCGGCGGGCTTCGTGCGAGCGCGCAGATGATCTCCTACGAAGTGGCGCTGGGCCTGTCGCTCGTGCCGATTCTGCTCCTCAGCGGCAACGTGGCGTTCAGCGAGATCATTCGGAATCAGCAGGAGGGGCTCTGGTACATCGCGCCGCTCTTCCTCTCGTTCTTCGTGTTCCTGATCTCCGGTTTCGCCGAGACGAACCGGCTGCCGTTCGACCTGCCCGAAGCAGAGGCCGAACTCGTGGCAGGCTATCACTCCGAATACAGCGCGATGAAGTTCTCGCTGTTCATGATCGCGGAGTTTGCGCACATCCTCACGATCAGCGCGATGGTGACCACGCTCTTCTTCGGTGGATGGGACATCCCATTCACCAGCTGGGATGAGCAGGGGGGCGTGGCCCAGACGCTGGCGACGCACCTGGCATTCTTTGCCAAGACCTTCTTCTGGATCTTCTTCGTGATGTGGATCCGCTGGACGTTGCCGCGATTCCGCTATGACCAGCTGATGTCCCTCGGGTGGAAGGTGATGTTGCCACTGGCCCTGGTCTACATCGTCGTGATCGCGGGTGCGATCTGGGCGCTCGACGTGCTCGCCCCGACAATCTCGCCCACGGCTCGCGCGGGCGCGCTCTTCCTCCTGAATCTCCCCATCGGATGGGGTGTGTTCTTCTTCCTCGATCGTGGGCGCATCGTGCAAGGCGTCGGGCAGCGCGCTGTGCCGATTCGTGCCGGAGCGGAGGGCTGATGGCTATCGGCGTCAAGGTGATGTCCCGACCCGACTCAGGGGTCTCCTATGTGCGGGCCACGTTGAAGGGGATGGTGCTGACCTTCAAGCACCTGCTCCAACCACGCGTCACGATGCAGTATCCGGAAGTCCGCAGTACGGACGACTGGCGCATTGCCACGCGCTGGCGCGGCACCCACCGCATGCTGACCGACGCACAGGGACGCTCGAAGTGTGTCGCCTGTGGTCTCTGTCCGCAGATCTGCCCGGCCAACTGCATCAAGCTGGTCCCCGGTGAGGACGAGGCCGGCAACCGGTACCCGCTGATCTACGAGATCGATGAGTTCCGCTGCGTGTTCTGCGGATACTGCCAGGAAGTGTGTCCGGAAGAGGCGATTCACGTCGGCGTGCACTACGAGAACGCCGAGTACTCGCGAGAGCGCTTCGTCTACGACCTCGAGCGCTTGAGCGCGCAGACGCATCCCGTCTCCACGCTCTGGGATCCCTCCGATCCCAAGGGGGAGTGAGATGGACCTGGTCACTCCCGTGTTCTGGGTATTTGCCGGCTGGTCCGTCGTCTCGGCTGTGCTCTGCATCACGCGCCGCAACCCGATCTCCTCCGCGCTCTGGCTCGTCAGTACCATGTTCGCGTTGGCGGGGATCTATGTGTTGCTCGACGCGCAGTTCATTGCTGCGGTGCAGGTGATCGTCTATGCCGGCGCGATCATGGTGCTGTTCCTGTTCGTCATCATGCTGCTCAACGTCGGCGATGCACCGAGGGAGTGGCGGCGCTGGCCGGTCGGGCTGCTGGGCGTCGGCCTCGCGGCGGTCCTTGGCGCCCAGCTCATGATGCTCGGCGGCTACGGCCGGCAACGGCTGGCGGATGAATTCTCCACCCAACCGGCACCGGTGAACCCAGCACTGGTCTTCCCGGAGGGCATGGCGTCGGCCGCAGCGGTTGCCGAGCGGGGCGTGGTTGGCGCCGTGGCCGAACCGTTGTTCACCGCCTACCTGATCCCGTTCGAGATCACTTCTGTGCTCCTCCTCACCGCGGTCATCGGCGCGGTGGTCCTCGCAAAGAAGAAGCTCTGATGCTGCTCGGACCCTCTCTCGCGCTCTCGGCCGTGCTCTTCACCCTCGGGGTGCTGGGCGTGCTGGTGCGGCGCAATGCCATCGTGGTTTTCATGTGCGTCGAGCTGATGCTCAATGCCGTGAATCTTTCGTTCGTGGCGCTGGCCCAGGTTCACGGTCTTGGGGGACAGGTGATGGTCATCTTCGTGATGACGGTCGCCGCCGCCGAGGCCGCGGTCGGGCTGGCGATCATCCTCGCGATCTTCCGACATGCACAATCGGTGGATCTCCGACAGCTTACCCTGCTCAAGGGCTGAGGCGTGACGAGTCTGGTCTGGCTCACCATCCTGTTCCCGTTGCTCGGGGCCGTGATCAATGGAGCGATCGCCATTCGCCGACCCGAGGCCAAGGGACTGGTCTCGCTCGTCGGGGTGGGCGCCCTGCTCGGATCGTTCGCGGTAGCGATCGGGATCTTCCTCGAGGTCCTTGCCGGCGACGGTACGGCGACCCGCGTGCTCCTCTGGCAGTGGATGCCGGTCACGGAGCGGCTCTCGATCGACCTCACGTTGCAGGTGGATCGGCTCTCGACGGTGATGCTGCTGGTCATCACGGGCGTCGGATCGCTGATTCACCTCTTCTCGGTCGGCTACATGAAGAGCGATCCAGGGTACGCGCGCTACTTCGCCTACCTGAACCTCTTCGTCGCGTTCATGCTGGTTCTGGTGCTCGGCGCCTCACTCCCGGTCTCGTTCATCGGGTGGGAAGGGGTCGGGCTCTGCTCCTACTTGCTCATCGGCTTCTGGTACGAGGTGGACGCCAACAGCGACGCGGGCAAGAAGGCCTTCCTCGCGAACCGCATCGGTGACTTCGGCGTGCTGATGGCGATGTTCCTCCTCTGGTGGCACGTCGGCACCCTCGATTACGACGGGCTCGCGCGTCAGGCGCCTGAGGTGCTCGCCTACGCCGGTGCGCCCGTGACGCTGATCGCGCTGCTGCTCTTCCTCGGGTGCACCGGCAAGAGCGCGCAGATTCCGCTCTTCACCTGGCTGCCCGACGCCATGGCCGGTCCGACCCCCGTCTCGGCACTGATCCATGCTGCCACGATGGTGACGGCAGGCGTCTTCCTGGTGGTGCGGACCGGCGTCATCTTCTCGCTGGCGCCGGTGGCGATGGAAGTGGTCGCGATCACTGGCGCGTTGACCGCGTTCTTCGCCGCCACGATCGCGCTCCGCCAGAATGACATCAAGAAGGTGCTCGCCTACTCGACCGTCTCGCAGCTCGGCTACATGTTCCTCGCCGTCGGCACCGGGGCGTGGGCCGCGGGGATCTTCCACCTGGTGACGCACGCCTTCTTCAAGGCCCTCCTCTTCCTCGGGTCGGGCAGCGTGATCCACGCGATGCACCACGCGCAGCATGCGGCACACGCCCACGGCGATGCCCAGGACATGCGCCTCATGGGCGGGTTGCGGCGCGCGATGCCATGGACGTTCGTGCTGATGGGGATCGCGACACTCGCGATCGCAGGTGTGCCACCGCTCGCGGGCTTCTGGTCCAAGGACGAAATCCTCGCCGCGGCATTCGTGCGTGGGGGGGGGAACACCATCTACCTCGTCGCCTGGGGCCTGGGTCTCCTTGCCGCCCTGATGACGGCATTCTACATGGCGCGCCTCATGGCGATGACGTTCTTCGGCCGCTTCCGCGGCGGCGACACCCTTGAGCCGCACCTGCACGAGGCCCCGGCGGTGATGACCGGACCGCTGGTGGTCCTCGGGCTGCTGAGCATCGTCGGTGGCGTGCTCAATCTGCCAGGATTCGCCGGCGGCAGTCACTATCTCGCGCACTGGCTCGAACCGGTGACCGATGCGACGCTGCCGTACCTCGATCGGCTGGAGATGCCGCATGGGATGACGGAACTGCTCCTGGTTGGCGGCGCGATTACCATCGCCCTGGTCGGCCTCGCACTCGGCATGTGGACCACCCTGCGCCGACCGGTGCTCACGCCGGCTGCCACACCCGCAGCCACGGGGCTGGCGCGCGTGCTGGAGGGGAAGTACTTCATCGACGAGCTCTATCAGAAGGTGTTTGTCGGCCCGACCGTATGGTTCTCGCGGCGCGTCCTGTGGCAGGGAATAGACCAGTTCCTGGTTGACCGTATGGGTGTCGGCGGCACTGCGCGCGTCGCGAAGGGCCTCGGCTGGCTCGGTTCGCGACTCCAGAATGGTCACGTGGCGCTCTACCTCACGCTCTTTGTGGCTGGGGTCGTGCTTCTGATGCGCGCTGTGATCGGAGGCGCGCCATGACCGCGTTCCTCGCCGCCATCGGCTACGAACAGTGGATCCTCCACGTCCTCCTCGGGCTCCCGCTCCTGGCGATCCCGATGATCCTGATCATGCCGGTGCATCGGGCACGATGGATCGCGCTGACCGTGGCGCTCATCGAGCTGGTCCTTGGACTCGGACTGTGGTGGGCCTTCGATCCCGCCAATCCGGCGATGCAGTTCGTCACCGACGTGCCCTGGATCGGGGCATTTGGTGTCGGCTACCGATTGGGCATCGACGGCCTGTCCGTCATGATGGTGTTGCTCTCGGTCATCACGATGCCGCTGGTGGTCTGGAGCAGTTGGCGCAGCGTGGACACGAAGCAGCGTGGCTTCTACGCGCTCCTGCTGGCACTCAAGACCGGCATGCTCGGCGTCTTCGTTGCGATGGACCTCTTCCTGTTCTACGTCTTCTGGGAATTGCTGCTGATCCCGATGTATTTCCTCATCGGATCGTGGGGAAGCAGCAACCGGCTGTACGCGGCGACGAAGTTCGTGATCTATACCTTCGTCGGCTCGTTGCTGATGCTGGTGGCGATCGTGTGGATGGTGATGGAGGTCGGTCGCGCCACCGGCACCTATTCCTTCGCCTACGAGCACCTCCTCGCGCACGCCTATCTGCTGGAGTCGTCAGGGCCGTGGCTCTTCGTCGCGTTCGCCCTGGCCTTCGCGGTCAAGGTGCCGATCTTTCCGTTCCACACCTGGTTGCCAGACGCCCACACCGAGGCCCCCACGGCCGGCTCGGTCGACCTCGCCGTGATCCTGCTCAAGATGGGCACCTACGGCTTCCTCCGCTTCGCCGTGCCCTTCTTCCCAGGGTTCGCCCTCTCGGAGAGCGTCGGCTTGGTGATGGCGGGGCTCGCGGTCATCGGTATCGTGTACGCCGCACTCGTCGCGATGGTGCAGCCCGACCTCAAGCGCCTCGTGGCCTACAGTTCGGTCAGTCACCTTGGTTTCGTGATCCTGGGGATCTGGGGCAGCACCGTGGAGAGTGTGCAGGGCGCCATCATGGTCATGATCTCGCACGGCCTCTCGACGGGCGCGCTCTTCTTCATCATCGGCATGCTCTACGAGCGCCGGCACACCCGGAAGATCAGCGACTTCGGCGGACTGGCTCGCGTCGCCCCACTCATGGCAACCGCCTTCGTGATCACGGCGTTCTCGTCCATCGGCCTGCCGGGGCTCAACGGCTTCGTCGGTGAGTTCCTCGTCCTCATCGGTGCGTTCGGACGCTACCCCTGGCTGGTGGCCGGTGCGACGACGGTAGTCGTGTTCTCGGCCGCGTACCTGCTCTGGGCGACGCAGCGGGTCTTCTTCAATCGCTTCACCAATCCCCTCAATGAGGGGATCGGCGACCTGAACATGCGAGAGATTGCCGTGCTCGCCCCGTTGCTCCTCGGCATGGTCTGGATCGGACTCTATCCCGGGCCGATCCTGCGGCGCACCGAAGGCGCAGCTCGGATGTATATCGAGATGGTCGAACCCTACCTGTCCGAGACGCCCACCGTCGGCGGGACCATGTTCCGCGGGGGCCGCTGATGCTTATCGACCTGTCATCGCCCGGCGGCGCAGCGCTCGCCCTGCTACCGGAAATCGTGCTGACCGGCTGGGCACTGGTCGTCCTGCTCGTGGCGTCCTGGCGGCACCGGACGGCGGCCGATTCCCGCTATGTCGGCATTCTCTCGATCGTGGGTTATGTCCTCGCGGTGATGGCGACCGGATGGCTGGCGTGGGTCGGCGCGCGCCCTGAGGGCCTCCCGCTGATGGTGGCGTTGGACGGCTTCCGGTATGCTAGTCACACGCTGCTGCTCTGGATCGGTGGGGCGGTCGCAGTGCTCTCGTGGCGGTGGCTCGAGCGCCAGGGCATCATCGCCCCCGAGTACTATGTCCTGCTCATGCTGGCAACGGTCGGGATGATGTTGCTCGCCGGTGCCGCGGACATGATCACGATGTTCCTCGGACTCGAGTTGATGTCCATCGCGGTCTATGTGCTCACAGGCTATGATCGCACGCGGCGCGCCTCGGCGGAGGCAGGCCTGAAGTATTTCCTGATCGGGGCATTCGCTTCCGGATTCCTGCTCTATGGCATCGCATTGCTCTACGGCGCGACGGGCCACTTCAACCTGGTACTGATCGGGGCGCAACTGTCTGCGACCGAGCCGACGTTGATGGCCAAGGCCGGCCTCGGGCTCCTGCTCGTGGGCTTCGCGTTCAAGGTGGCCGCGGTGCCATTCCACGCCTGGGCGCCAGATGTCTATGAAGGGGCGCCGACCCCGGTCACCGCATTCATGGCGGCAGGGGTGAAGGCGGCAGCGTTCTTCGCCCTCGCCCGGATCCTCGCAGAGGCCTTCCCGGGCTACGTGGAGTTGTGGCGTCCCGTGCTCGCGGTGCTCGCGGTCGTGACGATCCTTGTCGGCAACCTCGTCGCGCTTGCGCAGCAATCGATGAAGCGCATGCTGGCGTACAGCGCCATCGCGCACGCCGGATACCTGCTGATAGCACTCTGGGCACACTCCGACCGTGGCACGGCTGCGGTGCTCATCTACCTGCATGCCTATGTAATCACCACGATTGCGGCCTTCGGCATCCTGGCGTCCATCGAGCGCGCGGGCGCACGCACCGTGCTGATCTCCGATCTCGAAGGCCTCTACGCCGCACGTCCGTTCGCGGCGATGGGTCTCAGCGTGTGCATGCTGTCGCTGCTTGGCTTCCCAGGGACCTTCGGCTTCATCGGGAAATGGTTTCTGGTCGCCGCCCCGTTGGCAGAGGGCGAACTGCTGCTGCCCATCATCGCGATGATCGGCAGTGGGATCTCGATCGGCTACTACCTCCCGGTCATCCTCGCGATGACCCTCAAGCCGGTGCGCACTCGCTCGGCCCACCAGACGATCCGGTTCCCGGTTCCCGCCAAGATCGCTGTCGCCATCTGCGTCCTCGCGATTCTCGTGCTGGGCGTGTGGCCCAATGCCGTGCTCGATTTCGCGACACAAGAGGCGGTGCAGCTCCGTCGCCTCGCCATGCCTATCCTGACCCGCTAGCCACGAGACGCCCGTGCAAGTCCCACGCTCCATCTTTCGCGAGTATGACGTCCGTGGCATCATCGGCGAACAGCTGACGCCCGCGCTCGCCGAACATCTCGGCCGTGCCTACGTGGCCGCCGCCGTGGCAACGCTCGGGCGGGCACCAGTCGTGGCCGTCGGTCGCGACAACCGCCCATCGGGGAAGGCCCTCGCCGCGGCGCTGCGCCACGGACTCACCGCCGGGGGAGCCACCGCGATCGACGTCGGCGAGATGCCGACGCCTGCCCTGTACTTCGCGGTCGAAGCACTCGGAACGGATGGTGGCATTCAGGTCACTGGCTCGCACAATCCGCCCGAGTTCAACGGCTTCAAGATGCTCCTCGCCGGCGACTCCCTCCACGGTGAGGCGATCGGGGAGTTGTACGAGACCATCATGCTCGAACGCTATCCGGATCTTCCCGCCGGCTCGGAGCGCAGCGATGGATCGATCCTCCACGCGTATCGCGAAGCGATCCTGGCGCGGCACAAGCTGTCGCGCCCGGTCAAGGTGGTGGTGGATTGCGGCAACGGGGTCAGTGCATTGATCGCCATCAGCACCCTGCAGGCACTCGGTGCCGACGTGATCCCGCTCTTCGCCGAGAGCGATGGCACGTTCCCGAATCACCACCCCGACCCGACGGTGGTCGAGAATCTGGTGGACCTCCAGGAAGCGGTGCGGGTGCATGGGGCCGAGCTCGGCATCGCCTTCGACGGCGACGGTGATCGCATCGGTGCGGTGGATGAACATGCCACCCCGATCTTCG
The DNA here is from genome assembly GCA_011390645.1 of Gemmatimonadota bacterium. Classification (GTDB taxonomy): domain Bacteria; phylum Gemmatimonadota; class Gemmatimonadetes; order Gemmatimonadales; family GWC2-71-9; genus Palsa-1233. Next base: position 12,782 of record JAABRY010000040.1, read on the forward strand.
GCGACACGCTCCTGGTCCTCTTTGGACGTGATGCCGTGCGTCGCTTCGGACCAGGCGTGCCGGTGATCTTCGACGTGAAGTGCTCCGAAGTCCTGCCACAAGCACTCAAGCAGGCGGGGGCGCGCCCGGTGATGTGGAAGACCGGGCACTCGCTGATCAAGGCGAAGATGAAGGCGGAGCAGGCGCCGCTCGCCGGGGAGATGAGTGGCCACATCTTCTTTGGTGGCGATTGGTTCGGCTTTGACGACGCCCTCTTCGCAGCGGCGCGCCTGCTCGAGATCGTTGCGGCGGGCCCGGGCGGGCTCTCGCCACTCCTTGCAGACTTGCCAGCCACCTTCGTGACGCCCGAACTCCGCGTGGATTGCGCCGATGATCGCAAGTTCGGCATCGTGGAAGAGGCGGCCGCACACTTCGCGACGCTGTACCCCGTGTCGACCATTGATGGCGTTCGCATCTCCTACGAGGATGGTTGGGGGTTGCTGCGCGCCTCGAACACCCAGCCCGTCCTGGTCCTCCGGTTCGAGGCGACCAGTGCCGAGGCTCGCGATCGCCACCGCGCGGAAGTGATGGAATGGCTCGCGGAGCGCGGCGTCACCGGCTGACCGCATGAGCCCACGGGCCAAGCGCCTCCTCCGCGTCGGTGCCCTGGCGGTCCTGCTGCTCTTCATGGGGCGGTGGGCCGCCGATTTTCTGGCGACCCGATGGTGGGCAGCGGCACTTGCACCCGAGGCAGGTGCCTTCGTCACGCGCTGGATGTTGCTGGGCCTCGCGCTTGATCTGTCGGCGATTGCAGTTGCGTCCGTCTGGTTCGCGGCCCAGGCACTCCTCGTTGCACGGGCCATCGGCACCGTGCAGGTCGAGGAACTCGTGGGCTCGGCCCGCATCCGCCAACCGATCCCCACCCGCGTCCTGATCCTCGCCGGTCTGGGTCTGGGCATTCTGCTCGGCATCATCACCGGGGCAGGGGCTCGGGCGTGGCGGGCCCCAGTCGCGCTCGCCTGGCAGGGTGTCGTCTACGGGATCAATGACCCGCTCCTCGGGCGCGACCTGGGTGTGCTGGTGTCGAAACTGCCCCTGTGGAACCTCGCGCAGGGCTTCGCGATGTCGCTGGCCGTGCTGGGACTCGCCCTTGCGTTCGCACTCTATGCCGCCATCGGGGCCATTCAGCGACGCAGCGGCACCATCGAAGTGCACGGCGATGCCAGACGGCACCTCGGTGCGCTGCTCGCCATTCTCGCCCTCGTCATCGCAGCCGGCGCGCTGCTGACGCCCTATCGTCTCGCCGCAAGCATTGACCCGCCCCTCGGTCTGTTGCCGTCGCGACTTCGCATCACCGCCGCGCACGCCATGGCGGGGGCGGCAATCGCCGTCGCCGTGATGTCCGCCTTGTGGGCCCTGCGGGCGCGTCATTCGCTTCTGGTCGGCGGCTGGTTGGTGATGCTCCTGGGGCTGGCCGTTGAGCGACTGGTCCTCCCCGCCATGGCGGCCGAAGCGAGCGGATCGCCGACGCGCGACGAGGAGGTGCGTGCACTCGAGACGACGTTCTGGGGGCTGCGCCTTGCCGATGCCGCGGCACCAGACAGCACTCCCCCCCCCACCACAAGCTGGGATCACGACGCACTCGCACGATGGCTCTCGCACCGCGGGATGCTGGCGCACGCCATCTCGCCGACGGTGCACGCAGCGGGCGACACGAATGCGTCCCCGACGTGGATGACGATTCTTGGAAGCCGGGACGAACCGACGCGGCTTGAGTGGCTCGCGCTGGCCGACCGGGGGCAACCAGGGCAGCCCGAGATCCTCCAGCGCGCGCCCATCGCCAACGCGCGGGTCTACCCCGGCGCACCCGCGTGGCGTGAGTCGCCTGATGGTGGGGTGCGGGTGGGAGGATGGTGGCGTCGCGTGGTCCTCGCGTGGGCACGTCAAGCACCGACCATGTTGCGTGCCGCAGGTCCGGGGACAGTCGATTGGCACCTCGATCCGGTGGAACGTGTGCGGGTCATCTTGCCCATGCTCAGCTGGCGGCTCACCGGGGCGATGCTGGTGGCCGAGCGACCCGTCTGGGTCGTCACCGGCTTCGCGACCGTGCGCCGCGCTCCGTTGATGCGCGAGCGAAGCTGGGGAGGACTCGACGTGTCAGGAGTGACCCCGGCGGTGCTCGGCATCGTGGATGTCGCCTCGGGTGCGGTCACCCTCACGGCGGACCCGGCTGCCGACGCATTGGGACACGCCTGGGTCACCTTCGCGGGCTCGCTCGTTTCCTCCGACGCGCTGCCTGCTGCGGTCGTCGACGCCGTGCCGTATCCATCCGAGTGGCTCGATGCACAATTGCAGGTCCTCGAAGGGGCCCACTGGGAATTCGGCCGGCGACCGGGCCGGCGCGTTGCCGACGGACCGCCCGAGGCGCCTGCAACGGTCTGGACCCGGGGGCGTGCTGGGTGGCAGGCACCGTTCGAGGACCCCGCGCGACGCACCCTTGACGCGTTGGTCACCGCGCGACGCATCGGCAGTGCGCCCGAACTGCAGCTCGTGCGTGTGGACGGCATCGCCCCGGAGAACGGCCGGGAACTCGAACGGCGGTGGGCGCGCGGCGTGATGGTCCGGCAGCTGCGCGACTCCGTCCGCGCAGCCGGCGATTCATTGATCGCGGGCCCCATCGTCTGGCGACTGGAAGACGGGGCGCTGGCCGCGTCGATGAGCCTGATTACCGAGGGTCGTCGTGGTCCACCCACCCTGGTGTGGATCGCCACTGCCCGGGGGAATCGTCTCGGCGGTGCTCGAGACGCGACTGAAGCGTGGGCCAGCCTCACAGTGTCCGCGACGGGGGACACCACAGCCGCTCGATCGGGACCCGATACCGATGCGCGCCTCGCGGCGCTCCGCACGTGGATCATGCGGGCCGACAGTGCGCTGGTGCGTGGTGATCTCACCGCGTTTGGCCGCGCGTGGGAAGCCGTGCGCGGCCTCATCAGCGACCCGGAGGAACCGTAGCGTCAGCCCGGCCACCGGGCTAGTTTTGGGGGCTGTCCGCCGGATGCATCTCGGCAACGCCGGTGGAGTTGGTGCACACTCTCGACGAGGTTTGCGTGAACCTGCACGAATATCAAGCTCGTGACCTGCTCAAGGTCGCTGGCGTGCCCATGTTCGATGGCGATGTCGCGGCCACGCCGAGCGAGGCCGAGGCGATTGCCCGGCGCCTCGGTGGCACCGTGGTCATCAAGGCTCAGGTCCACACCGGCGGACGCGGCAAGGCTGGCGGCGTCAAGCTCGCCCGGAATCCCGGCGAAGCGAACGACACCGCCTCCCAGATCCTCGGGATGACGATCAAGGACTTCGTGGTCAACAAGGTGCTCGTGGTCCCGGCGGCGGACATCGCCACCGAGAGCTACGTCGGCCTGATTCTCGACCGCGCCTCGCAGAAGCCGGTCTTCATGGTGTCACCGGCCGGCGGGGTCGACATCGAGGAGGTCGCTGCCAAGACGCCGGAGAAGATCACCAAGCTGGCCGTGGATCCGCGCGATGGCCTTCTCCCGCACCAGGCGCTCACGCTGGCGCTCGCCCTCTACAAGGACTGGGATCACGTCAAGGCTGCCGTGAAGATCATGCACCAGCTCTACGCGGTCTTCATGGCCAACGGTTGCTCTCTCGCCGAGATCAACCCGCTGGTCACCACGCCGGACGGCAAGGTGCTGGCCCTCGACGCGAAGATCTCGATCGATGACAACGAGCTCGATCGCCGCCCCGACCTTGCGGTCCTGCGTGACGAGACCGCCGAGGAGCCCAGCGAGGTCGCTGCACGTCGGGCCAACCTGACGTTCATCAAGCTCGACGGCAATGTGGGTTGTGTCGTCAACGGCGCCGGCCTGGCGATGGCGACGATGGACCTGGTCAAGTATCACGGCGGTGAACCCGCGAACTTCCTCGACATCGGCGGTTCCTCGAACCCCGAGAAGGTCGTCAACGCGCTCAAGATCATCACCGCTGATCCGAACGTGAAAGTCATCCTCTTCAACATCTTCGGCGGCATTACCCGGACCGATGACGTGGCCAACGGCATCGTCCAGGCCACCTCGCAGTTCAAGGTGAATGTGCCGATCGTCATCCGCCTCACCGGGACCAACGAGGCCGAGGCCTTCAAGATTCTGGAGAGCGTCGGCATGGCAGCAATGAACGACATGGACGCCGCGGTTGAGAAGGCCGTGGCGCTGGCCAAGGAGGCCGCGTGAGCATCTGGATCGGGAACGACACTCGCCTGGTCATCCAGGGCATCACCGGTCGTGAGGGTTCCTTCCACGCCCGGCAGATGATCGCCTACGGCACGAACGTGGTCGCTGGTGTGACGCCGGGGAAGGGTGGCCAGTCGTTCGATGGTGTGCCGATCTTCCACACCGTTGCGGACGCCGTGCGTGAGACGGGCGCCAACGTCTCCGTGATCTATGTCCCGCCCGCGATGGCGGCCGGGGCGATCAAGGAAGCGGCCGACGCAGGCGTCGCCCTTGTGGTCTGCATCACCGAAGGCGTGCCTGTGCTGGACATGACCACCGTCATGCCGTACCTCGCCGATCGTGGCGTGCGCCTGATCGGCCCGAACTGCCCGGGGCTGATCACGCCGGGTGAGGCGAAGGTCGGCATCATCCCCGGTTCGATCTGCACGCCGGGCCCGGTGGGCCTCGTGTCGCGGTCGGGCACCCTGACGTACGAAATCGTCCACCACCTCACCCGGGCAGGCTTCGGTCAGAGCACCTGCGTGGGCATCGGCGGCGATCCGATCGTCGGCACCAACTTCATTGATGTCCTCGAGGCGTTCAACGCCGACCCCAAGACCGAGGCCATCGTGATGATGGGTGAGATCGGCGGGACGGCGGAG
>JAABRY010000041.1 GCA_011390645.1 Gemmatimonadota bacterium
CGCCGAACAGGAAGCCGCCGACTACATCAAGGCCAACGTCAAGAAGCCCGTGATTGGCTTCGTGGCAGGCGCCACGGCGCCCCCGGGCCGTCGGATGGGTCACGCCGGCGCGATCATTTCCGGAGCCAGCGGCACGGCTGAGGAGAAGTTTGCGGCCTTCGAAGCCGCCGGGATGGGAATCATGCGTCGGCCGGTGGACGTGATTGAATTGTTGAAGGGCAAGCTGAAGTAAGGTCATAGGTCATAGGTCGTAAGTCATAGGCGTGAAAATGACTTACGACTTCTGGCCTACGACCTACGACCTACGACCTACGACCTACGACTTTCCCGGAGTTCGCTGAATGGTTGGAACGCAGACATTTGCCATGCTCAAGCCCGATGCCGTCAGTTCCGGCAAGGCCGGAGCGATCCTGGCCCATATCGAGAAGTCCGGGTTCGCGATCCGGGCGATGCGCATGGTCCGCCTGACCCGGGCCGAAGCGGAGGCGTTCTACGCCGTCCACGCGGCGCGGCCGTTTTACGGGGAACTGGTCGAGTTCATGAGCTCCGGGCCCGTTGTCGCCCTGGCACTCGAAGCGCCCAACGCCGTGCTGGCCTGGCGCGATGCCATCGGCGCGACGGACCCGGCCGAGGCGGCTGAGGGCACCATCCGGAAGCTCTTCGCCGAGTCGAAGGGGAAGAACGCGGTCCACGGTTCGGACAGCGATGAGAACGCGGCCCGTGAGATCGCTTTCTTCTTTCCCGAGCGGGAGTTAGCGCTGCTGGCGAGCGCTTGACCCGGGTGGCCCTCAACGGGTATCTTTGAGGGCTATGCTTCGAGTTGACGTTCGTGGGATCGAGGGTGGGACTGCCGTGACGGAGGGCTCCGTGGCGCCCGATGATCCGAGCCTGGAAGGGCTGCGGACGGTCTTCCTGGAGCCGATTGACGTGCAGGGCGTGCTCAGTGTTGCCGCGGGCGAAAGCTTCCGGTGGCAGGCGCACCTCCGCACGGTGGCTGCCGGGGAATGCCGGCGATGCCTCTCGCCAGTCGCAACGGTCGTAGAGGATGATGTGGACGTGATGTTCTCGTCCGACCCCGACTTGCTGGATGACCCTGGGGTGTACGAAATGCCGGTCAATGTTGTCACGCTCGACCTGACGACGGCGATCCGCGAAGAAACCGCCCTGCGCGTGCCGGCATTTCCATTGTGCCGTCCCGACTGCAAGGGATTCTGCCCCACCTGTGGAGCAGATTTGAACGCCGGTCCGTGCGAGTGCACGGCCTCCGGCTCGACCAGTTGAGGCACCGATGGCCGTACCGAAGCGCAAACTCTCCAAGTCCCGCAAGCGGCTCCGTCGCGGGCACCACACCGCCCAGGGGATTCCGACCCAGGCGTGCCCGCGCTGCTCAGCACCGCGGCTGCCCCACCGGGTCTGCGGCTCCTGCGGATACTACGCGGGCAAGAAGCGGCTCGAGGTCGAGGACAACTAGGTCGTGATCCGCGTCGCGCTGGACGCGATGGGCGGAGACAACGCTCCCGCCGCCGAGGTGGCGGGGGCCGCGCTTGCCCTCGCCGAATTCGACGCCGATTTCTCGCTGGTGTTGGTGGGCCGCCCCGACGCAATCGAGGCCGAGCTCGCCAAGCACCCCGAGATCGATCGCGGTCGCCTGTCACTGGTCACTGCGACCGACGTGATCGGCATGGGCGAAAAGCCCTTGCACGCGGTGCGCAAGAAGCCCAACTCTTCATTGGTCGTCGGCCTCGGTCTGCATCGCGACGGGCACGCCGATGCGTTCGTCTCCGCCGGGAACACCGGCGCCATTCTCGCCGGCTCCACGATCCTCCTCGGCCTCCACGACGGAGTCGATCGCGCCACGGTGGCCTCGTCCTTCCCGGCCCCGGACGGCTTCGTGCTGGTGCTCGATTCGGGCGCCAACCTCGACTGCACCCCCAAGGAACTCGTCAACTTCGCCTACCTCGGCAGCATTTACATGCGCGACGTCATCGGACGCCCGAGCCCGAAGGTCGGGCTGCTGAACGTTGGCGAAGAGGACGACAAGGGGCACGCGATCGTGCGCGAGGTGCACCAAGCCCTCAAGCAGCAGCCACAACTCAATTACGTCGGCAACATCGAGGGGCGCGACATCGTCGTTCCGCATCCCGTGCACGGCCACATTGATGTGGTCGTCTGCGACGGGTTTGTCGGCAACGTGGTCCTCAAGTTCTACGAGTCGATGGGTCGCCTGGTGTACGGATTGCTCAAGCGCGAGAGTCCGTCGCTCCTGACGATGCCCGAGATGCAGCCGCTCCTGCGCTTCCTGGACTACTCCGAGTACGGTGGGGCCCCGTTGCTGGGCGTGAAGGGCGTTCCCATCATCTGTCATGGTTCCTCCTCGCCGCAGGCAATCAAGAACGCCATCCGGATGGCCGTCGAATCGGTGCGCGGAGAACTGAGCGCCCATATCGCCGCCGAATTCGCGCAGCGCGCGGCCCAGGAGACGGCGTGAGTCTCGCCCGTCCGATCGCATATCTCGCAGGTGTCGGTGCATCGGCCCCGGAGGGCCGTCTCACCAACGCCGATCTCGAGCGCACGCTCGACACCAACGATGAGTGGATTGTCGAGCGCACCGGGATCCGCGAGCGCCGTATCGCCCGTCGCGACGAGCCGTTGCTCGAGTACACACTCAGGGCGGCACGGCAGGCGATGGAGCGGGCGGGGGTCACGGCCGAGCAGATTGACGGAATCATCTTCGCCACGGTGACACCCGATCGCCGGCTACCATCGGCGGCGTGCGACCTCCAATCAGCGCTCGGCGCCAAGAAGGCGTGGGCGTTTGATCTGGTCGCCGCCTGCCCGGGTTGGGTGTACGCGATCTCCGCGGCTGAGGGGATGATGGCTGCGGGGCTCGGCGACACGATCCTGGTCGTCGGCGCTGAAAAGCTCTCCACGATCACGGATTTCTCCGATCGTTCGACGGCGATCCTCTTCGGCGATGGAGCCGGGGCCGGAATTCTCCGTCGCGGTGCCGAGGGTAGCGATCGCGGGGTACTCGCGACCTACCTGGGAGCGGACGGTGACCTCGCCGAACTGCTCTACATCCCGGCAGGTGGATCGGCTGAACCGCTCACACCCGAGATCGTGCAGGAGAAGCGTCATCTCATGCGCATGGCCGGACGTGAGGTATTCAAGGCGGCCGTGTTGGCGATGTCCCGGAGCACCGATGAGGCGTTGCGTCGCGCCGGCCTGCCACCGGGGAGCATCGACTTGCTGATCCCGCACCAGGCCAACCTCCGGATCATCGAGGCAACGGCGAAGCACGCCGGAATCCCGATGGAGAAGGTGATGGTCAACCTCGACCAGTACGGCAACACCTCGTCAGCCAGCATTCCGCTCGCGGTCGCGCAAGCCGAAGCGGAGGGTCGCCTGAAACCCGGAATGATCGTGATGCTGGTTGCCTTTGGTGCGGGGTTCACCTGGGGAAGCGTGGTCATCCGGTGGTAACGGTTCTCCTCTTCTCTGGCCAAGGCTCCCAGCGGGTCGGCATGGCCCGGGATCTTGCCGAGCGTTTTCCTGCGGCGGCTGACCTTCTCGCGCGCATTGACGACGCACTCGACGCCCCGCTGAGCACGTTGATGGCAGAGGGGCCCGAGGACGAACTGACGCTGACCCACAATGCGCAGCCGGCGATCCTCGCGCACAGCGCCGCCATTCTCGCCGTGCTCGGCAAGCAACTGACTGGTGTCGTGGCCGCCGCTGGCCACTCGCTCGGTGAGTATTCCGCGTGGGTCGCGACAGGTGCCCTCGATGCCGCCGATGCCGCCCGTCTCGTGCGTCGCCGCGGCGCGCTGATGTACGAGGCAGGCAAGGCCCGACCGGGCTCGATGGCTGCGGTCCTCGGACTCGGCACGGCAGAGGTCGAAGCCTGTTGTGCGGGCGCAAGCGCCAGCGGCCTTGGCGTCGTGGTTGCAGCGAATCTCAACTCGCCAGATCAGACGGTGATCAGCGGTGATCCGGACGCCGTGCAACGCGCTGGCGATCTGTGCAAGGCCGCCGGCGCCAAGCGGATCCTGCCGCTCAAGGTCAGTGGGGCGTTTCACTCCCCGCTGATGGCACCAGCCGTCCCCGGTCTCCAGGAAGCGCTCGGGATTGCCCCATTCGGCACGCCGGCCTTCCCAGTGGTCGCCAACGCCACGGCGGACTTCGTGCATGATCGTCGGGAAGCAGTGCGGCTGCTGGCGGACCAGCTGACCGCGCCCGTCCGGTGGGTCGAGTCGATGCAGCGTCTTGCGGGTCGCTATCCCGAGGCACGCTGGCTCGAGCTCGGGCCGGGAAATGTCCTGACTGGCCTTCTCCGCAAGATCGCCCCCGAGGCGCGCTGCACCTCGATCGCGACAGCGGATGACCTCGAAGCGTTGCTCGCCGCATGAGCATTTCCCTCGATCTGACTGGCCGGGTGGCGTTCGTCACCGGCAGCACACGCGGCATCGGGCGCGCAGTGGCAGAGATGCTTCACGCGGCAGGCGCCTCGGTGGCGGTGGTTGGTCGCTCGCGCGAAACGGCGGAGGCGGTGGCAGCCGAAATCGGTGAGCGCGCACGCGGCTTCAGCTGTGACGTGGCCTCACCGGATACAATCCGCGCGGCGCTGACGGAGGCCGAGGCAGCATTCGGTACCATCGACATCCTCGTGAACAACGCCGGGATCACGCGTGACAACCTGCTCCTGCGTCTCGGTCAGGACGACTGGGACGCCGTGATCGCTGCAAACCTCACCGGCGCATTCGTCGCGACACAAGCCGTCCTCAAGGGGATGATGAAGCGCCGGAGCGGACGGATCATCAACCTGACGAGTGTCGTGGGGCTCACCGGCAACAAGGGGCAGGCCAACTACGCGGCCAGCAAGGCCGGGTTGATCGGCTTCACGAAGTCCGTGGCCAAGGAATACGCGGGGCGGGGTATCCTCGCCAATTGCGTCGCGCCGGGCTTCATCGACACCGATATGACCGCCGCCTTGCCCGAGGCGGCTCGTACGGCATTATTGGAGTCGATCCCGCTTGCGCGCCTCGGGGCGCCTACGGACATCGCAGGAGCAGTTCTATTTCTAGCATCCGATCTCGGCGCCTACATCACGGGGCAGGTTCTTGTGGTGGACGGCGGCATGACCGGCTGAGTTCGACCCACAGCAACACCAACATCACAGAGGCGACAGATGAGCGACGTGGCGGAGAAGGTCAAGGACATCATTGTCGAGGAGCTCGGCGTTGAGCGCGAGAAGCTCACCGAGGGCGCTTCGTTCATGGAAGATCTCGGGGCCGACTCGCTCGACACCGTGGAACTCGTGATGGCCTTCGAGAAGGAATTCGACATCGACATCCCGGATGAGGACGCCGAGAAGCTCCGCACCGTTGGCGATGCCCTGAAGTATCTCGACGAGAAGCTGGGTTCGTGACGTGACGCGCCGCGTCGTCGTGACCGGCCTCGGCGCGGTCAGTCCCGTGGGGCTGACAGTGGACGAGACCTGGAACAACCTCCTCGCCGGGACCTCCGGCGCGGCGCCCATCACGAAGTTCGACGCCTCGAACCAGCAGGTGCGGTTTGCCTGCGAGGTGAAGGGCTTCGATGCGCAATTGTACATCGATCGCAAGGAGGCACGGCGCTATGACCTCTTTGCCCAGTACGCCATCGCGGCCGCCCACCAGGCGGTGATGGAATCGGGGCTGGACACTGGCGCGCGCGACAAGACGCGCGTCGGCGTCGTGCTCGGGAGCGGCATCGGCGGCATGCAAACCTTCGAAGACAACTGCCGCGCCTTCATCACGCAGGGTCCCGATCGCGTCTCGCCGTTCTTCGTGCCGATGTTCATCCCGAACATGTCGGCCGGTCTCGTCTCGATGCGCTACGGGTTTCAGGGGCCGAACTTCGCCCCGGTCTCTGCCTGCGCCTCGTCAGCGCACGCAATTGGCGAGTCGTATCGGATGATCCGTGAAGGCATGGCCGACGCGATGGTCACCGGCGGATCCGAAGCCGCGATCACCGGGCTGACCGTGGCGGCCTTCGCGAACATGAAGGCGATGTCCACCCGCAATGATGATCCCGCCAAGGCGTCCCGCCCGTTCGATACGGATCGTGACGGCTTCGTGCTTGGCGACGGTGGTGCCGCCGTGGTACTGGAATCGCTTGAGCACGCCGAGGCGCGTGGCGCAACGATCCTCGGCGAGGTCATCGGCTATGGCCTTTCTGGTGACGCCTACCACATGAGCGCGCCGGCACCTGAGGGCGAGGGTGCCCAGCGTGCGATGCGGATGTGCCTGGAGGCCGGTGGCATTGACCCGGCGCGGGTCGGCTACATCAACGCCCATGGCACGTCCACGCCGTTGGGGGACATCGCGGAGACCCAGGCCGTCAAGGCCGTCTTTGGCGATCATGCGCGCCAGCTGGTCTTCGGTTCGACCAAGTCGATGACCGGGCACCTCCTCGGGGGCGCGGGGGCACTCGAATTCGTGGTCGCACTGCAGAGTGTCCGCCATGGCGTGATCCCGCCGACCATCAACCACGACACGCCTGACCCGCAGTGCGATCTCGATTGCGCCCCGAACGTGAAGCGCGAACGCGCCATCGACGTGGCGCTGTCCAACGCGTTCGGCTTCGGCGGGCACAACGCCACGTTGGCGGTGACCGGCGTGTGACCGACTCACAATCTGGTCGGTCCGCCAACGCGACCCTCCCCGGGACCATCCCGCGGAGGGTCGCATCGCTTCGCCCCCTCAGCGTCGCTGCCGTGGTTGGTGCACTGACCCTGTTGCTCGCAGTCGCTGTGGATCAGTGGTACAAGAGCACGGCAATCGAATACGAACGGGGACGAGCCGTCGGCACGCTGTCGCCTCGACGCGCCGCACTCGAAAACGCGATCAACGAACGCATGGCGGTGCTGCGCGGTGTCGCGGCACACCTCTCGGTGCGTTGGGGCACGCCGGGAATGGGGGCGGACTTCGACGCCTACGCCGCGCTGATCGGCGAAGACGAAGCGATCGGTGTGCGCTCGGTGCAGTACGTCCGCGACGGTGTGGTCACGCACACATGGCCGCTGGACGGCAACGAATCGGCGCTCGGTCGCAACCTCTTCGAGGACCCGAGGCCAGAAATCAGTGGCGACTTCCGCGCAGCGGTGGAGCGCGGTGACATCGTCCTGTCCGGACCGACCGCCCTCTATCAAGGCGGCGAGGGACTGATTGGCCGGTTGCGTGCCCGGATCCCGGGGGACACCGTGTCAGTGGTGGCGGCGGTCGTGCTCGACTTCCCGCTGATTCTCTCCTTGAGTGGACTGCCGACGGTGGATGGCCTGAGCTGGCGGCTGCGCGATGCGACCGGTCGCGTCATCGCCGGAAGTGCGGTGCTGGATTCCACCCATGGCGGCGCCGTCGCCTTGCCCGTGCGGCTCCCGGATCGTCAGTGGCGACTCGAAGGCATCCCCGCCGCCGGATGGTCTGCCGTCCTGGATGCGCGCCGACTTCCGGTGCGACTGGGATTGGCTGCGGCGGTCCTGCTCGCGGCGTTGCTGGCGTGGACGCTGCAATCGCGGCGCGTCGCGCAACATGAAGCTGAATTGAATCAGGAACGCCAACGCGCCGAGGAGAAGTTCCGTCTCCTGTTCCAGTTGGTGCCCGACGGCGTGCTGTTGGTGCGTGCCACCGACGGCGTCATCCTCGAGGCCAATCAGGCGTTGGCGCAGTTGCTCCGCCGGCCTCGGGAAGAACTGCTCGGACAAACCGTGGAAGCGGCGCAGCTGTGGGATTCCGACGAAGAGCGTGTCGAGGGCTTGCGGACCCTCGAGCGTGAGGGGAGTGTCCACGAGGTCCGATTCGGCGTCCGCCAACCTGATGGGTCACGGCGTGAAGGGATCTACTCGGCCTCCGTCGTCGTGGTGGATGGTCATCCCTGTCGCCTGAGCGTCATCCGCGACGTGCATGAGCGGCTGCAAATGGAGCAGCGCCTGTCGGAGAGCCAGCGACTCGAGGCGATCGGCCGACTCGCGGGCGGCATCGCCCACGACTTCAACAACATCATCACCGGAATCGCCGGCTACGCCACGCTGGCACAGCAGGGGCTCCCGGACGGCGATCCCCGTCGAGCCGACCTGGCAGAGATCACTCGTGCCGCTCGCCGGGCGTCGGATCTCACTCGCCAACTGCTGACGTTCGCGCGCCGGCAGGTGACCACCCCACAACGCGTGGACCTCGGCGAGCTCACCCGCCAAGCGCAGGGACTCTTGCGCCAGCTCGCAGGGGAAACCGTGGCCATCGAGCTGTCGCTGCCGGACGTGCCGGTGATCGCAATGATCGACCCAGCCCAGTTCGAGCAGGTGCTGACCAACCTCGTGTTGAATGCCTGCCACGCCATGCCCCACGGCGGGATCGTGCAGATTCGTGTCGAGGTGATCGGCACCGAAGTCGTGCTGTCGGTCGCCGATCGCGGCACCGGGATCGCCCCGGAGGTCCTCCCGCACATCTTCGAGCCATTCTTCACCACCAAGGCGCCGGGCTCGGGGAACGGACTTGGCCTGTCGATGGTGCGTGGGATCGTCGAGGAGGCCTCAGGGACGATTGACGTTCGCTCCCATGTCGGCCAAGGATCGACCTTCATGGTGCGCCTCCCCCTGATGGAGCATGCCGATCCGCTCGGCGCCGAGGACGCGCCGGAGGAACCAACGCCGCTCGGCAAGGGGCTGGTGCTGATCGTCGAGGATGAGCCCCAGGTGCGCGCGCTGACCAGCCGGGTGCTCACACAACTGGGCTATGAGGTCCTCTCCGCAGAGGACGGGACGGAGGCGCTCGCGCTTTCGGCCTCCCACCATGGTCCGATCGCGCTCCTGCTAACCGACATGGTGATGCCACGAATGGGGGGGGGAGAGCTGGTGCGCCGGATGCGGCAACTGCACCCTGATCTCCCTGTCCTGCTGATGTCCGGGTACAGCGAGGAACTGGTCGCGGCAGAGCATCCGCATCACCCGTTTCTGGCCAAGCCGTTCACGCCAGCCGAGTTGGCGGAGGCAGTCAGGCGGGTGTTGGCCGGTTAGGCACGTAGGGCGGGCAAGGGGGTATGGAGTTCAGGTGCTCCCCGGTCCATCGGCGGGTACCCCAGAGGCCATGGCTCCCGTAGATTGGAAGGATGCCAGCTGTGACTGAGACCACCGCCCCCTTGCTGAGCCCGCTCGAGCTGCACGCCGACCGGATCAGCGACCCTGCGCTCCAGCCCATCGCCCGCAAGGTGGCCGCCGGCGAGCGGCTCGATGCCCTGGACGCCCGCGCGCTCTATGCGACCAGCGACCTGATCGGCCTGGGGACGCTCGCCGATTTCGCCAATCGTCGCCAGAACGGTGACCGTGTCTGGTTCTCGGCCAATCAGCACATCAACCCGACCAACGTCTGCATCCTGCGCAACACCTGCACCTTCTGCTCCTTTGCCCGGATGCCGAAGGAAGAGGGCGCCTACACTCGGTCGCTTGAGGAGGTGTACCACGAGGCGGCACAGGCCACCGGGACACCGACACGCGAATTCCACATCGTCGGCGGACTCGCACCCAAGCTCGGGATGGACTACTACGGCGAGATGATCCGCGGCCTCAAGGCGCGGCATCCCGAGGTCCACATCAAGGCGCTCACCGCGGTCGAGATCGCCCACATCGCGCGAGTGGACAAGATCACCCCCCGCGAGGTGCTGATTGCGCTCAAGGACGCCGGCCTCACCTCGATGCCTGGGGGGGGGGCGGAGGTCTTCAGCACCGCCGTGCGCGCCACGATCGCCGAGCGCAAGCTCACCGGTGACGAGTGGCTTGCCGTGCATCGTGAAGCCCACCTGCTGGGCATTCCAAGCAACTGCACGATGCTGTATGGTCATGTCGAGACGGCAGACGATCGGATCGAACACCTGACTGCGCTGCGCGCCCTGCAGGACGAGACCGGCGGCTTCCTGACCTACATCCCGCTCGCGTACCATCCCGAGAACAACGAACTCGGGGAGGAACTCGGACGCGTGGGCACGGCCACGACCGGCTACGAAGACCTCAAGAACATCGCCATCGGGCGACTCTTCCTCGACAACATCCCGCACGTCAAGACGCACTGGCCGATGGTCACCCCGTTCATGAGCCAGATCGCGCTGGCGTTTGGATGCGACGACGTCGAGGGCACGGTGGTCTTCGAACGGATCTACCACGACGCCGGGGCGACGACCGAGCTCGGCATGTCCTACGGAGCGCTGGTCGGCCTGATTCGCGACGCCGGCAAGGTGCCGATGGAGCGGAATTCGCTCTACGAACCTGTGCGCAGCGACTTCAGCGAGCTCGACATTCCACGGGGCGGGGATGTCCGCCGGACGCTGCCGGTGGTGCACGCCGCGTGAGACTCGGACGCATCCCCTGGATCAACGCCGCGCCGATCAATGCGGCGATGGATCGCGGCCTGGTGCCGCGGCCAGAGACGGTCGTCTC
>JAABRY010000042.1 GCA_011390645.1 Gemmatimonadota bacterium
GCGCGTGACCGCGGCCCCGCACGGTAGACCGTCACCCGAAATTCCCCCACCGTGAGCCGCTTCCCGCCCGCCGGCATGATGTGGGTCGCGGCGTGCTCTGCGCAGACAATGCGGGCGAAGGGCTTCGCGCGCCACATCTCCAGGATCCGGTCGAGCACCTTCGATTCGTAGGGCGGATCCACGAACGCGATGTCATAGCGATCGGCCTCGAGCGCGGCGGTCCATGCCACGGCGTCCTTCTTGAAAATCCGGGTCCGCTCCAGCAGGCGCAACGCGGCCACGTTCGCCTTCAGCGCATGCAGCGAGGCCGGACGAAACTCCACGAAGTCAGCGTAGGCCGCGCCGCGTGAAATCGCCTCAAGCCCGAGTGCCCCAGTGCCCGCAAAGAGATCGAGGACCTTCGCGCCCTTGAGCTCCGGCTCGAGCAAGGTGAGCAGCGCATCGCGCATCGGCTCCGCCGTCGGACGCACCCGACGATCGGCGGGCGACGTGAGATGCCGCCCCGCAAACTTTCCCTTGACGATACGCAGAGTGAACATCCTTGCCCTGAAGGGATCCTGCCCATGAGCGCTACAACCTACCCCAGTGTCTTCTTCCGCGCCCCTGCGTCACCCTCCAGGCTCAGCGCCGCGTGACCGTCACTTCGCCCCTATCTTTCGCCTATGCACATCCTCGTCCTCACCGGTGGCTCTTCCTCCGAGCGTGACGTCGCCCTCGCCTCGGCATCCCAGGTTGTTGGCGCGCTCCGTGAACGAGGGCATCGTGTCACGGTTGCCGATACCACTGAAGGGATCCTCGACGCGACTGACGAGGTTCGCCTGCTCTCGCCGCGTGTGGCGACCACACCGCCCGACCTTGTCGACCTCGCGGAGCGGGAGCGCCAGGTGCTCTTCGGCGGATTGCTCGCCGATCCGCGCGTCACCGGGGCGGATGTCGCCTTCCTGGCCCTGCACGGTGGTCGGGGGGAGGACGGCACGATTCAGCACCTTCTCGACCTTGCCGGGGTACCGTATACCGGGTCCGGCGCGCTGGCGAGCGGGCTCGCGATGGACAAGGACGTCGCCAAACAGCTGTTCCGCATGGCTGGGATCCCGACCGCCGATTGGATCATGGCCCATCCGGGCGAAGCCGTCGCCTTCCCGCGCGGTGCAATGGATTGGCCGGTGGTCGTCAAACCCAGCAAGCAGGGCAGCACGGTCGGGCTCACGGTGGTACGTGACGGTTCAGCCCTTCCCGAGGCGGTCGCCGAGGCCGCCAAGCATGACGACGAAATCATGATCGAGGCCTTCGTGCCGGGACGTGAACTCACAGTGGGCGTGCTCGGTGACCAGCCGCTCGCGGTGGGAGAGATCATCCCCAAGCACGAATTGTTCGACTACGAGTGCAAGTACACCCCTGGGATGTCGGAGGAGATCTTCCCGGCCGATCTTGCTGAAACAGTGGCGTGGGAAGTGCAACGCCTCGGGGTGTTGGCCCATCGGACACTCAAGTGCCGCGGCTACTCCCGCGTCGACTTCCGCTTGACTCCCGATGGTCGGCTGTTCTGTTTGGAGGTGAACACGTTGCCCGGGATGACGGCCACCTCGCTGTTGCCGCAGTCCGCAGCGGCAGTGGGAATCGCCTTCGGTGACCTCTGCGAACGGATCTGCACCCTGATCTGACGCGAATCGACCTACGACCTACGACTTTCGACCTACGACCTGAAATGCTAGACCACCTGCTCTCCCGCATCACTCCCATCGTCGGGCGCATCCTCGCGCTCAACGCGGTCGTGTTGTTGTTGCAGCAGACGCTGGTCACCTCGCCTGCCGTCACCGCGTGGCTTCGCTTTGACCCCGCCGTCGCCTTCACGCGTCCATGGACCTTCCTGACCTACATGGCCGTGCACGGTGGGCTCTTCCACCTCCTGGCGAACTCGTTGGCGCTCGCGGTGTTCGGACCCTCGGTCGAGCGGCGGATGGGGAGTACCACCTTCCTCCTCTTCTACCTGTATTGCGGGCTCGGTGCGGCGATCTTCTCGCTGGTGCTCAGCGCCGTGCTGCCGATCGCGCCCTTCGTCGGGGCGTCCGGCGCGGTGCTCGGCGTCGCGATGGCCTTCGCGATGCACAACCCCGATGCCGAGCTGATGATCTTCCCGATTCCGGTGCCGATCAAGGCGCGGGTGTTGATCATGATCATCGCGGGGATTGATGTGTTCGGTGCGCTGGTCGGTGGCAACTCGGGGATTGCGCATACCGCACACCTCGGGGGACTCGCCTTCGGATGGCTCTTCTTCCGCGCGCAACGACTGGGTCGCGCCACCGACGCCCCACGCTTTCCACCGATGCGGCCCCGTGTTCCGGTTGTCGCCGGACGCGATGAGGAGGTGGAGGAGTTGAGCTACGATGCCGCACCCGCGTCGCGGAACCCTGCGCCCCGCCAGACACCTCCCCCACCCGATCCCGCGGTCCTGGAGGCCGCCGAACTGGATCGGTTGCTCGACAAGATCGGCGCCAGCGGGATCGATTCGCTCACCGCCAGTGAACGCGCCTTCCTCGACGGCGTCTCCCGCCGCCGACGCGGCAGCTGAGCGCGCGGCACCCGCCGCGTCTCCGCGATGCCGGTCCTCGATCTCGTCACCCCGTGGGCTCAGGCATCCAACTCGGGTAGCCCGGCCCGCGAGCGCGCGGCCTTCAGGACCAGGTGGGCAGAACCACTCGAGACCTTCCGTCGACAACGCACCCCCCTCGCGACCCTCCTCCCGCTCGCCACGCACCCCGAACATGCCGCCACGCTCGCGAGAGACCCCGCCCTTCCGCTGCGGCTGCATGAGGTCAGTTCGACCCTGATCGAGTTGGGGATCGCGGTGCCAGTCTTGACCACGGTCTTGCTCGCGACGGAAGCACCAGGTGCACCGGCGGAAGCAGTTCCTCACGCTGAATCGCCGCTCATTTATCTCTGTCTCGATCGCATCGACACCGACGCTGAGTTGGTGAAGGGATGGATCCGTGCGGCAACGTTCGTCGCGCGTTGGAGCGGTCGGCGCGCGGTGACCGGGCCATGGGACCGGTGGGAGGCGGCCCGCTCCGTGCCGTTGGCAGAGTGGGTCTATGCGGCAGGGATCGCCGCGCATGCTGTCCGTGCCGTCCTGCCGACGATGCCGCCACACGATCAATTCGGGATGAGCCGCGGCAATTTTCAGCGTCTCCGGGAGCACGAACGCGCCCTGACCGAGCGAATGGCGGCCGACATGCCGCTGTCGGGGCTGGGCCCCTGGTTGCGCTGGTTCGGCGACGAGATCGGGGCACCGCCATCGATTCGGTCGGATGGCGGGCCGCCGATTCCCGCTGGCGCAGGCAGGTACCTGGCATGGCGACTTACGGCGGAGCGGGTCGATCGACTGGGGCTCGGGGAAGCGATGTCGGCAGGGAGCTGACGCAGGCTGAAGTATGTTACACAACTACTTACCGATACAAAACCCCGCGAAGACCCGGTCGAAGACATCGGCTCGATCCGTGGCGCCTATCACCCCCATGAGCGCGTCGGCTGCTCGGCGAAGCGACGATGCCGCCAGCACCGGTTCTCCTGCAACCTGATTGACCTCGGCATCCGAGAGCTCTGCGAGCGCCCGGGTCACCCCGTCACGGTGTCGCTCTCTGGTGAGCATTGATTCATTTGCTCGCCCTCTGCTTTGCGACCGTGGATTGAACAAGCGTTCGGCAACGAGGCGCCGCAGCTCCGTCAGACCGCTCCCGGTCATCGCCGAGACGGCGAGATCGCAGGCGTTCTGCGGAGATGAGAGGTCCGACTTGGTCGCCACCACAATCCGTGTGGAAACCGCACTAAATGAACGTTCACTTGTTTCTATGTCCGGCGCGACACACTCTATTGTGAGGTCGGCATCCGTTAGCCACCGCCGACTCCGCTCCATGCCGAGCACTTCGAGGTGGTCCCCACCCTCCCTGATGCCGGCGGTGTCGACCAGTCTGACCGGATAGCCCTCGAATGTGGTGTCCGCCTCGATGGCGTCGCGGGTCGTGCCGGCGGTAGCCGTGACCATGGCCCGGTCGCTGCCGAGGAGGGCGTTGAAGAGCGAGGATTTTCCGGCATTCGGTGGGCCTGTCAGCACCACCAGTGCGCCGTTGCGGACGCGCTCACCGTCAGCCGCCGTCCGCAGCAGTGCCTCGAGTTGATCTCGAATGTCGCCGAGGGCTGCTTCGACCTTCCCGGCGGGCACCGGTCCGTCGTCTTCCTCGGGGAAGTCGATCGCATAGGCGAGCAACGCCTCGGCCTCCAGCACGGTATCACGCAACGCCCCGATCCGCCTGGAGAGGTTGCCGTCGAGTTGGGCCAGCGCCTGCGCCGCCTGTGCCGGTGATGTCGCCATCAAGAGGTCGCCCGTCGCCTCCGCCTGCAGCAGGTCAAGCTTGCCATTGATCACGGCGCGCCGGGTGAACTCCCCCGCAAAGGCCTCCCTCGCCCCGGCCGCGAGGCACGCACTCAGGACACGGGATGACGTGAAGGCCCCGCCATGACACGAAAACTCGACCACATCCTCGCCAGTGAACGAGGCCGGCCCAGGGAACGCCGTGACCAGCGCCCGATCGATCGGGCCAGCGGCATCGCGCAGCGTGAGCAACCGAACCTCGCGCGTTCGGCTCGCGTCGAAGCCCTGGGCGATTGTCGCGGCAACGCGGAACGCCTCAGGACCACTGAGACGCACGACCCCAAGAGCCGACGGGCCCGGGGCAGTGGCGATGGCGGCGATGGTGTCCATAGGTCGGAAGCCGTAGGTCGTAGGTCGTAGGCTGGGAGGTGAAAGGTAAAAGGTGAAACGGCGCCAGCATGGCACGCCCTTTCACCTTTCACGTTTCACCCATGAGTCGTTGGCCTAAGGCCTACGACCTACGACCTACGACCTATGACTTCTTCTTCGTCTTCACCTCAACCTTGGGCGCGCTCCCCTTCATCGCCAGCAGCTTCTTCCGCTCCTGCATGATCAGCCACTGCTGCGGCAGCGAGGCAACGTTCTGCACCGCGTAGTAGAGATTCAGCCCTGACGCGAAGTTGGCGAAGAGCACGCCGAGCATCACGGGCATGACGTACATCAGCATCTTCGCCTGCGGATTGGGCGGCATCCCCATCTGGCCGATCTTCGAGAGCGCGTACATCGACAACGCCATGAAGAGCGGGATGATGTAGAGCGGGTCCGCCCGCGACAGGTCCGGCATCCAGAGGAACGACACGCCACGCAGCTCGATCGTGTTCTGCAGCACGAAGAAGACGGCGACGAGGAACGGGTAGGGAATCAGCATCGGCCAACAGCCACCGAGCGGATTGACCTTGTGTTCCTTGTACAGCTTGAACATCTCCTGCTGCAGGCGCGCCGGGTCTTCCTTGTAGCGGGTCTGCAGCGCCTGCATCTCGGGTTGGATCGCCTGCATCGCGGTCATCGACCGCATCGCCTTCTGATTGAGCGGCCAGAGCACGACGCGAATCAGGATACCGAACAACACGATCGCCAGGCCGTAGTGCAGCCCGAGGCTCTGGTGCATCCAGACGAACATGGCCCGAATCGCGACGGCGAACGGACGGATGACGGTACGGAAACCCGGCCAGCCGTAGGGGTTCACGTCATCGAACTCGCGCCCCATGGCCGTGAGTCGGTTGTACTCCATCGGACCCAGATAGAGCGTGGCACCGAAACTCCCGTTCGCCGGCACGGCCAATCCTGCGCGGACCCGCGCGCGCACCGGATCCTTCGGGAGGGTGTCTTCCGCCACGGCGACCACGCCGGCAATGTTGCCGATCGGTCCGCCGGTGCGCGTGCTGTCGTATGAGAAGAGACCAGCCACGAAGTACTTCGACTTCACTGCGACCCATTCGAACGGGCCGCTGAGCACCTTCGTCTCGAGCGGATCGAAGGAGGAGAACCGCGTCAGTTCGGTCCCGTCGAGTTTCGTCGCGATGCCGCCTTCGCGATGGTTCTCGGCGAGATTGGCTTCGGTGTCGCGGAAGCCGTTGCCCATGCCGAGGAGGAGCGTTCCGCCGACGGAACCGGCACCAGTGAGACGGCCGTCGAGGCGAATCCGGTAGTCATCGGGGACGAAGGTGTAGTCGAGCTCGATCCCGACGCCGCGGACCACGCCCGTGAGCCGCAGCGTCTCGGGCCCGTTGGTGACCGTGAGGGCGTTCGCGCTGGGAGTGAACCCCGCTGCATCGAAATGGACCGTGTCGCCGCCGACCACCAGGCGAGCGTCCAGCATCGGTGTGCCAGTGGGCAGCAGTTGCAGGGTGTCGCGAGCGTCACCCTCACGCATCGAGACGTAATTGAGGAACCGGGCGGAGACGATCCGCCCCCCCCGCGTCCCGATGCCGTACTCGTAGAGTCCCGACCGGACCAGGACGGTGTCTTCCGTGGTCGCGGCGACTGGGGGGGGGATGACGGCGCCGGAATCGGCGCCGATCGTGGGAGGCACCAGCGCGCTCGGCGCCGCTGAGGGCGCCAGGTCACTCTGGCCCTCGACCACCCCGACCGAATCGGCGGCCGCGCCCGGAGGCGGGGTTGGAGGATCCATGAAGAGGGAGGGGATGAACGCGATCACGAGGATCAGCGCGATCGCAACGAGCGGACGACGATCGTTCACGCGGAATGCACCTGGTCAGGGAACCGGATCAT
Organism: Gemmatimonadota bacterium; assembly: GCA_011390645.1. Classification (GTDB taxonomy): domain Bacteria; phylum Gemmatimonadota; class Gemmatimonadetes; order Gemmatimonadales; family GWC2-71-9; genus Palsa-1233. The sequence continues at coordinate 6,659 of JAABRY010000042.1, forward strand.
ACCCGCCAGGATGCCATGGATGGCAGCGGGCGATCCGCTTGAGGGCGAGCCAACTGCCGCGCAGCGCCCCGTGGCGCGTGAGCGCCTCGACGGCATACTGGGAGCAACTGGGAGCAAAACGACAGGCCGGGGGCAACGCCGGCGAGATGAAACGCTGGTAGCCGCGGACCACGAGGCGAAGGCCACGGGCCGGAAGGGAAGGGCGGGGGTCGGGCATCGGTCTACCCCGTGACCGTCTCGCACCACGAACTGAGCTCCTCCCTGAACACCCCGAATGATGCGCGATAACTCTCGGGCCTGGCCCGGAACACCACGTCCACCCCCGGGAGGCGACCCTGCAACTCGCGACGCCACAATTCCTTGAGACGCCGCCGCAAGCGATTGCGGGCCACCGCCGTGTTCCGGAACCGAGGTACGATCAGTCCCAGCCGGCCGTGACCCGCGAGCCCCGGTGCCCAATAGATATCGAGGTGACCCTGACGCGCCCGACGACCTGTCGTCAGCACCCGCCGGACATCACTCCCGTCAACCAACCGCCGAGAGCGCGGAAAGCGCTCGTCGCCGGTCAGACGCGTGCGTGCTTCGAGCCGATGGAGACGCTGAGGCTCTTGCGGCCCTTCTTGCGGCGACGCGAGAGAACGGCCCGGCCCCAACGGTCGGCCATGCGCTTGCGGAACCCGTGTTTTGCGATGCGGCGCTTGTTGCGCGGCTTGTACGTCGGCATCATGTGGCATTACTCCAAAGAAGCTAGCCGGAAAAGTTACTTCACGCGCCCCCATCGCGTCAAGGGTTTGACTTTTCCACATCCAATCCGTAGAATCGGCCTCCCTTTCGAACCCGCTTCACTCGTTCCCGGCCACGAATCACACATGCCGCTGTCTGCCAAAGAGCTCTGGAAGCGCGTCCTCGATGGCACCAAAGGTGTCATTCCTGAACCGATGGTCCAGACCTGGCTCGCCAACAACGAGGCCATCGGCCTCGACGCCGGCACGCTCGTCGTGAGCACGCCGGATGATTTCGCCAAGCGCTGGAACGAGGAGAAGTACGCTTCGGCTCTCGCCCGCGTCGCCACCGAGCTCGCCGGGGAAACGACGGTGGTCACCTTTCAGGTCGCGTCGGAACGCCAGAAGCGTCCGCAGATGGATCTGTTTGTGCCCACCGCGCCGGCCGAGCCGAGCGCCGCTGCGATCGCCCCGGTGAACCCGAGCACGCAACCGCTGAACGATCGCTACTCGTTCTCGCATTTCGTCATCGGCAAGTCCAACGAACTTGCGGCGGCCGCCGCACATGCCGTCGCCACCGCCCCGGGCAAGCAGTACAACCCGTTCTTCATCTACGGGCCCACCGGACTCGGCAAGACGCACTTGATGCAAGCGATCGCCCACGAGGTGGTCAACCGCAATCCGGGGACGCGCGTGCTCTACGTTGGTGCCGAGCAGTTCATCAACGAGGTGATCGAGGGCATCCACGGTCGCACGATGCCGGACCTCCGCAAGCGCTATCGCTCCGATGTTGATCTCTTCCTCGTCGACGACGTCCACTTCCTCGAGGGGAAGGAAGCGACGCAGGAAGAGTTCTTCCATACCTTCAACGCGTTGTATGAGGCCGGCAAGCAGATCGTGCTGACCTCGGATCGCCCGCCGAAGGAAATCCCCGGGCTCGAAGCGCGGCTCGTGTCGCGCTTCGAGTGGGGCATGGTCGCGGACATCAAGGCGCCCGATCTCGAGCACCGGATCGCCATCCTGCGGAAGAAGCAGGAGCAGGATCATCTCGAGACCACGATCCCCGATGACGTGCTCCGGTTCATCGCCGAAAACGTGCGATCGAACGTGCGCGAGCTCGAGGGGTGCATCATCAAGCTCCTGCTCTACGCCTCGCTGCGGCATCGGGAGATCTCGATCGACCTCGCGCGTGAGGCGCTGGTCGACAAGATGCGCCCCGTCGAGGATGCGGGTGCCGCCCAGCGGGCGCTCCCGACCATCGAGAAGGTCCAGGAGGTCGTGGCGCGGCGCTGGGGCGTCACGCCCGAGGGGCTCCGGTCCAAGGCGCGCATCAAGACGCTGACCGTGCCGCGGCAGATCGCGATGTTCCTCGCCCGCGAGATGCTGCAGATGCAACTGGTGGAAATCGGTCAGGCGTTCGGTGGTCGCGACCACTCGACCGTGATTCACTCCGTGGACAAGGTGCAGAATCAGTTGTCGCGCGATCGCCAGTTCAAAGACCGCGTGGATTCTGCCCGGCAGGAGTTGTTGACAGCCTGATGCACAGTGTGCACGGCCGCGCGTGGAGATCATGTGGACGTGCGGATCAACGTGGGGAACCGGGTCGCTGCATCCCCGCTCTCCGCATGCGATCCACAGACCAAGTAGGCGCAGGGCGATACAGCAGCACAGGTTACGGATTGGGTCCACATTTCCCAACCCTCTACTACTACGACGATATTCTTATACACAACAAGTCGTAGGATCTTTTAGGCAACCCGGGGAACCGAATGAAGTTCACGATCACGCGGGAACAACTCCACGAAGGTCTTGGTGCCGTCGCGGCTGCCGTGCCGTCCAAGACGACGCTGCCCGTGCTCGCCAACATCCTGCTCGAGGCGACCAAGGACGGGCTCAAGCTCTCGGGCACCGACCTCGACATCGCGGTCGCGACCACGGTACCGGCGTCGGTGGACCAGGAAGGGGCGATCACCCTCCCGGCCCGCAAGCTCGTCGAGCTCGTGCGTGAGTTGCCAAGCGCCGGCATTCGCTTCACGACCCAGGGCGAACAGCGTGTGACGATCGAGTGCGGACGCTCGAAGTTCAAGCTGCTCGGCTTGCCGCGTGAGGAATTCCCTGCGTTCCCGCAGGTGACGTTCAACGCCGCCTCGCGCACGACCGCTCGTGACCTGCAGAAGCTGGTCGCCCACGTGGCCTTCGCGGCGAGCACCGAGGAGTCGCGACCGATTCTCAACGGGGTACTCTGGCAGTTGACCACCGACCGGATGCGCATGGTCGCCACCAACGGTCACCGCCTCGCCAAGATGGAAGTTCCACTGCAAGGCGCTGCGGACCCCGCCGAGTTGATCGTACCGCCAAAGGCACTCGACCAACTCCGCAAGCTCTTCGGTCCGGATGACGAGATCGAAATCGGTCGCTCCGACAATCACCTCGGCTTCCGTTCGGCAACGACCCAGGTCTTCACCCGCCTGATCGAGGGACCATACCCGAATTACGAACAGGTCATCCCGCGCGAGAACGACAAGACCGCCACCTGCGAGAAGGCGGCGCTGATGTCGGCACTGCGTCGGATGAGCATCGTGGCGTCGGACCAGACACATCGCATCCGCATGTCCTTCGGCGATGGCTCGTGCAAGCTCTCAGTGACCACACCAGACCTCGGCGAGGCCCAGGAGGAGCTGACGGTCACCTACGAGGGCGAACCGCTGGATATCGGCTTCAACGCGAACTACCTGCTCGAGGTCCTGAAGTACATGCCCACCGAGGAAGTCCGGCTGACCTTCAAGGCGCCGGAACGTGCCGCGACGGTCGAGCCCGTCGGGTGGGATGACCCGGCCGCGTATCTCACGCTGGTGATGCCGCTGCGGCTGATCGACTGAAGGCTCACGACGGGGGAGGCGCGCTGCCTCCCCCGTTGTGTAACCCTCGCACCCCTCCCCGCGTACCACGAGCATACCCCCGCTGACTTTCGCCAAGGATCACCGACGTGATGCTTCGATCGCTGTTTTCGCTTGCGCTCTTCACCGCCCCCCTCTCCGCTCAGGTGGTCTGGCCCGATGAAGAGGGACCCTGGACCCCGCGACCCACCGAAGCCGCCATCACCGCCAATGACCTTCGCACCCGACTCGGCATCATCGCGCACGACTCGATGATGGGCCGGGAGGCCGGCACACTTGGGGCGTTCATGGCCACCGAGTACATCGCGGCCGAGTTCAAGCGGATGGGACTCCTCCCCGGCGGGGAGAACGGGACCTACTTCCAGGACCTCCCCCTCGGGCCCACCGGCTACGACCTGATGGCCTCCCGCCTGGCGATCGGCAATACCACCCTGAAGCCCGAAACCGACTGGATTCCGATGAATCCCTCGGCGCCGAGCGGGATCGCCGGAACCTTCGCAGGCCGCAATCTGCCTACGGTCTATGGCGGAGTCTGGGGTGATACTACCACAGTACTTCCTGCCGATGCGGTCCGGGGCAAGGTCGTGGTGTTCGCTCCTGCTACTACTCCCGCAGGCGGCGGGCAGCGTGCCATGGGGATCGTCCGCGATCGCCGCGCTGAGCAAGCCGGTGCCGCGGCGGTCCTCGTCGCGGGACTCGAACTGGTGAACCCGGCGCTTGTGTCCAACGCCTTCAATCGTCGCATCAGCATGCGTCCAACCACCGCCGGCCCGGCCGCCGGGATTCCCGGCGCCACCATTTCGATCGCCACTGCGCGGAAGCTTTTCGGCAACAAGCACCATGACGAGTTGACCGTCGGGATGACAGGGTCGCGGATCAGCGGCAACTGGAAGCACGAGTGGACGATGTCGAAGTATCCCGGGCGGAACGTCATCGGGATCATCCCGGGCACTGATCCGGTCCTCAAGGATCAGTACGTCGCCCTCTCCGCGCACAACGATCACGTCGGCATGGTCCCGGCCGCTCGCGGCATCGAGCACGACTCGCTCCGCGCCTTCAACACGGTGATGCGTCCGCAGGGCGCCAACGATCGTCCAGGGCCACCCAGCGCCGAGCAGTGGGCCGAGATCAACAAGCTGATCGCCCGGGCGCGCAGTATTCGTCCCGCCCGTGTCGATACGATCAACAACGGCGCCGATGACGACGGCTCGGGCACCGCGGTCCTCATGGAAGTCGCCGAGAAGTTCGCCGCGGGGCCGGCACCGAAGCGCTCGGTGCTGATTCTGTCAGTGACCGGTGAAGAGAAGGGGTTGCTCGGGAGCCGTTGGTGGGTCGACCACCCGACCGTGCCGATCGATGCGGTCGTCTCTGCGCACAACATGGACATGCTCGGCAAGGGGCGGGTCACTGATGTGCAGTTCGGCGGTCCGAACGCGGTGCAGATGCTCGGTAGCCGTCGCCTCTCCTCGGAGTTCGGCGACATCATTGATTCGCTGAATGCCGTGCGCAGCGAGCCGATGGTGATCGACTACTCCTGGGATCGCACCAACAAGCTCAACCGGTTCTGCCGCAGCGATCAGGTCTCCTTCTTCAGCAAGGAGATTCCGGTCACCTACTTCTCGCTCGGCTATTCACGCGACTATCACCAGCTCACCGATGAAGTGCAGTACATCAACTACGAGCAGGGCGCGCGCGTCGGTCGGTTCGTGCACGAGATCATGTCCACCGTGGGCAATCGCCCCGAGCGGATCAAGGTGCTGCCGATGGCGGAGCGGGACATGTCGGCGCAGTGCGGCAGGTAGGGGGTGAGCGGTGAAACGTGAAAGGTGAAAGGGGTCGCAGTGGCACCCGTTTCACCTTTTACGTTTCACCTGTTTTCTCTGCTCGCCGTCACCGCATCCGGTTGAGTATCCAGTCCCGCTTCCACGCCATGCGTCCTGGCCGGTACGCGGGATTGCTCGTTCTGGGGTGCGGCAGTGTCGCAGCGAGTGAGGCCGCCTGGTAGCGCGTCAGCCGAGCGGCCGGGCGTTTGAAGTACGCCTGACTGGCCGCCTCGACTCCCCAGATCTCGTCACCCATCTCTGCCGTGTTGAGGTAGAGCTCCAGGATGCGCTCCTTGGGCAGCGCCCACTCGAGCCGCTTCGCGGTGACCGCCTCTTTCAGCTTGCGCAGCGGATTCCGCGACGGTGAGAGGTAGAGGTTCTTCGCGAGCTGCTGGGTGATCGTGCTGGCGCCGCGGACCTCGCCCATGTCGGTCTTCCGGATGCCGGCCCAGAGGTCACCACGGTCTCGTGAGGACCAGAGATCGAACGAATCCCGCCGGTATCCCACGGCCTTCCGCATCTCGATCCAGTCGAAGCCTGCGTGCTCGTAGAAGCGATGATCCTCCGCGACGAGCACCGCGCGAGGCAGGTTCGACGAGATCTGCGCCATCGGCACCGGGGTGTAGCGCCGCTGCTCCGCCCGCTCCGGATCCTGATCCCGACGCATCGCCATGAAGGCGGTCTCCTGGGGGAAGTTCCACCGGTACCAGAGCGGCGGGGGCCAGACCCCCAGCAACCAGACGAGGAAAAGCCCCGCCCCCACCAGGGGGACGAGGCATCCGCGCCGCTTGAACCAGCGACGTTTCCCGCTCACCGACCGGGGAGGAACCGGACGATGGTGCGGATGCGCTGCATCGTGGGGATCGTCTGCTGTCGGGCCGGGATGGTGATCAGCATCGCGACAGAATCCCGGTGCACGACCTCCTGCATATGACCGTCGATTGTGATGTAGTATGTGCTACTACGCGCACCCTGCGCGGTCATCATCATCCGTTGACCGCCCGGGTTCGCTTCACCCATCTGCTCGAACTGCTCGGTCGCTGTGATCGGCTGGACCGTCGTCCCGTTGCGATTGGTGCGGGGCGACGCCTTCCAATCGCTGGTCCGCCGATCCTGCGCCTCGAAGGCCTGCACCTGGCGGCGCCCCGAGGAGGTATCCACCCAGGCGGTCCCCGGGCGAACTCCCCCTTGGGGAAGGGTCGGGAAGAGGGAGTGGAGCATGGGGGTCAGGTCATCCACTACGGGCGACCGTCGAGACGGCGCGAGCAACCCGACGGCGCCGGAACGCAGCAGGGCCGTCCACTCGGTGCCAATCGCCTCGCGAGCACCGGGACCGCCCGATGGCGTGATCGTCAGCGAGTCGAGCCGGATGCGGAGGCGCTCCCCGGCCAATTCGATGCTGAACCGGGCGCGCTGCCCTTGAATCTGGGTCTGGCGTGCACCGGTGGCGAGCGTCAGGGTGATCGAGTCGCGACGCTCCAGCATGGCGATCGTCTGCCATGACGACGCCAGGGCGACCGCCGGGACTCGGCGATCACCCTCGACCACGGGGGCCGGGGCCGTGCCGGGTGAGGGAGGCGCGCTCGCCGCGCAAGCCGACAGAGCGGCACACGCGGCGAGGAGGAACGTCTGACGTGCCAAGGCAGGGTTCACCAGCACACTCCGAAGGGGTGACGCTACGGGAGCATCTCGAGGCTCACGGCATTCTCCACGCCAATCATTATGATGTTCGGGGCGCCGGGTGAAAGCATTTCGATCTTCTGGCTATTGGTCAGCTTGGCGCTGCGGGACGGTCCGCCCGCCGGGGTGGTCACCGCAATCGTTCCTTCGATCGTTCCGGAGAAGTCCCCGCCCTGATTCGAGCCGCTGACCGAGCCGGTGCTGGTGCCATCCACGACCAATGCACCATCCTTGGCTTCCGTGACCTTCCACGAGATGACCTGGTTGTTGCCGATGCCGTTGGGGGCGGTTTCGGCGGCCACGTTGTTCGTGTCGGCCCAGGTGTCGCCGACCTGGCGCGTGGGCGCGAGGCCGATGAAGAGCGCACTGACGGCGGCTCCACCGACAGTGGCGAGCACGGGATTCTCGTCGTCGGACCACTGCGCAGGACCGGAGACCTTGCCCTCGACGATGTACGCGCGCAGTGATTGACCGGCGGCCGCTGAGATCATCGGCTCGGTGAAGCTCGCGCCGAGCATGCCATCGGCGTCGAATCGGACGGAGTCAATCACGATGCTGGCGATCTGCCCCCCAGTGGTATCGCTCATCGTCAGGGCGAGAAACGCCACCGCCGTGATGCCGGACGCCATCTGCTGGTCGCCGGTGTCGATGTTCTGGGTCAGATTCAAGTTCAGCTTGTACTTCACCGGAGCGCCCAGATCTGGGCCAGTCGTACCACCGGTAAGCAGGGCCAGCGTCATCAATCCGGAAACAATCACCTGCGTGCTCCTTGGCTCGGCGCCCCTGTCAGGGGCGCATGGTGTCGGGGACGTTGCCCCAGTCATGGCCCCGCACACTCCTCGAGAGGGTGGGCGGGGCACGGGTCGGACCGTAAGCCGAGTCCTGTTTCCCTCGCCTTGCGGCTCGGGAGATGATCATCTGTCTGGGATGGCCGTCGCCGACCACCTCATGCAGCCTACCCGCGGCTCTGACGGTGCGGGCCGCACCTCGCCGCCTATTTGGCCTTGCTCCGACCGGGGGTTACCGTGCCACTGCCCGTTACCGGGAGTGCGGTGGGCTCTTACCCCACCGTTTCACCCTTGCCTGTACCCCGAAGGGCCATCGGCGGTCTGCTCTCTGTTGCCCTGTCCGTCGCCTCGCGGCGCCCAGGCGTTACCTGGCGATCTGCCCTGTGGAGCTCGGACTTTCCTCGATTCAGGTTGCCCCGAACCGCGATCATCACGTCCTACCCGCACCGACGAATCTAGTCGGCCCGCCCCTTACGCGTGATTCGGTGCCCCGGTGTCATGGCTCTGCTTCTGTTTCAGATTGAGCCGACGTTGACCCTCTGAAGCGAACGTGGGAGCGTCCCCTCTCCCTGGAGCGCTCTTCATGCCACCTGCCCTGGCCACCCCCACGATTGCCGCCGTCCTCGACCCTCTCGAGCGAGGTCGGGCAGATGCTGCCAGTACCGGCTCCTTCGCCCTCGTCCACCGCGACTCGGTCCGCGATGCACTGCGGGTGGTGCGTGAGCGCGGGGTAGACGCCGTCCTGGTTTCCGTGCGTCGCTGCGCCGGCGATGCCCCAGCGCTCCTTGAGCAATTCACGCGGGCCTTCCCTGCCATACCAACCGTCGCGCTGATGACCTCGCACACTGCAGCCGACAGCGAGGCGCTACTGCGGCTTGGAGCCACCGGTGTCCGCCGCGTGGTCGACGCCACCGAGCCGGCCGGGTGGCGGAAGCTGCGCGAGGTGCTTGGCTCTCCCCCCCCCGATCGCGGCGGGCTGTTGCTGGCACCGGTGCTGGAGACGATCGGGCCGATGCCGAATGGCACGCGGCGCTTCTGGGAGGAGTTGGTGCGGGTGGCGCCGGATACCACGACGGTGAGGCAACTGGCGAACACCCTCGCCATCACCCCCTCAACCTTGGTGTCGCGCTTCCTGCGCGCGGGGCTGCCGAGTCCCAAGGACCATCTCGTCGCCGTGCGGCTCTGTCACGCGGCTCGGCTGTTCGACGAGGGCGATCTGACGATCGGCGACGTCGCGTACCGACTCGACTACGCCTCACCCCAGAGCTTCGGACGACACTTGCGCACCGTGCTGGGCATCACGCCGAGCGAGTTCCGCGCGCGCTTCCCGTACCCGACGGTGCGGGAGCGATTCCTCGACCGACTGGTGCGGCCGCATGTGGGGACGTGGCGGAAATTCAAGCCGTTGGCGCCGGGCAGATGACAGCGAACGGCGAGCGGCGAACAAAGGTGAAAGGTGAAACGTGAAAGGGTATGCAGAGTAACCCGTTTCACCTTTCACCTTTCACCTTTCACCTTTCGCCTCAATCGGGCTGCTCGCCGATCGCTGATCGCCGTTCGCCGTTCAGTCCCAACTCCCCTGCCGTCACCAGGCTCTGCACCGCGACACCCGCGGCTTCGATGCGTTCGCGGCCACCGGCTTCGCGATCGACGACCGCGAGCACGCCGAGGACGATGCCGCCTTCGGCGCGGATCACATCGATCGCTTGCAGTGCCGAGCCACCGGAGGTGATGACGTCTTCGATCACCACGACTTCATCACCCGACGCGAAGTTGCCCTCGATGCGGCGACCAGTGCCGTGTTCCTTGGCGGACTTCCGCACGCTGAACGCGTCAATGATTTCCGGCGTCTCGGCGCTGGCGGCGGCGATGGCATAGGAGACGGGATCGGCGCCCATCGTGAGGCCGCCGACCGATCGGGGCCGCCAGCCGGCCGTGCGAATGGCCGCGAGCCCGAGTTGCCCGATGAGCACCTGACCCTTGGCGGACATGGTGGTCAGGCGGCAGTCGATGTAGAAGGAGGAGCGCGCACCCGAGGCGAGGGTGAAGTCGCCGAAGCGAACCGAGCGCTCGCCGAGGAGGGCGATCAGCGCGTCGTGGCCGTTGGCCACTTGCGTCAGCGCTTGAAGAGCGAGGAGAAGAAGCCCTTCTTCTCCGGCTCGGCCGTCGCAGCCTCAACGAAGGCGCGCGTGAAGTCGGTCACCGTCTTCCAACGCTGACCGGGATCGCGGGCGAGGCCCTTCATCGTCACTTCTTCGAGTCGCGACGAGAACTTCAGCGCCTTGTTGGCCTGGTTGAGCGTAATCGGTGACTCGGTCAGCAGTTGCTGGAACAGCTCGCGCGGATTCTTGCCCGGAAACGGGGTCACCCCGGTGAGCATCTGGTACGCGATGACGGCCAGCGAATAGACGTCGGCCTGTTCACCCACGAGCTCACCCGACAGTGCCTCGGGCGCCACATACTGCAGTGTCCCCACAAAAAAGCCTGCGCGCGTGAGCCGCTCTTCGGCGCCGATCTCTGCGTCGCGCGCAATTCCGAAGTCGAGCAGGCGGGCCTGTTGGGCTTCGGGATCGTACATGATGTTCGCGGGCTTGAGATCGCGGTGGATGATCCCCGCCTTGTGCGCCTGCTCGAGCGCGCCGCCGAGCTGCTCGACGATGCGTGCGGCTACGGGCGCGGCCAACGTCCCCGCCTTGTTGAGGAACGACTCCAGCGGTTCGCCGGGGGCCCACTCGAGTGCGAGGTAGTAGACGCCCTCGGACTCACCGAAGTCAAAGGTCCGTACCACATTGGGGTGGACCACGCGGGCCCCGAACTCGGCCTCGCGCAGGAAGCGCTTGACGGCAATGGGGTCCGCAGCGAGGCGATCGCGCAGCAACTTCAGCGCGACCTCACCTCGTTCGGGATGCTGGGCGTGGTAGACCTCTGCGGTTCCACCTTCCCCAACAGCCTTCTGCAGGGTGTACCCGGCAATTGTTCGACCGACGAAAGGATCATGTGTCATGGGATACCGCAAAGCTACCGCCCGCCCCTGCCTCGGAGCAAGGCGAGACCGATTCGGGGTTTTCGGCGTATACTCCTGTATGACGCGCCCACATCTCCGCCGGTCCATGCCGGCCCTCGCCGCCGCCCTGCTGCTGACCACGGCCTGCACCACCTGGCAACGGGTGGGAGACACCGGTGGTACGTCGCCAGAACAGTCGCTGATGCAGCTCTTCAACCCCGGTCCGCTCTACGAGCGCCTGGGGCGGATGGTCTCCACGGGAGACGTCGCCTTCATCGGGACAGTGGCCATGGTGCCCGGCCCCGCCAACTCGGTCCGCGGGATCATCGGCGTCTCCCTCTCGAATCGGGCCTTTGCGTTTGAACGGACCGGTGACGTCTACACTGCGCGCTACCGGGTCGAGTACGAATTGCTGCCTGAGGGGGGGGCGCCGATCACGGTGGCGCGGGACGGGGTGATTCGCGTGGGCACGTTGCAGGAGGCGCTCCGCACCGACGAGACCCTGCTCCTTCAGCAGGAGGTGGCGCTCCAGCCAGGGCCGCACACCGTGACCGTGCGGGTGAGTGACGTGGGCGGCGCGAAGCGCGGTGCCGCCACGCGTCAGGTGACGGTCCCCCGCTTCACCCCCGGCACGGTGAGCGCGCCGACCCTGGTGTACGAGGTGGCAGGTCGCGGCCAACCGGAGGACTCGCTGCGCGTGGTGCTGAACACGCGCGGTTCCCTCGCCTACGGCGGCGACACCCTCCTGGTCTACGTGGAGGGATATCGCTTCGCCGGGCCGACCAGCGTCCCGGTCGAGGTGCGCGACGAAGCCGACAGCGTCATCTACCGCACCGACATCGAGTTCACCGGCACCACGCCGGTGGAGAGCCAACTGGTGCGCCTCGTGCCGGAGCGTGCCCCACTGGGCCAGCTCGAGGTGATCGTCGGCACGGGCGCGACCGCACAACGGACTTCCGCTCTGGTCTCGTTCTCGGGCAACTGGGTCGTGACCAACTTCCCCGATCTGTTGTCGTTGCTCCGCTATTTCGGTGAGGACAATCGCCTCTCCCAGATGCGCGATGCCGATCCGGCGGATCGGATCGAATTGTGGCGCGAGTTCTTCCGCACCACCGATCCGAACCGCTCGACCCCGGAGAACGAGGCGCTGGATGCCTACTTCGCGCGGGTCGCGATCGCGAACCAGCGCTTCAGCGACGAGGGCATCGCCGGCTGGCGCACCGATCGCGGCGAGGTCTTCATCACCCTCGGCATGCCCGACGAGAGCTTCGACGCCACGCCGCAGAACCAGGGACGCTTCCTGCAGTGGTCCTACAACGAGCTGCGGCTGGTCGTGCTCTTCCAGGATCCGACCGGCTTTGGTCGCTTCCGGATGACGCTGCAGTCGCGTGCCGACTTCGAGCGGGTGCGGAACCGAGTGGTGAGGCCGGCGAATTAGGGTGAGAAGCGGGTGAAACGTGAAAGGTGAAACGGGTGCCCCTACGGCCCGTTTCACCTTTTACGTTTCACCCTGTTTCTCCTCGCCGTTCGCGGTAACTTCCCCACATGCCCACTCCCAAGCTTTTCCTCATTGACGGCTACGCGCTGATCTATCGCGCGTTCTTCGCGTTGATTTCCCGTCCCCTGCGCACGGGGAAGGGCGAGAACACCTCCGCCGCGTGGGGTGTGACGAACTTCCTCATGCGCCTGCGCGAGAAGTACCGGCCGGAGTACGTCGTCTGGGTGAACGATGCCGGCGACTCGTTCCGCACCGAGGCCTACGCCGAGTACAAGTCCACGCGCGAGAAGCTCGACGACGAACTGCAGGCCGACTTCGACACCGCAGTGGAGCGCGTGGCGCAGTTGCTCGCCGCGTTCCGGATTCCGCTGGTGGCGGTAGATGGCTACGAGGCGGATGACGTCATCGGCACGCTGGCCAAGCGCGCGGCCGCGGCGGGGCTCGAGGCGGTGATCGTCTCGGGTGACAAGGATTTCTACCAGATGATCGGGCCGGGCATCGCGCTGCTCAACCCCGGCCGCGGCGGCCCGGCCGGCGTGGACGAGACCTGGGTCACGGAGGAGAATGCCTCCGAGCGCCTGGGTATTCCGCCGCATCAGGTGACCGACTATCTCGCGCTCGTCGGCGACACCTCCGACAACGTCCCCGGCGTGAAGGGAATCGGTGAGAAGGGCGCGGTGCAGTTGCTCACCGAATACGGGGATCTCGAAGCACTGATTGCCCGTGCCGCGGAGATCAAGCAGAAGCGGCCGCGCGAGGCGCTGCAGGAACACGCCGAACTGGCGCGACTCTCCAAGCGGCTCGTGACGATCCAGACGGATGTACCCGTCGAGCTCGACCTCGAAGCGCTTGAGGCACATAACCCCGACATCACTGCGCTGGCGCAGGTCTTCCAGGAGCTGGAGTTCGGCTCGCTGAATGCGCGGCTCGACAAGATCGCCGCAGCGAGCGGCGAACGGCGCGATGATGAATCCCAGCCGGCGGCGTCAGCCGCCGGACAAGCGGCTGCTGCCGGAGCCGAGCCCACTCTCGATGTCACCATCCTCGATGACCCGGCCAGGCTCCCCGCGCTGATCGAGAAACTCCGTGCCGCACCGTTGGTGGCGTATGACACCGAGACCTCGTCGCTCGAGCCGCACGACGCCGAGTTGATCGGGCTCTCGGTATCGATCTCGCCGACCGAGGTCTGGTATCTCCCGTTCGGGCATCGCTTGCCCGCGGAGGACCTCTTCGATGGGGGGAAGACCGTCGCCGAATCGGCGGTGCGAAATCTCCCACCCATCACATCCCCGGCATGTGCAGAGCTCAAGGCGTGGTTCGAGGATGTCGGCGCACCCAAGGCCGGCCACAACATCAAGTACGACAATCAGGTGATGCGTCGTGCCGGTGTGGAGGTGGCGGGGACCGCGTACGACTCGATGCTGGCGTCGTTCGTCCTCGACCCGTCGCGCCGATCGCATGGCATTGACGCGCTCGCGCTTGAGTTTCTCGGCGTGCGCATGACGCAGTTCACTGACTTGGTCGGCAAGGGGAAGACCCAGATCCCGTTCGCCGAGGTGCCGGTGGAGCGTGCGGCGGCGTATTGCGGGGCGGACTCCGCCACGGTGCTCGCGCTGCGCGAACTCTTCACGCCGCAGCTTGAGGCCGTCGGGTTGACGCATCTTCTCGAGACGCTGGAGTTGCCGCTCGTCGCCGTGCTCGCTGACATGGAGTGGGCCGGGATCCAGATTGACGCAGCGCATTTCGCGAAGCTGGCCCAGGAACTCACGCACGACCTCGAGGTGCTCGACGCCGACATCAAGCGCGTTGCGAACGAACCCGGGCTCAACATCAACTCGCCCAAGCAACTCGCCGAAGTGCTCTTCACCAAGTTGGAGTTGCCGGTCATCAAGCGCACCAAGACCGGACCGTCCACCGACGCCGAGGTCCTCGATACGCTGGCGGCCGAGGGCCACGAACTGCCCACATTGATCCTCGGCTTCCGCGAGTTGCAGAAGCTGAAGAGCACGTACGTGGATGTGCTCCCGGCGCGAGTGAATCGCACGACGGGACGGATCCACACCTCGTTCAATCAGGTCGGTGCCCAGACGGGGCGGCTCTCGAGCAGTGATCCGAACCTGCAGAATATTCCCGTCCGCACCCCGCGTGGCGAGGCGATTCGCCGCGGCTTCGTGCCGGCACCTGGCAACAAGTTCGTGGTCGCCGATTACTCGCAGATCGAGTTGCGCCTGATGGCCCACCTCTCGGGCGATGCGGCGTTTGTGGAGGCATTCCGCTCAGGCGGCGACATCCACCGGCAGACGGCTGCGATCATCTTCGACACGCCGCTCGACGATGTGACCCCGGAGATGCGCGCCCGCGCGAAGACGATCAACTTCGGCACCATCTACGGCCAGGGACCGTTCGCGCTCGCCAAGCAGCTCGGCATCAAGCAGGACGAAGCCAAGCAGTTCATCACCGACTACTTCACGCGCTTCAGCGGCGTGCGTGCGTTTCTCGACAAGCAGGTCGATCTCGCGCGCGAACAGGGGTATGTCGAGACGCTCTTCGGACGTCGCCGCTACATCCCCGAGATCAAGGACCGCAACTTCAACCTGCGCGCCTTCGCCGAACGCACCGCGCAGAACACGCCGCTGCAGGGCTCGGCCGCCGACCTCATCAAGCGCGCGATGATCGCCATTCACGCGGCGTTGCCCGCAGCCGGGCTCACCTCGCGTCTGCTCCTGCAGGTGCACGACGAACTGGTGGTCGAAGCGCCGGCGGCTGAAGCCGAGCGCACCGCCGCACTGGTGGTGGAACACATGGAGGCGGCGGCAGAACTCAGCGTGCCGCTGGTGGCGACGGTGGGGGTGGGGGATAATTGGAAGGATGCGAAGGGGTCGTAGGTCATAGGTCGTAGGTCGTAGGCTTCCGTGGGATGGTGCTCACCACGCGGCAACGATCCAGACTATCACGACCTACGACCTACGACCTACGACCCTCAGGACCTACGACCCCTTCTTCCACCCCGGCCACCAATTCCAGCTCCCCGCGATCTGCATCAGGCTCGGCACGAGCACCATGCGAATGATCGTGGCGTCGAGCAGCACCGCCACCGCGAGGCCGAAGCCGATGAACTGCATCATCAGGATGCGGGCGAAGGCGAACGCGCCGAAGACCGCGATCATGATCAGGGCCGCCGAGGTGATCACGGAGGCCGTGGCGGAGAGGCCCTCGCGGGTGGCGAGGGTGTTGTTGCCGGTGCGGTCGAATGCCTCCTTGATGCGCGAGAGGAGGAAGACCTCGTAGTCCATTGAGAGGCCGAAGACGACCGCGAAGACGAGGACCGGTACCAGCACGTAGATCGCGTCGGTGGGGCCATCGATGCCGAAGAAGCGCCCGCCGATTCCCTGCTGGAAGACGAGCACGATCAGGCCGAAGGTTGCCGCGACGCTGAGCGAGTTCATCACCACGGCCTTGAGCGGTACGAGCACCGACCGGAAGACGATCGCGAGCATGACCGCCGTGACCGAGAGGATCAGGAAGACGATCAGCGGGAAGCGTTTGAGGAGGAGGTCCTGGAAATCGAGCGCGCCTGCGACGTACCCGCCCACCAGGACACGCGCGTCGCGCAGTTGACGAATCTCGCCGCTTCCCACAAGCGTGCGGAGCTCTGCCACCAGTTCCATCGTGGTCGTCAGCGAGGTCGTGTCGGAGACGATCACGTCGACGAGCGTCATCCGACTGTCCGTCGAGAGATAGGCATCCAGGAAATCAGGATACCGCGCGCGTACGGTATCGGGTTCACTGTAGAGGATCGAGTACTCGAGGATCCCGGCGCCGGGGGAGATATCCACCAGCGACCGCACGTCGCGCACGCGCGGATCGGCCCGCAGCGTGTCCGACAGCCGGCGCAGTCCGCGCAGTGCCGTGGCGCCGGTGGCATCGGACCCTTCGGGGAACTCGATGATCACCCGCACGGGCTGGATGTAGCCCGACATCCCCATCCGATCGAGCGTCGCCACGCCAGCACCCGCCTCCGTCTGCTCTGGCCACCAATTGCGGCTCGGCAGTCCGATGCGGAGGTTGATCACCGGCAGCGTCAGGATCGCGATCGCCAGCGTGCCCAACGCCGCCGCGCGGTACGGGTGGCGGGAGAGCGAGCGCGCCCACTTCTCCCAGATCTGCGGTCGGTGGTACCAGGCGAGGCGTGACGCGAGCCAGGTTGGCCGGTCGATCTGCCGGCCCAGCACGGCGAGCAGGGCGGGGAGGAGCGTCGTTGAGAGCAGCACCGCGACGAAGACCACCACGAGCCCCGCGATACCGACGCTGCGCGTCTCCGTGAGCGGGGTCAGGAGCAGCGCCGAGAAGCCGACCACGACCGTGGCGCCCGAGGTCATCACGGCATGTCCGGCGGTGAGGAAGGTGCGGACCGCGGCCTCGTGGGGTCGGAGCCCCGCGTTGAGTTCCTCGCGGAAGCGGGTGACGACCAACAGCGAATAGTCGATGCCCACTCCGAGCCCGATCATCGAGATCATGTTGAGCACGAAGACCGACATCGGCATCCAGTTGGCGATGACCCCCACGGCGGTGAGCGCAATCGAGATCGCCATCACCCCCACGATCAGCGGCAGGAATGCCGCCACGAGCGCACCGAAGGCGAGGACGAGGATCGCCAGCGTGATCGGGATCAGCTTGATCTCGTTCCGCTTGGCATCCTCCGCGCTCACCGCGCGGACGTCGAGGTCGAGCGGGGCGCGCCCGGTGACCCGCACGGTGTAGGCATCGCGGTCGGGGAAGCGACGCAGCGCCGATTCAAACGCTTCGCGGATCGGGACGACCACCTCGTTGGCGCGATTCCCCGGGAGGGAGAGCGCCACGAGGAAGAAGGTGGTTCGACCATCGCGGGCGACGAAGGTCGAATCGTTGGTGGAGCGAATCGAGACGGTGCCGCTGACGCCGTCGGTGCGGCGCGCCACGGCAATCAGCGAGTCGAGGAGTTGGCCGCCCATTCCCGTGGTCATCGAGCCGGGGCCCTGCAACGTCACGGCGAAGAATTCGCCGATCGGCCGGGCGAAGCGGGTCGCGAGCAGCGAGTCCGCGATGCGGGCTTCGGTGATCTGGGCCGCGCCGCCACGCAATTCGAGGCGCCCGACGGTCCCGCCGGCCTGGAAGGCGGCGACCGTTCCGACGACGGCCCAGATCGCGATGACGGCCCACCGCCACCGGACGAGGGCGTTGCCGAAAGTCTTGAACACGGCGCAATAGTAGGACGCGCCCCGCCCTCACGCCAGCGCTGCCCCTTCCGGCGGGCGGCATTTCGCCGATATTCCCCTCATGACCCAACGCGTTCTGCTCGGCCTGCTGGTCGCCTTCGGGGGACTGATTCTTCTGTCCCGGACGGGCCGTTCGAACGACGAGACGGTCACTGAAGCCACGGATGTGGCGGCCGCCGCCCCACTACCAGCCGAGGCGGCGGCCGCGGCCCGTCGCCGCCCGCTGGGGCCGCTGCCCGCAGCCTACGACACCACGATCGGCAGCGGCACCCCAGCTCTCGACCTGATGGCCCGACTGGCGGTGCGACGAAGGATCGAGCGTGAGGGCGACCGGATCTACCTCGATTCCCTCCTCGCCCAGACCGATTCGATCCTCGTCCGCTGGCCCGATCGCCAGAATCGCACCCTCACGGTGCGTTTCGTCGGCGACTCGCTCGCGGCCAGCGTCGTGTCATCGGCCCGAGCCGGCATGGATGCCTGGCGCCCCAATGCCTCAGGATGGTCGTTCCGCGAGGAGACGGACACCGCCGCGGCGGTGGATGTCACGGTGCGGTGGGCCGAGATGCTCGACGCCGAAGGGGACTTCGGGGTGACCGAACTGTCGTGGAACAACTCGGGCGATGCCTACGGCGCGACGATCACCCTGGCGCGCTTCACCAATCCGGAACGCGAGCTGGTACCTGCTGCAGTGATGACGCGCGTTGCGGCCCACGAGTTCGGACACGCGATGGGGTTGCCCCACTCGGCACGTCGCACGGACCTGATGTTCCCGTCCTCGCCGATCACCACGCCCTCACGTCGTGATCAGGCGACGCTGCAGCTCCTGTACTCCGTTCCCCCGGGACCGCTCGGCACGCCGTGACACCTTCGCGCTCCCTCGTTCGTCTCCAGTAGGATGCGCATCCCACTTCTGCTCGCTGCCCTGGTCGTCACCCTCGCGACGCCGTGTCATCTGCTGGCCCAACGTTTCGCCGCGCTCGATGCAGCGGTGCGCGATGGCGTGCGGCGCGGCACCTTCCCCGGGGCGGTCGTGGTGGTCGGGCGCGCTGACACCATCCTCCACGCGGCAGGATATGGTCACCTCACGTGGAGCGCGCGCGATGCGGTGCCCGACCCGGAAACCTCGCTGTGGGACATTGCCTCGCTCTCCAAGGTGGTCGCCACCACGAGTGCGATCGCCGTCCTCGTGGACCGGGGTGAACTGAACCTCGATGCGCCGGTGATGAGCTACCTGCCGGAATTCTTCGGGGGGGGGAAGGATCGGGTCACGGTCCGCATGCTGCTCGATCACACCAGCGGACTCCCCGCATGGTCGGCGCTCACGGTGCCGAACGTCACACCGCAGATCGCGGCACAACGACTCCTGGGGGTCGGACTGCAGCGGACGCCGGGCACCACCGTGCGCTACAGTGATCTCAACGCCATGGTGGCCGCCCTGGTGATCGAACGGGTCAGCGGGGTTCCCTTCGATCTGGCCAGCCGCGGTGCGGTCTTCGAGCCACTGGGGATGCTTGCGACGGCGTTCCGCCCGGCGGCCGCTGACAATGTGCTGGTGGTGCCGACGGAGCGATTCCGTGATGGCTCCGCACGGGTCGGCACGGTGAACGATGCCAACGCACGGGCGCTCGGCGGGGTGGCGGGGCATGCCGGCGTCTTCTCGACCGGGGCCGACCTCGCCCACTTCGCACAGAAATGGTTGCGCACGCTGCGGCAGGGTGACAGCTCGTGGGTTCGCCCCATCACCGCGGCGAGCTTCCTGCTTCGCTCGCCCACCTCGGGGACGCGCGCCCTCGGATGGGACACCCCCGCGTCGCCGACCGACGGCCTGCCACCGCTCTACGGCGCCTGCTCCACGCAGTCCACCTTCGGCCACACCGGATGGACCGGCACGATGATCTGGTTTGATCCGGAAGCCGACCTGTTCGTGATCCTGCTCACCAATCGCAGCTTCGCGCCGCGCTCTGGAGAGAAATCAATGGCTGAGATGCGGTTGGTGCGCGCGGCGGTGAGCGATGCGGCGCGGCGGGCGGTGGTGGGGAACTGCTAGGAGGGTCGTAGGTCGTATGAGGGTCGTAGGTCGTAGGTCGTAGGTCGTAGGTCGTAAGAAAAAGCCGACCTCTTTCCAGAGAAGTCGGCTCTCCAATTCCTACGACCTACGACTTACGACTTACGACATCAATGCCCCAAAAACGCCCGCACCCTCGGATCCATCTTCTCCGGCGTCCAGTAGGGCTCCCACACCAACTCGACCTCGACCGCAGTGATTCCTTCGAGATCGGCGAGTGTTTGCCGGACGTCTTCCATGATCTCGGCGCCGGAGGGGCAGCCGGGTGAGGTGAGCGTCATCTTCACGTGCGCCGCGCCCTCCTCCGAGACTTCGACCTCGTAGATCAGGCCGATGTCGATGACGTTGAGACCCAGCTCGGGGTCTTTCACTGCACGGAGCGCCTTGCGGGCGACTTCGGAGGACGGGGCGGGACGGACAGGCGTGGTCATCCTCTAATCCTACTCCGTTGGTCCCGATTCGGGGAGCGTCGCCATCAGGCGGTCGCCGAACTCCCTGACCTGCCATTGGCGAATCCCTGGGACCTTCGCCAGCGACTCGGCGTCCCGCGGCATCTCCCGGGCGATTCCCTCGAGGATACCGTTGGGGCAGAGGACCCCGGGCTGTAGCCCATACTCCTCGGCCAGCGCGTTGCGAGCCTTCTTGAGGGCGTCCACCCGGGCCTCGTACTCGAGGTCGGGGGCGCGGCGCGGAGGGCGGACCACCTTCGGCAACTGGTCGTCGGGGAGTTCGAGCGCCTTGGTGATCGCAGCCACGACCTGGGCGCCGCGCCGCTCGGCGACGTCGCGCCCAACCCCGCGCACCTGTCCCAACTCGGCGATCGTCGTCACCGGCTTTTCCGCCAGCGCGAAGAGGACATCGTTCCCCATGACCCGGAACGAGGCCCGGTCGAGCGAGGCCGCCGTCGCCTCGCGCCACTCGTAGAGCTCTCGCAGGACTGCCATGGCACGCCGATCGAGTGCCTTGGCGCCCTTGAGCCGGAAGAATCCCTCGCCCTCCTCGGGCGGAGCGGCTGAGCGAATCTGCTCGGTGAGGAGGAATTCCTCCTCGGCCCAGGAAAGCCGGCCCTTCTCCTCCAGATCCGAGCGTAGTTGCTCGCGCAACTGATGCAGGTGTGATGTGTCGCCTGCGGCGTACTCAAGCATCCCCTGACTCAACGGACGCACCGACCAGTCAGCGCGTTGGAACCGCTTGTCCGGAGAGAGGCCATAATACTTCTGGAGCAAGGCGCCCAGACCAATCCCGGGTTCACCCAGGAGCTGAGCGGCGACCCGGGTGTCGAAGAGGTTCTGCGAGGTGTAGCCGAACTGCTTGTGGAAGAGCCGCAGGTCGTAGTCGGCGTCGTGGAAGATCTTCTCCACGCCGGGGTCGGCGAGCA
>JAABRY010000002.1 GCA_011390645.1 Gemmatimonadota bacterium
CGATGCCAGCCGCCGCCGCCGTGGCGGATTCGAGGCTGGGCGTGACGAAATTGCCGGAAGAATTCTGGAGGTCGGCGAAGGCGAGGCCGTTGGCGATGGCGTAGCCCATCTCGACATAGCCAATCCCGCCCTCCAGCAGCTTGACCTGAGCGGTGACCCCCTCGTTGCCCTTCCCGCCGAGGCCGGCCGGCCAGCGCACCGCGGTGCCGCGGCCAACTTGCTGGGTCCAGTCGGTCGACACCTTGGCGAGATAGTCGGTAAAGACGAAGGTCGTCCCCGAGGCGTCGGAGCGATACGTCACCACGATGTCGAGATTCGGGAAGGTGACCCCGGGGTTGAGCGCCTGAATCCGCGGATCGCGCCAGGAGGTCACGCGGCCGAGGTAGATGTCGGCGACGAGCGCAGGGTCCAACCGCAACTTCTGCTCACCCGCGGTGGGAAGGTTGTACGTCAGCACGACCGAGCCGATGACGGTCGGGACGTGGAGGACGTTGCCTTGCACGGCCTCGATCTGATCGTCCTTCATCGCGGCGTCGGAGGCGCCGAAGTCCACCGTACCGCGCGAGAACTGGCGGATGCCCCCACCGGAGCCGATGGACTGGTAGTTGATCCGCACGCCGGTCTGCTGCGCGTAGGTGGCGAACCAGTTGGAGTAGAGCGGATAGGGGAAGGTGGCGCCGGCGCCGGTGATGATCCCTTCGGCCTGTTCCGGGGGCGACACCGGCGCCGCCGTCTGGGCGGTGCCGGGTGTCGGGGAGGGGCCGCCACAGGCGGCCAGCAGTCCGGCGGTTGCGAGTCCAGCGACGGTCCAGATGCGCATGCGGGAATTCTAGCGTCCCGGGGCCGTACGCGGGACTATCTTCGTCACGGTTATGTCACGAAACCCCTTGCCACTGGAGTGCCTGATGCGGCCCCTCGTGCCGATGCTCGCCCTCATCTTCGCCGCGCCGCTAGCGGCCCAGAACCACCCTGACCTCGCGGTGGACGGCCGGGGGGTGACCTTCAGCTCCGATGACGGCGCCACGACGATCATCATGCGTTTCCGCATGCAGCAGCTCTTCACCGCCCGGTCGGTCGTGGATGACGGTGACGGACTCGACGAGGCGTCGTTCCAGGTGCGTCGCACCCGTTTCCGGCTGGGCGGGACGGTGTTCGACCCGAAGCTCTCCTTCAACCTGCAGTTGTCGTTCACGCGCGCGGATCAGGACTTCACCGACACCCAGTTCGCGAACATCCTCCGGGACGCCGCGATCACCTACCGCTTCACCGACAATCTGCTGGCCACGGTGGGTCAGACCAAGCTGCCCGGCAATCGCCAGCGGGTGGTCTCCTCCGCCGACCTCGAGCTCCCCGAACGGTCGATCGTGAACAACCGCTTCACGTTCGACCGCGACATCGGGGTGCAGGTCTGGTGGGCCGATACCGTGGGCGGCACGCCGCTCCATGTGCGGACGGCGATCAGTGGTGGTGAAGGACGCAACCCGACCACCAACGACGAAGGCGTGGCGGTCACGGCTCGCGTGGAGTGGCAGCCGCTCGGCCCATTCCTGCCGGGCAGCGACGAGTTCGAGGGAGATCTCGCCATCCATCCGACCCCGCGGCTCTCCGTGGCGGTCTCGGGGCACCACAACAGCGGGACGATGCGCAGCGGGGGCCAACTCGGGCCGCGGTTGTACGCGCCACGCAGCTTCACGACGCTCGAAGCGGACGCCCTCCTCAAGTATCGCGGGCTCTCGATCTACGGTGAGGTTGCCACGCGTGACGCCGACGATCCGATCACGACCTCGCCCGGACAGGCAAATCGCTATGTGTACGTCGGGTCAGGACGGATGCTCCAGGTCTCATACCAAGTGGGGGGGGGATTCGCACCGGTCGCCCGCTATGCGGTGGTGACCCCCGACGCCGAGATCGCCGATCAGGTCGGTGCCGCGCGCCAGGCACAATGGAGTCTCGGCCTCACGAAGTATTTCTATCGGCACCGCGTGAAGAGTTCGCTCGAACTGGTGCATGATGCGGTGGAAGCGAACGCGGCGGCGGCGGCGCGGGAGATGTGGATGGTGCGGTGGGGGGTGGAGGTGGGGATTTAGTAGGGTCGTAGGTCGTAAGTCGTAAGTCGTAAGTCGTAAGTCGTAAGTCGTAGGTGAACTGAAGCCGGCCTTCTGGATGGGAAGCCGGCTTCGCTGTTCCTAGGACCTATGACCTATGACCTATGACCTATGACCTATGACCTATGACCTATGACCTATGACCTATGACCTATGACCTATGACCTACGACCCCAGGGGCCACCACGTCACAATCGTCGTCCCCTGCCGCGGTATGCTCTCCGCATGCACCCGTCCGCGATGCGCCTCCACGATGTGCCGCACGATGGCGAGGCCGAGTCCGGTGCCGCCTTCCTCGCGGGAGCGTGAGGCATCCACCCGGTAGAAGCGCTCGAAGATGCGGGGCAGGTGTTCGGAGGGAATGCCGGTGCCGTCATCCGCGACGGCAAGTCGGACACCATTGCCGTCGCGCGTCGCGCGGATGGCCACGTTCCCGCCGTCAGGCACGTATCGCATCGCATTGTCCACGAGGTTCGTGAGCACCTGTCGGACGGCATCCGGGTCGGCATTGATGGTCCCGACGTCCTCGGCGATGTCGACGGCCAGCGTGATACCGCGCGCCTCTGCCCGATCCGTGAAGAGGTGCAGCGAGTCGCTCGCGAGCGGCCCCAGCTCGATCGGCTCCAGGTGCGGCGTCCAGCGCCCGGATTCGATGCGCGAGAGGTCGAGCAGGTCGTCCACGAGCCGCTGCATCCGCTTGGCGTTCGCGACGATCGTGCCGAGAAACCGCGCCTGGGTGGCCTCGTCGACATCGCCCTCTGCCAGCGTTTCGGCATACCCGGAGATGCTGGTGAGTGGGGTCTTGAGTTCGTGGGACACATTCGCGACAAAATCGCGACGCACCGACTCCAGGCGACGCACTTCGGTGAGGTCATGGAGGACCAGCACGGCTCCCCCCCCCTCCAGCGAGCGGGCGTTGACTTGCAGCACCCGATTGTCGAGCTCGACCTCACGGCCATGAATGGCGGTACCGTCCAGGACTTCGTCGACGGCCTCGCGTGCGGCCTTCGCACGGAAGAGGGTGCGGAGGTCGGGAAGGGGCGCGTCCGGCGTGTAGCCCAGCAGGCGGCGTGCGGCGGGATTGGCAATCACGATGCGGCCCTTCGGGTCGGCGGCGACGATCCCCTCGACCATCGCGTCGACGATCGCGGTGCTGCCCGCCTTCTCGCGTCGCAACTCCTCGAAGCGTTCGGCCAGTTGCCGGTTCATCTGACGCAACGCCTGCACAAGTGCATCCACTTCGGGGATGCCGGAGCGCGGGAAGCGCGGCAGTGCCCCGGCCGCAATCGCCCGCGCGGCACCGCTCAACGCGACCAACGGCGAGGCAATGCTGCGGCCGGCGATGAACGCCAGCACGAGCGCCACCAGAAGCGCGAGCAGGGCCGCACCGGAGATGGAACCGCGGGTCCGGCGCACCGCCTCATCCACGCCCTCCAGCGGTGCGCTGACTTCGACCAGCCCGGGCCCCGCCTCGACCTGTACGGTGACGACCTTCTCTGCGTCGAGCGAGTCGCCCGAGGCGTATTCCGCCCCGCTTGAGTCACGCACGACGATGCGGTGGGTGCTTTGCACCCCCATGCGCTGGATGGCGCTCGCCCACCGGGCGGGATCGGCAGGGAGCACCTCGGCGACCAGACGGGCTTCGCGCTCGAGCGTGGTGCGCACCTCGCGTTCGAGTCCGGTCCGCAACGCGCGCTCGGACCCCCACGCGAGGACGAGGAGGGTGAAGACGACGATGGTGAAGGTGCCCAGAACCAGCCGGCTCGCGAAGTTCACTTCGTGCGCGCGCCCCGGTCCATGGACTTGAAGCGGTAGCCGAAGCCCCGCACGGTCTCGATCATCGGTCCCAACTCCCCGAGCTTGGTACGCAGCCGTTGGACGTGCATGTCCACGGTCCGCGTCTGGATGTCCGGCTGGGCATCCCAGACGGTCTCGAGGAGCTGCGGGCGTGACTGGACGCGGCCCCGTCGCTCCACGAGTGTCACTAGGAGCTTGTACTCGGTGGCGGTCAGGTTCAACTCCCGGCCATCAAGCAACGCGCGGTGCGCCGCCCGATCGATCGTCAGCGGACCGGCGACCAGCGTCGAACCGGCTGCGACGGCGGGCGCGGCGAGGCGACGCAGGAGCGCCTGGACCCGGAGCGCCAGCTCTGCCGGGGAAAACGGCTTGACGAGGTAGTCATCCGCGCCGAGTGTGAGTCCCTTGATCCGATCCGGCTCCTCGCGTCGGGCGGTCAGCAGGATGACGCCAACGTCGCGCGTCTCCTCCCGCTTGCGCAGCTCGGCGAGCACTTCATACCCGGAAACGCCGGGCAACATGAGGTCGAGGACCACGATGTCGGGCCGCTCCTCGCGCGCCGCCTTGAGCGCCTCGGGGCCACTCGACGCCGTCGACACCCGATGCCCCGCCTTGGCGAGATGGTAGGCCACGAGGGCGGTAATGTCGGGCTCGTCGTCCACGACAAGGATACGGTGCGTCATCTCGGGGCTCCGAAGGGCCGGCTAGACCGCGGCAAGGCGGTGACTGGTGTGGGTGCGACTGCGCGCCATCGCGCTCTCGCGTTCAGGACGGTACTCCGGCTCCTTGCCGATCGTCTCGATGATCTCGGCCAGCAGCTTTCCGGCGTTGCCATCGGCGCGTTGCAACCGGTAGAGCACGAACTTCGCGACCGGCGTGTCGCGGACCAATCCCTGCTGTCGGAGCACGCCGAGATGCCGCGAGACCGTAGGCTGAGGCAGGTCGAGAATGACCTGGAGGTCGGACACGAAGAGTGGTGCCGCGGCGAGGCAGTTGAGGATGCGGAGCCGGGTCGGCTCCGCAACCGTCTGGAGGAGGTCAGCAGGACTGAGTGCCATATGCGCTCAAACGAATACGTCCCCGGACCAAACCCCGCAAGCGCCAATGCGTTGCATCTGGGCACCTTGTGACCGGATATTTACGTGGTGACTTCCCCAACCATTCCCGTCTTCGTGAACGGACGTGTCCTCGCCGCCGTTCCCGGCACCTCGTTGGCCCAGCTCCTGGGCGAGCATGAACCCACCCTCCTCGCGTCAATCCTCGACGGTGCGCCAGTGACCGATGCCCGCGTCCTGCCAGTCGATCCGGACGCCCCGGTGTATTCCGGGGCGATTTATCGGGTGAGCGCCCGCGGCCGTCTCTCGGATGCGTCCGATGCGTGAACGCCTGCACCGGATGCCCAAGGCGGAACTGCATGTGCACCTCGATGGCTCGCTCCGTCCGACGACCATGCTCGAGCTCGCGGGTACCGCCGGCATCTCCCTCCCGGCGGCCGAGCCCAGCGCCCTCGCGGCGTGGATGCTGGTCGACGACGCGCGCAACCTCGAGGAGTACCTGGCGCGCTTTGACGTCACCATCGCGCTCCTGCAGACGCCGGAGGCGATCGAACGCGTGGCGTACGAGATGGTGCTCGATGCGCATGCCGACGGACTGCGGTACCTGGAGGTCCGCTACTGCCCGGCCCTCAGCACGCGAGAGGGGCTGGCCCTCGACGATGTGATCCGGGCCGAATGGCGTGGCTTGCAACGGGGGATGGCCGAGACGGGCGTGATCGCGCGGATCATCAACTGCTCCCTCAGGCACTACGACCCCGCGGTGTCCGTCCAGCTGGCCGAACACTCGGTGCGCATGCGAGATCACGGCGTGGTCGGGTTTGATCTTGCGGGCGGTGAGGCCGGACGCCCGCCCCAACGGCACCGGGAGGCCTTCGACATCGCCGCCCGCGGTGGGCTCGGCATCACGATCCACGCGGGCGAGGCGGCCGGATGGGAGAGCATCTTCGAGGCGATCCATGCCTGCCACGCCACGCGCCTTGGCCACGGCACGCGGCTGTTCGAGAACCCCGACCTGCTCGCCTACGTCCGCGACCGACGCATCCTGATCGAGACCAACATCACCAGCAACGTGCAGACACACGCCGTGGCGTCCGCGGCGGTGCATCCGGTGCGACAGTACGTGGATGCCGGCTGCGCCGTGACGTTGTGCACGGATAGCTGGTTGATGAGTGGCGTGGTGCTGACCGACGAGTACGAGCTGGCCCACAATGCACTGGGCTTCACGCCCACCGAGCTCGAGACGATGGCGTTGGCCGCGTTCGAGCACGCCTTCCTTCCGTGGCCCGAGCGGAGCGCCCTGCTGGCGAGCGTCCGGGCCGATCTTGCGAGCCTCCCGTGACCTTCCTCCTCGCCACGCTGCAAGACCAGACCGCCGCCGAACGCTTCGCGGCACTCAGCGTCGGACTCGACATCCCGATCGGCCAGCGCCTGATCGGCGTGCTCGGTATCGCCGTGATGATCGGGTTGGTGGTGCTGATGAGCGCCGACCGCAAGCGGATCAACTGGCGACTCGTGGCGACGGGACTCACGCTGCAACTGGTCTTCGGCCTGATCGTCCTCAAGACGGAAATCGGCCGGGCCTTCTTCCAGTCACTGGGGGGGGCAATCACCGCGCTGCTCGGGTTCCAGGAACAGGGCGCGCGCTTCGTCTTCGGCAACCTCGTGCAGAGCAACGTCCCCGTCGGCACGCCCGACGCGGTGGGCTCGCTCGATGGTTCCCTCGGGATGGTCGCCAACACCGGGGCCTACTTCGCCTTCAACGTCCTCCCCACGATCATCTTCTTCTCCGCGCTGATGTCGGTGCTCTACTACATGGGCATCATGCAATGGGTGGTGAAGGGGCTCGCATGGGGGATGCAGAAGACGCTGCGGACGTCAGGCGCCGAGACGCTGTCGGCGTCAGGCAACATCTTCCTCGGGCAGACCGAGGCGCCGCTCCTGATCAAGCCGTTCATCGGCACGATGACGCGCTCGGAACTCAGCACCGTGATGGTCGGCGGCTTCGCCACGGTGGCGGGCGGCGTGCTCGCGGCGTACGTCGGGATGCTGGCCGGTGTCCTGCCGGGCATCGCCAGCCATCTGCTCGCCGCCAGCGTGATGAATGCGCCGGCAGGGCTGTACCTCAGCAAGATTCTCGTGCCCGAGACCGGCACGCCGGTGACGGCGGGATCGCTCGACTTGCAGGCCGATGCCACCAAGGCCGAATCGAGCGTGGTCGAGGCGGCGGCCAATGGTGCAGCACAGGGCGTGCAACTCGCGATCAACGTCGGCGCGATGTTGATGGCGTTCATCGCACTGGTCGCGATGCTCAATGCCGGGCTCGGGTGGGTCGGTGACCTGGTCGGCATGGCAAACCTCTCGCTACAGGCGATCCTCGGCTTCCTGCTGAAGCCGCTCGCCTGGGTGATGGGCGTGCCGTGGCAGGATACCTCGTACGTTGGTGGCCTGATCGGGCTGAAGACCTCGCTCAACGAGTTTGTCGCCTACGCACAGTTTGCCGGCGACCTCGGCAGTGGTCAGGTCCTGGAGCCGCGCTCCGCGATCATCCTCACGTATGCGCTGCTCGGGTTCGCGAACTTCTCGTCCATCGGCATTCAGATCGGTGGCATCGGCGGCCTCGCACCCGAGCGTCGCCCTGAGATCGCGAAGCTCGGCCTCAAGGCGATGATCGCCGGCAACCTCGCCGCCTTCATCTCCGCAACCCTCGCCGGGATGTTGGCATGACCCACCTCGTCACCACACCAGATGTGATTGCGCATGCTGCCGACACCGTGCAGGCCGCACTTGATGGCCGCAACCCCACGGTCGCGATCGTCCTCGGCAGCGGCCTCGGTCGACTCGCTGACCGCGTGACCGATGCGGTGCGGGTCTCCTACGCTGACCTGCCGGGCTTCCATGTGCCCACGGTCGAGGGCCACAAGGGTGAACTCGTCTGCGGCACGTTGGGTGGCACCACCGTGCTGATGCAGAGTGGGCGTTTCCACATGTACGAAGGTCACTCCGCGTCGGATGCAGTGCTGCCGATCCGCGTCTTCGCGACACTCGGGATCAAGAGCCTGATCGTGACCAATGCGGCAGGTGGGATTCGCCGCACCTTTCAGGCGGGGACGCTGATGGTGATCAGCGATCACCTGAACCTCACGGGCCGCAATCCGCTCGAGGGTCCGTCGCTTCCGGGTGAGACCCGCTTTCCGGACATGACCGTGGCGTACGATGCCGAGCTGCGTCAGCGGGCCAAGGACGTCGCAGCGGCGCAAGGAATCACGCTCGAAGAGGGTGTCTACGCCGGGCTCCTCGGCCCAACCTACGAAACGCCCGCCGAGGTGCGGATGCTCGAACGCCTTGGCGCAGATGCCGTCGGGATGAGCACGGTCGCCGAGGTGATCGCGGCGCGTGCACGCGGGATGCGGTGCCTGGGGATTTCACTGGTGACCAACCCCGCCGCAGGCACCTTTGCAGGCGTGCTGGACCACGCCGACGTCATGGCAGTCGCGGCGGAGGCGGGGAAGAAGCTGGCGGGGGTGGTGGAAGGAGTTGTGGTAGGTCGTAGGTCGTAGGTCCCAGTACCTCGTCATCCCGAGCGTAGCGAGGGATCTCCACGGGGCCCACACGACTGAGCAAGGGTATCGCATTCGCAGGCACTGGAGATCCCTCGCTACGCTCGGGATGACGGGTCGCGACCAACCACGACCTACGACCTATGACCTATGACCTATGACATCGACCCCATGCCACACCGGCCCATGCCCCCCCCCGAGTCCCGGGGCGGCGCGCATCGCGTCCTGGAGGTAGGTGAGGGCGCGTGGGACGATGGCGTCGAGTGCGAGGCCCCGCGCGAGACCGGCGGTGATCGCGGCGGAGAGGGTGCAGCCGGTACCGTGCGTGGCGCGGGTGTCGAGCCGAGGGCGGGTGAAGCGTGTGGTGCTGGCGGGGGTGACGAGGAGATCGACGAGCTCGTCCCCCGTGAGATGCCCCCCCTTCACCAACGCGGCACCGGCGCCCATCGCGACGAGAGCCTCACCCGCCCGCTGCATGGCGTCAGGGTCGCGGACGGGGAAGCCCACCAGCAGTTCGGCTTCATCAAGGTTCGGCGTGACGCACGCGGCAAGCGGCACGAGGCGGTCGCGCACGGCCTCCACGGCATCCGCATCGAGCAGCCGATCCCCCGATGTTGCCACCATCACGGGGTCGAGTACGTAGTGCGGCCAGCCACGCTCGGCGATGGTGGCGGCGACCAGTTCCACGAGTGGCTTGGTGGCCAGCATCCCGGTCTTGAGGGCGTGGGGGGGGAGATCCTCGGCGAGCGCATCGAGTTGCGCACTGACCACATCGAGCGGCACGGGATGAACGGCACGGACACCGAGGGTATTTTGCGCCGTGATGGCGACGATGGTGGAGGTGCCGAAGACCCCCCAAGCCGCAAAGGTCTTGAGGTCAGCCTGGATCCCGGCGCCGCCACCCGAATCTGAACCCGCGATGGTAAGTGCAATACGCGTCTTGCCGTCGTCCACCCTGCCTCCCGAGTCCCGATGTCGCTGCCGACCCTGATCCGCGACCTGCACCGCCGCAAGGCGAGAGAGCGCCGTGACCTCGCGCTTGCCGAGGGGGTGCGTCTGGTCGAAGAGATGCTGCAAGCAGGGGTGACGTGCAAGGGCGCCGCCGTGTCACCGCAACTCGCGACGACACCACGCGGCCGCGCGCTGCAGGAATCACTGGACGCTGCCGCGGTGCCGGTCACGCACTGCAGCGAGGGCGAACTCGCCGAACTCGCCGCCACCGAGCATCCGCAGGGCGTGGTCGCAGTCTACGCTCCGCGTGCCTGGACACTCGATGACCTTCGTCCGACGCCCGGGCATCCGCTGGTGCTGCTCGACGCGGTGCAGGACCCTGGCAATGTCGGGACGATCGCGCGCACGGCCTTTGCGCTGGGGGCGTCGGGGCTCATCGCCCTCCCGGGCACCGCTGATCTGGTGAACCCCAAGGTGGTGCGGGGTGCGATGGGGGCGTTGTTCCGCCTGCCGCATCTCGCGGCCGATGATGTTGGGGTGGCAAGTTGGGTTGCATCCTCCGGCATCAGTCTCTGGGTAACCGACGTGAACGGTGAACGGGTGGGACATGGGGGTGAGGGGGAAACGATCGCCTTGGTGCTCGGCAACGAAGGGGCCGGGGTGCGCGAGGAGTGGGTCGCGCGCGCGGACCGCCTCGTCTCCATTCCGATCCGCGACGAGGCGGAATCGCTCAATGTGGCGATCGCCGCAGGCATCATGCTTCACCTGACGGGGGTGCGGTGAACGAGGTCTACACGGACGTGGTCATCACCTATCCGGCGATCTGGTACACGGTGGTGGTCCTCTTCGGACTCCTGCTCGGCTCGTTCCTCAACGTTTGCATCGTGCGGTGGCCGGCACTCGAGTCGGTGGTGTCCCCGCGCTCACGCTGCCCGCAATGCACCAACCTGATCGCCTGGTACGACAACATCCCGGTGGTGAGCTGGCTCGCGCTCGGGGCCAAGTGCCGCCACTGCAAGCTGCCGATTCCGGTGCGCTATCCGCTCGTGGAACTCGGCGTGGGCCTCATCTGGGGGTGGGCGGCGTGGCAGTACGGGCCGTCGGTCGAGATGCTGCGCGCGGCGGTGTTCTTCACGATCCTGCTCGGGATCGCGATGACCGATGCACGCGAGTACATCATTCCCGACGAGTTCTCACTCGGTGGCACCGCGCTCGGCATCCTCTTCGCCTTCGCCGGCGGTGACCTCCCCTGGATGCAGGCGGTACTCGGTGCGGTGGTGGGCTACGGGCTGCTCTGGCTCATCGCGGTCATCGGGTCGAAGGCGTTCGGAGAAGACGCCATGGGCGGTGGGGACGTCAAGATGATGGCGATGATCGGCGCCTTCCTCGGGTGGCACGGAGTCCTCCTCTCGCTCTTCCTTGGCGCGCTCCTCGGTACCCTGATCTTCCTCCCGCTCAAGCTGATGGGCCGCGAGAAGCTGGTGCCGTTCGGGATCTTTCTCGCCATCGGCGCGGCCGCGTGCTGGGTCGCGGGCGGGACGATCATTCATTGGTACCAGACGACGATTCTCGGGGTATAGCTGTGATGCGCACTCTCCTGCTCGCTTTCGTACTGCTCGTCACCGCCTGCCGCGGTGATGCCCCTCGCACCGCGAGCGAGCTCACCCAGGAACAACTCGAGGCGATGGTCGATTCGCTGATGCCCAGCGTCGCACGTGCCGCCGGCCTCGAGTTCAAGGAGACGCCGCGCTCGGCCGTGCGCACGCGGGAGCAGGTGCGCGAGTTCCTGCTCGAGAAGCTTGCCACCGAGTTGCCGCCGGAGCGGCTCGATGGCCTGGTGAGCGCCTATCGCCTCCTGCAGTTGCTGCCGGATACGCTCGATGTGCGCAGTCTCTTCGTGGACCTGTACACCGAGCAGGTGGCCGGATTCTACGACCCGGAATCCTCCACGCTCTTTGCGGTAGGTGGTTCGGACCCGATGTCGCTGAAGCTGATCCTGGCGCACGAATTGGTGCACGCGCTGCAACATCAGTACGTCCCGCTCGACTCGATCCTCAATGACCGCAGTGATGCCGATCGACTTGCCGCAGCCCAGGCGGTCCTCGAGGGGCACGCGACGCTGGCCTCATTCCAGGCGATCGTCCCCGATACCGACTTCATCGGCGATGACGGGATCTGGAGTACGGTGCGTGACCAGATCACGATGCCGCGCGAGGGAATGGAGGTCTTCAACCGCACGCCACTGGTGATCCGCTCGGCGCTGATCTTTCCGTACCTCGAGGGGTCGGAGTTCATCCGCTGGTTCCGCGTGAACCGCCCCGATGCGCAGCCGTTCGGCGCCGAGATGCCCCATTCGACCGAACAGATCCTGCATCCGGAACGCTACGCGCGTGGTGACCTGCCGGTCGAGGTGCGTTTCACCGACGACACGACCGACGTCATCCACGAGGACACCTTCGGCGAATTCGAGATGCACGTGCTCCGTAGCGTGCTGGTGGGGATCGACCAGGTCGCGACCGATCTCCCGCTCGGTTGGGGGGGGGACCGCATGCGCGTCTACCGCACCCCCGACGGCCCGGCCCTCGTCTGGCTCACCGCGTGGGATGAGCCGCGCCATGCCGAAGGATTCCAGGCCCGCGTGCTCGGTCGCTTCCTCGCGAAGGACCGTCCCGGCTATCGCACGTCGATCGAGGCGATGCGGATCGCCGGCAAGCCGGGGGTACGCGTGACCGTGGCGCCGCAGGAGTGGAGTCGGTGGGCGGCGTTGCCGCAGTGATTGGTGATTGGTGATTGGTGATTGGTGATCGGTTGTCATCCCGAGCGAAGCCCGCGAAGCGGGCGCAGTCGAGGGATCTCCACGCGTGCCCACGCAACGGGGCAACGGTATCCCATTCAGATGCTATGGAGATCTCTCGCTACGCTCGAGATGACAGGCGCTTTGGGGCTCCGTCCTCCGCCTACAGCATCCGATTGATCCCGAACGCGATCGCCCCCACCATCGCGCCGAGCAGGTAGCCCAGCTTCACGATCAGGTCGAGTTCCTTCTGCGTCACGTTGCGGACGATCTCTTCCATGCGCTGCGTGCTGAAGCCGAGCACCTTCTCCTCGACCATTGCGGGGATCGAGAGGCGCGCCACGAGCAGCGGGACCTGACCCTCGACCCAATCCCAGGCACGTTCGTGCGCGGTGCGGCGGAGCTGTGCGGTGGCTTCCGGGCCGAGCCACGCGGCGGGTCGGCCGATCGGGCGGTCGAGCAGGGCAGTGCCGCTCTTCGCGACGGCACGTGCGACGGCTTCGCGTCCGGCGTCGCTTTCCAGGGCGCGCGCGAGCATTTCTGGCGCGCGATCGCGCAAAGCACCGCTTGCGCCTCGCATCAGCGTGCCGCGCAGCGCATCGCTGCGCAGCGCGCCGAGCAGCCACCCGCTCACGGTCTCTTCCAGCTTGTTCGCGCGCTCGGTGCCAAGCGCCGCGAAGCGCTCGGACAGCGGCTTCTCGAGCACGGCGTGGATGCCGCGGTTGATCGCGGCCTGCACGCGGTCACGCATCGCCGGGGACTTCACCGCCGCGGCAAGTCGGTCCACCCCGGTGCTCTCGAGTGAGCCGAGCAGCTTCTCCATGGTGCGTTCGTTGACCATCACCTTCGCGAGCAGGCGCTCGTGCAGCATCATCTGCCGGACGGCGCCGTCGAAGGTCTCGCGCAGCGCCGCAGCAACGGTGCGGCGCGCTTCACCGTCGCCGAGCAAGCCACCGAGTTGTTCGACCGCGCCGGGGATCGCGTCGCTGATCCCCTGTTCGACCACGGGGACCAGGCCGGCCGGAATCCGTTCACCGAGCGGGGCGGTGTCCGACGCCAGCTCCGCGAACTGTGCGGTCACCAGGCGACGCACACCCGCCGTCACCTCCGGGCTCTCGGCCACCGCGCTGAGCCAGCGATCCACCGACTCGCCGCCCTCGCCATCGAGCTTGTCCGCCCATCGCGAGGTCACCGCCACAAAGTCAGGTGAGGCGACATACTCGGCGAGCGAGCCGGACAGGCGTCCGCCGAGATCCGTCAGTGCGCGATCCACCGAGGCGCGCGCCTCGGTGTCGAGCCGCTCGCCGAGGGGGCCGTGTTCCTGTTCGAGCATCTGGTCGAGCACGCCGTCGAGCGCTTCGGCGAATGCCGCACGCACCTCCGGGGTGCGCAGCCGCTCGGTCAGGTCGGTCGGGGTGAGGAGCTTCTCGCCCACCACCTTGCCGATCGCCTTCGCCAGCCGGGCCTTGTTCTTCGGGATCGCCCCATGGAAGGGGAACCAGAGGACGCGGCGCTCGTCATAGGGATGAAAGAGCATCCAGACGGCGATGGCATTGGTCAGACCGCCAGAAATCGCGCCGACACCGATAGTGATCGCCGCGGCGACCCAGGGGGAGGAGGAGTCCATATAGTTGGAATCTACGGAGGGGCGGGGGGTGGTGTTTCGGAATGGGACGATTCGCTCCAAGCCGGCGGCGTCAGCCGCCGGACCCCCCTCCCGATAGTGGATCTCACCAGCCGGCGGCGTCAGCCGCCGGGTCTCGGGCGTGGTCCGGCGGTTGACACCGCCGGCTGGATGCATCTCCCCCTCTAGCCCCCACCTGCACTTTCCGCTATCCTTCTGGGCTATGTTCGATGAGCTCTCCTCCAAGCTGACCGACACCCTCAAGCGCCTGACCGGGCGCGGGGTGCTCACCGAGGAGGCGGTCCGCGAAGGACTCCGGGAGATCCGGCGTGTCCTCCTCGAGGCCGACGTCTCATTCGATCTGACGCGCGAGTTCCTGGAGCGGGTGCAGGAGCGTGCGGTCGGGCAGGAAGTGCTCAAGGCGGTCCGGCCCGGGCAGCAGCTGGTGAAGGTGGTGTACGACGAGTTGGTGGCGCTACTGGGCGAGACCCAGGCGCCGCTCTCGCACGCGAGCGTGCCGCCGACGATCATCCTGATCGTGGGGCTGCAAGGCAGCGGCAAGACCACCACCGCCGGCAAGCTGGCGAAGCGGTTGAAGTTGGAGCAGAAGGCGCCGTTCCTGATTGCCGCGGACGTGTATCGTCCGGCCGCGATCGATCAGCTCCGGACGCTGAGCGAGCAGGTGCAGGTGGGGTTCCACGGCGAGCCGGGCGAGACCGATGTGGTCGCGATCGTCAAGCGCGGGATCGAGGCGGCGGGGAAGGCCCGTGCGCGCACCGTGCTCGTGGACACCGCCGGTCGGTTGCAGATCGACGAGACGCTGATGCAGGAACTTGTCCGGCTCAAGGCCGCGACGAAGCCGCATGAAGTGTTGCTCGTCGCCGACGGGATGACGGGTCAGGACGCGGTGCGGATCGCCAAGGGCTTCCATGATGCCCTCGGCGTCACCGGCGTGATCCTGACCAAGATGGACGGCGATGCCCGCGGTGGCGCGGCGCTCTCCATCTACGGTGTCACCAAGGCACCGATCAAGTATGTCGGCGTGGGTGAGACGCTCGATGCGCTGGAGCCGTTCCATCCCGACCGGATGGCGGGACGGATTCTCCAGCAGGGCGACATCCTCTCGCTGGTCGAGAAGGCGCAGGAGCAGGTCAGCGAAGAAGACGCCAAGCGGCTGGCCCGCAAGGCGACGTCCAAGAAGGGCCTGGACCTCGACGACTTCCTCGCCTCGATGCGGCAGATGCAGAAGATGGGGCCGCTGAAGAACGTGTTGGGCATGCTGCCGGGGGTGAATCCGGCGATGCTCAAGAACGCCAACATCGACGAGAAGCGCCTCAAGCATGTCGAGGCAATCGTCCTGTCGATGACCAAGGCCGAGCGGCGTGAGCCCTCGCTGATGAACGGGTCGCGCCGGGCCCGTGTGTCCCGTGGCTCGGGACGACCGGTGCAGGAAGTGAATCAACTGCTCAACCAGTTCGAGCAGATGCGCAAGATGATGAAGACCGCGGGGAAGCCGGGGATGAAGATGCCCTTCGGTGGACGTCCGTTCCCCCCGCGCTGAACCGTACCAGGAGAGGCACCACGATGGCTGTTCGTATCCGCCTGCGTCGCGAAGGACGCAAGAAGCTCCCGATGTACCGTATCGTCATCGCCGACAAGACGTCGCCGCGTGATGGCCGCTTCATCGAGACGATCGGGACCTATCGCCCGAAGTCGCAGACCGACACCCTGACGCTCAACGTCGAGAAGGCGCGTGAGTGGCTGGCCAAGGGCGCGACGCCGAGCGACACGGTCGCGTCGCTCCTGAAGCAGGCCGGCGTCTAACTCCGATGGCTGACGCGGCGGCGCCCCCGATCGTCGTCGGGCGGGTGCGCAAGCCGCACGGCCTGAAGGGCGAGCTGGCGATCTTCCCTCTCACCGATGACCCGGAAGCGGTCTACGTGAAGGGGCGTGAAGTGTCGCTGCTCGATCTGGGCGGCAAGGTGGTGGGAACGATTCAGATCGAGGCCGCGCGGATCTATCATCGCGAATGCCTCCTCCGTCTCGAGAACCACTCCTCGCGCGAGTCGGTGGATGCGTACCGCGGGTTGTTCCTTGGTGTGCCGCGCGAGGCGATGCCGCCCCTCGCGGACGACGAGATCTACCAGCAGGACCTGGTGGGCTTCGCGGTGCGCAACGAGGCAGACGAGCCGCTCGGGATCGTGAGCGCGGTGTACGACTTGCCGGCGGGTGCGACGATCGAGGTGCAGGGTCCGCAGCGGGAGTTCCTGCTGCCGTACCGCACCGAGTACGTGAAGCTGATGGATCGCGAGGGCCGGCGGTTGGTGGTGTCGGTGCCCGACGGTCTGATCGACTGAGGTCGTCGTGCTGCAGGTGAATGTGGTGACGCTCTTTCCGGAAGCGATGGCGCCGTATCTGGCGGCCTCGATTCCCGGTCGAGTGGCAGCGGCAGGGAAGGCGTCGTACCGCATGGTGCAGTTGCGCGACTTCACGCACGACAAGCACCAGACGGTCGACGACGCGCCCTTCGGCGGCGGTGCGGGGATGGTGCTCAAGGCGGAGCCGTTCCTCGAGGCGGTGGAATCGCTCGGGCCGCGGCAAGGTCCCGTGGTGGTGATGTCGGCGCGCGGACGGAAGTTCACGCACGACGATGCGGTACGGTGGTCGATGCAGCCGGATCTCACGATCCTCTGCGGCCACT
Source organism: Gemmatimonadota bacterium (assembly GCA_011390645.1). GTDB lineage: Bacteria > Gemmatimonadota > Gemmatimonadetes > Gemmatimonadales > GWC2-71-9 > Palsa-1233. The sequence continues at coordinate 16,585 of JAABRY010000002.1, forward strand.
ACAAGGACATCGACCAGCGCGTGGTCGATCTCCTGCAGGCGGAAGAAGTCAGCATCGGCGACTTCGTCCTCACGGGGGGGGAACCCGCGGCGCTCTGCATCATTGACGCGGTGGTGCGGCTCCTTCCCGGGGCGATCGGCGATCACGAGTCGGCCAGTTCCGACTCGCATTACGACGGGCTCTTGAGCCCACCAAGCTGGACCAGGCCTGCAGAGGTGCGCGGGCAGGGGATTCCCGAGGTGCTGCGCTCGGGCAATCATGCGGCCATCGCCGCATGGCGGCAGCAGGAGGCGGAACGCCTCACAAGAGAACGTCGCCCGGATCTCTGGGACGCGTTCATGGCAACGGAGCGCCACGATGGCGGCGCGAAGTCCTGACACTACACCGCCGCGCGCGACGCGGATGGAGCATCACGATGGGCATGGAACTGCTGGATCAGGTGGCCCGCGAAGGGCTGCGGACCGATATCCCCAAGTTCGACGCGGGTGACACGATCAAGGTGATGGTGAAGGTCAAGGAAGGCGAGAAGACCCGCCTCCAGGCGTTCGAAGGCGTCGTCATTGCGCGCAAGGGCGGCGGGATCAGCGAGACCTTCACGGTCCGCAAGGTGTCGGCCGGTGTCGGCGTCGAGCGCGTCTTCCCGCTCCACTCACCGATGTGGGCGAACATCGAAGTCGTGCGCCGTGGCCGCGTGCGTCGCGCCAAGCTCTACTACCTGCGCAACCTGTCGGGCAAGGCTGCTCGGATCAAGGAAAAGCGAGACCGCTAGGAAGTCGTAGGTCGTAGGTCGTAGGACCTTGAGGGGCCGGCTCCGTGGGTAGGACCGGCCCTTCGTGTTTCCTACGACCTACGACCTACGACCTACGACTATTGACGAACGACTCATAGCTTTACCTTTTCCCCCATGCCCTCCACCGCTCCGCCCACCCTCCCCTCGCCGGGCCAGCTCGGCTTGGGCACCGTCACCAACTTTCTCGACACCCTGGGTGTGGGCTCGTTCGCGGTGACCACGGCGGCCATGAAGCTCGGCCGCATGATTCCCGACGACGAGATCCCCGGCACCATGAACGTCGGCCACGCGCTGCCGACCACGCTGCAGTCGGCGATCTATCTCGGCATCATCGCCGTGGACCCGCTCACGATGGGCAGCATGGTGATCGCGGCGGCGTGCGGTGCATGGTTCGGGGCAGGGCGGGTGTCGCGCTGGCCCAAGCGCACCATCCAGCGTGCGATGGCAATCGCGCTCTTGGTGACGGCGGGCTTCATCACGCTGCGGCAGACCGGTGTCTTCCCGAGCGGTGGCGACGCGATCGGTCTGACGGGCATGGCGCTCGTGGTGGCGGTGGCAGCCAGCGGCGTGATCGGGTCGCTGGTGTCGCTCGGCATCGGCAACTACGCCCCCACGATGGCGGTGACGTACATGCTCGGGATGAGCCCGCGCGCGGTCTTCCCCGTCATGGCGACCTCCGGTGCGCTGATGCTCCTGGTGGCGGCCTCGCGCTTCTACCGCGCTGGCCGCTTCAACCGCCGGATGGCGTTGGGTCTCGCACTTGGCGGGATACCCGGCGTGCTGATCGCGGCCTTCATCGTGAAGTCACTCGACGTCACCATCCTCCTCTGGGTGGTGGTGGTGGTCCTGCTGTATACTGCGGCCTTGCTGTATCACTCGTCGCGCACCCCCGAGGAGAGCCTCGCATGAAGATCCGCGCCATTCGCGCCTATCAGATCGACCTGCCCCTGCACGAGGGGAGTTACAAGTGGTCCGGCGGCAACGCGGTGACGGTGTTCGACTCCACGGTCGTCTGCGTGGAAACCGACACCGGCCTGATGGGCTGGGGCGAGATCTGTCCGCTGGGCCCCGCGTACCTGCCCGCCTACGCGGCCGGTGCACGGACTGGCATCGCGGAACTCGCGCCGCACCTGATCGGCCACGATCCGATCGCGCTCGACGAGATCAATCGTCGCATGGACGCCGCGATGCGCGGCCATCCGTACGTGAAGTCGGCGATCGACATCGCCTGCTGGGACTTGCTCGGTCAGGTCGCCGGGTTGCCGGTGGCCACGCTGCTCGGTGGGCATGTCGGCGAGGACTTCGTGCTGTACCGCGCGATTTCGCAGGAGGCGCCGCTCGCGATGGCGGCGAAGATCGCCGGGTATCGCGCCGAAGGGTATCGCCGGTTCCAGTTGAAGGTGGGCGGTGACCCGGACACGGACATCGAGCGCATCCGCGCGGCCGCCGCCATGCTCGAGCCGGGCGACAAGCTGATCGCCGATGCCAACACCGGGTGGACGCAGCACGACGCGATCCGCGTGGTGGACGCGGTGCGCGACGTGGATGTCTACATCGAGCAGCCGTGCATGAGCTATGAGGAATGCCTGGCGGTGCGGCAGCACACCAATCGTCCGTTCATCATTGACGAGGTCGTGGATGGTCTCGACATGGTGGTACGCGCCGTTGCGGATCGCGCGGCGGACGTCATCAACCTCAAGATCTCGAAGGTGGGCGGCCTCACCCGCGCTCGCCAGATCCGAGATCTCTGTGTGTCACTCGGCATTGCGATGACGATCGAGGACACGTGGGGGGGGGACATCACCACCGCGGCGATCGCCCACCTCGCGCACAGCACCCCCGAGCGCCTGCTCTTCACCTCGACCGACTTCAACTCCTACGGCCCGGTGAAGTTCGCGGACGGCGCGCCGCAGCGCGTGCACGGCCGGATGTCAGCGTCCCGCGAGCCGGGACTTGGGGTAAGGCCGATGATGGATGTGTTGGGTGCGCCGGTTTTGGAGGTCTAGCACCCCAGCCGGCGACGTCAGTCGCCGGAGATAGCGCGCAGGAGCATCCAGCCGGCGACGTCAGTCGCCGGATCCCCACGCAATGATTCCGGCGGCTGACGCCGCCGGCTGGTTGTGGCCCCTTCGTACCTCCGGCGACTGACGTCGCCGGCTGGGATGGGGCTACCTTCCCTGCATGCACCCCCCCTCACGACTAACGACCAACGACCAACGACTCGCGCGTGAGCGCGACTGCTGGTCCTCCAACCGCCTCCTCATCGGCGTGGACGAAGTCGGTCGCGGGCCGCTGGCCGGACCGGTGGTCGCGGGGGCGGTGGTCTTCCCGCAGGGCCACCCCGGGGTGCTCGGCGTGCGGGATTCCAAGCTGATCAAGCGGCAGGCCGAGCGCGAGGCGATCGCGCGGGCGGTGCGCACCGAGGCGCTTGCCTGGGGGCTCGGCGCGGCGAGCGTGCGCGAGATTGCCACGCTCAACATTCGGCGCGCCACGGCGCTCGCGATGAAGCGGGCGATCGCACGGTGCCGGCAGCAACTGGGCACCGCAGAGGTGCTGGTGCTGGTGGACGGGCTCCCGGTCCCCGAACTCGGCACCGTGCATGAGGCGCTCGTGAAGGGCGATGCCAACTGCCACACGATCGGGGCGGCCGCGATTCTCGCGAAGGTCGTGCGCGATCGGCTGATGCACCGCTTGGCGATGCGCCATGACGCCTACGGCTGGGAGAGCAATGTCGGGTATGGCTCGACCGGACACATGGCGGCGATTCGGGCGCATGGCTTGACCGCGCATCATCGCGAGCAATTTTGCCGGGGCGTGACCGGCTAGGCAGGTGTTGCGATCGCCCGGAAGACCAGATCGGTGAGGAAGGTGGTGGTGGATTCGTCGGCATCACCGCGCGTCACCTCGGTGAGCGAGGGCAGGTGCTCCGCGAAATACTTCTGCATGTGCGAGCTCTCGATCACCGTGGACACGAGCGCGACCGGCCACGGGTAGGTCGGGTTCACCTCGAGAATCAGATCCGCCACGGTGCGGCAGACGCGCTTGTAGCTGCGGAACATCCCCTCGCGGTTCTCGGCATCGACGTCGGCGTGCAGGTACGCCTTCGAGGAGTCGGCCACGACCACCCGATACAGCGCTTCTTCGTCGATACGCGGCGTGGACTCGTCCTTCCGGATGCGTTGCGTCACCTCCCGCAAGGCACCTCGCAGCCGTTCCTCAGGTGAGGCGACGTTGGCGGTCGCGAGGTGCAGCCGGTACTCCATCCAGCTCCAGTACCAGGCCGTCAGGTACAGCAACAGGCGGTGCTTGCTCTTGAAGTAGCGATAGACCGACGCCTCGGTCGTGCCGATGCGTTCCGCCAGTTTCCGGAACGTGAACGCTTCATACCCCAGCTCATCGAGCATCAGGATCGCGTGCTCGACAATGCTCTCGCCGAGCTCGCTGGACGACGGATCCTTGACGAAGAGCTTCTCGTCGAGCTGGAGTACGATGCGATGGCTCACGCCGCGCCGATCAGCATGTGCTCGTCGTAGAACGAGACGGCGCCGGACTCGACGTCGTACATCCCGCCCACAATGGCGATCTCGGAGTTGGCCACCATCTCGGCCAGCAGCGGGCTCCACTCCATGATCTGGCGCTTGACGAGCATCACGTTGAGTTCGGCGACGCGCTCGACGAATTCGCTGTTGCTCGAGTTGCGCTCGTTCAGCGTCTCGGTCTCCAGCTCGACAGCCTCCTCGATCTTCTCGAGCAGGGAGGTCAGGTTGCCGAGGCGGACGCCATCACAGGCGCCCTTCACCGCGCCGCAGCGGGTGTGGCCCAGCACGACGATCGCCTTGGCGCCTGCCACCTTGCAGGCGAACTCCATGCTGCCGAGGATGTCGTCGTTGAGGACGTTGCCGGCGATGCGGCAGGAGAAGATGTCGCCCAGGCCCTGGTCGAAGATCAGCTCGGCCGAGGTGCGCGAGTCGATGCAGCTCAGGACGATCGCCATCGGGTGCTGGCCATCGCTGGTGTCGTTGACTTGCTGGAGCAGGTTGCGGTTGGCCTTGAGGTTGTTGACGAAGCGCTCGTTGCCCTTGCGGAGCACATCGAGGGCCATCTGGGGCGTCAGGGCGTCGCGCAATTCGCGGGTCAGGGTTCTCATGAGGTCGCCTGGTCAAGGGTAAGGCCGTGGATCTCCACGGCAATCTGGCGTGCCGGGGCCCCGGCACGGAAGTCACGCAGGATTTCGAGGACGTCGAAGTCCACCACCTTCGAGCGGGTGCCGTCGATCACCACGTGGGAACTGGGCGGGATGAGCTGCAATTGCTGCAGGATCCGCCCCTTGTTGAGGAAGGAGACTTCCTCGGCCAACTGGATGCGGTATTCAGGTGTTTCCGGCGGGTGCTGCGCGACCGTGAACGGGTTGCGCAGGTTGTGGTGCAGCACCACCGCCACGCCCACGACCAGGCCGATGCCGATGCCACGCAGCAGGTCGGTGGCGAGGATGCCCGCGACCGTGGCGACGAACGGCACGAACTGCTCCCAGCCGTGACGGTACATCTGCTGGAAGAGCGCCGGCTTGGCGAGCTTGTAGCCCACCACGAACAGGATGCTGGCGAGCGTCGCCAGCGGGATCAGGTTCAGCAACGCCGGGATCGTCGCCACCGAGATGAGGATGAGGAAGCCGTGCAGAATGGATGACAGCTTGGTGCGTCCGCCGAAGGCAATGTTCGCGGAACTGCGCACGATCACCTGGGTGATGGGGAGGCCACCGATCATCCCACTCACGATGTTGCCGAGGCCCTGGGCCTTCAGCTCCCGGTTGGTGGGCGTGATGCGCTTCTCTGGGTCGAGACGGTCGGTCGCCTCCACGCAGAGCAGCGTCTCGATGCTGGCAATCGCCGCGAGGACTACTGCCACGACATAGACGTCCGAACGCCCGAGTGCTGAGAGGTCAGGCGTCGAGAACTGTGCGAGGAACTCCCCGAAATTCTCGGCCAACGGGATCGCGACCATCTGATGCGCTCCGAGCGTCCAGGGAAGCACCCCGGACGACATCAGCACGCTGAGGAGAATGCCGACGGCAACGGCGGCGAGCGGGCCAGGCACCATGCGGAACACCTTGGCGCGCGGGGCCAGCCAGGCATCCCACGCAATCAGGATGGTCATCGAGACGAGGGTCACCACGACGGCAGCCGGGGTGAGCATGGCGAGGAGGCGATCGAAGGCATGCGCCGCCTCCTCCCCCCCACTCAGCAGCGACGTCGCATCCGGGCCGGGTACCGTCCCCAGCGCATGGGGGATCTGCTTGATGATGATCAACAGCCCGATGCCGGTGAGCATTCCCTTGATGACCGACGAGGGGAAGTAGTAGGCGATCCCGCCGAGGCCGAGGGCGCCCATCACGATCTGCAGGATGCCGGCGAGCACGACCGCGACGAGGAAGATCTCGTACGACCCCAGCGTACTGATGGCATTGAGGACGATGACGGCCAGGCCGGCGGCAGGGCCGCTGACCCCGAGAGGGGAGCCACTCGCGGCGCCGACGACGATCCCGCCGACCACACCGGCGATCAGTCCGGCGAAGAGGGGCGCACCCGAGGCAAGGGCGATACCGAGGCAGAGTGGGACGGCGACGAAGAACACCACGATGCTGGCGAAGGCGTCGTCCCGGAAGTGCTTGAAGAGGGTGGTCATGTGGGTCCGGAGTGCAGGGGGTTGTAATGCAAGCTGACGCAATAGTAATACTATCGTTGTTTGGGGTGGTCAAGGGTGCGGGTGAGAGTGAGGGGTGAGGGGTGAGGGGGCGAATCCCAGCCGGCGGCGTCAGCCGCCGGTGGTCCCCCTGAGCGTAGCGCGACGGCCCCCCCGCTACCCTTCCTGCATGCGCAGATACGCGAGCCGACTCAACGAAACCGATCGCCGCTGGTTGCAGGGGGTGGCGCGGTGGCGCGCTCCAGGATGGGTCAATCGCGGGTTTCTCGTGCTCACCCACTTGGGCGGCGCGATCGCGACCCTCACGATCGGCGCAGTGCTGGTCGCGATACCACTGACGCGTGCCTTGGGGATTGCAGTGTTGGTGGCGAACGTTGGGTCGCACCTGGTCGTGCAGGTCATCAAGCGCTCCGCGCACCGCCCGCGGCCACACTTCCAGGACGACACCATCACTTCGCTGATCGCGCACCCGGACGAGTTCTCGCTACCCTCGGGGCATTCGGCCGCGGCCATGGCGATCGCGATGACCCTCGTGCTCTGGCGAGGCCTCCCGTTGGTCCCGGGTGTGGTGATGTGGAGCGCACTCGTGCTGGCCATCATCGTGGGGATGTCGCGCGTCTATCTGCGCGTGCACTATGTCACCGACGTGTTGCTGGGTCAGCTCATCGGGGTCATTGCCGCGATCATCATGACGCGGTAGGGGGCTGGCTCGGGTAAGGGGCTGCGACCTGCAGTCCGGTGATTTCGCTGGGGAGGCCTGTAATGCCGCGGTCTCGGGTGATGAGTGTCCAACCTGACTCGCGGGCTGAGTGGGCGAGCAGAAGGTCGTTCTGGTCGGCGGAATTGGTGGGGTGCCCAGCGCGTCCGCCAAGTGAATGACCGGCACGGCGCCAACTCGCGGCACTGGGCGCCACAATCCGCTGCCTTCGCTCGAAGAGTGCGAGCAATTCCGTTTCAATCAAATTTGCTGCCTCTGGGCTGCGCGCACCCGCGAGCAGCTCCAGTGCGACCACACTGGAGAGTGTGGTGGTCGGCAGGGCCCACCCCAAGAATTCCTTCAGGCGCGTGAGCTCTGCCGGTTGGCGCACGGCATCAATGATCACATTCGTGTCGAGCGTAAATCGCGGCATCTGTCAGCAGCGCGCCGACCCGAAGACGTCTGCTTCGGCAAGCTTGTCGAGTGCGGCGTACAACTCCGCCCGAAAGACCACCGCATCGAGGGCAGCGTGAACCGTCGCAGTGTCGGTCGGTAGGCCGAGCGCCTGACGCGCGGCGTCCAGCGTGTGCTGATCTACCACGAAGTTCTTGCGCTTCTTCGCGACTGGATTGCGGCGAGACTTGGGCATCGGAGCTCCGGGAAACTGGTCTACGAGGAACATCGCTGTGAATACAGATAACTGCAATACCAAATCTGTATAAAATGGTACCGCCTCGCAGGAATTGGTCCAATGGTGACACTAGGCCCCCTCACTCCTTGCCCCTCACCCCTCGCCTGTCATCTCCATAAGAAGCACCTAGATTCCCCCTCATGATCACTCTCCTCGCTCTCGCCGCCCTGCAGGCCACCGCGCCTGCGCCTGCCGACACCGTCCTCCCTGCCTGGACCCCGCACCGGGTTTACCACGCCGACAAGAATCGCTGGAGCGACCTCGAGACGATGGCCGCCGAGCTGGCCAAGGCCGATGTGGTCTTCCTCGGCGAGCAGCACGATGACCCGGGGACGCACGCATTGCAGCGGGCGATCCTGGAGGCGGTGGCGCGTCGGCGCAGCGACGTGATCCTCTCGATGGAGATGTTCGAGCGCGACGTGCAGCCGGTGGTGGATCGGTACCTGGCGAGCGAGTTGCCGGAGTCGGCGTTCGTGGCGACGTCGCGTCCATGGCCCCGTTACGCGACCGACTACCGTCCCCTCGTCGAGTGGGCGCGCGCGCAGGGGTGGCCGGTGATCGCGGCGAATGTCCCGCGACCGATTGCGAGTCGGGTGGCAATGCGTGGTGGGTTGCCGGCGCTGGAGACGTTGCCCGATTCACAGCGCGCGTGGGTGGCGGCGGACCGTCAGTGTCCGAACAACGATCGCTACTACAAGCGCTTCGCCCAGACGATGACCGCGCACCCGATGGGTGACGAGCCGCCGAGCGCGGAGCAGCTCGCCGCGATCACGAACAGCATGTATGCGTCGCAGTGCGTGAAGGACGAGACGATGGCGGAAGCGATCGTGCGCGCGCGTGCAGCGGTGGGCGGCTCACCATTGGTGATCCACGTGAACGGGGCGTTCCACTCCGACTATGGCGACGGCACCGCGTCGCGCGTGCAACGTCGGTTGCCAGACGCGAAGATCGTGGTGGTGAGTGCGGTGCCGATCATGGACCTCGACCGGATCGCGACGAAAATCCACCGCAAGCAGGGCGATTGGGTGGTGTATACGCTGAGGCCGTAGCGCTCGGAAGCGATCGTGTTAAAAGGGCGCTGTCAGCGGTTGACAGCGCCTTGTCGCTTCTGGCAGATTTTTCAGGGTACACCACGAACACTCCTTCGTGGGATGGAGGCGGAGTGCCCTCTCTCGACCAACCTCAGCATCCCGAATCAAGCCCGCTGTGCCGCAGGTGGTACCTGCGCGTCAGCCGATGCCTGCTGGCCGCGACGCTCCTCCCGTCACCGCTCCCTTCACAATCGGTAGAGGGGCCCACCGGGTTCGAGCACCTCGACGGCGGTCACCGCCTTGCCGAACGTGTGGTTGATGCGTGCGGCTCGGCTCCTGCCGGTGATCTGGCGCGCCTGCATGACGAGCTGGTTCGTTCGATCCAGCACGATGCTTCAGCCCCGGAGTGGGCCGCCGTTGCGTGCGTGCGCGCGCACTTGGCGATCTCCGGTGCGGCGGTTCGGCACGCAGTCGGTATCCCGTTGGGTCAGGACTGGCGTCGTGCGGCGCTGGATGCAGCACTCCGGCGGGTGGAAGCCGCACCGGACGACGCTACGCAGGCAGCGTTGTTGGCCGCCCTGGGAATAGCGACCGCGGGGTTGACTGATCGTGCCGTCGAGCCATCTCGGATGGTCCGCACACCCAGCCGATACGGCGATCGGGAGCGAATCCTCGGTGCCTTGTTCCGCGCCACACGGGTTGGCGAACCACCTCCCAGCGTATACCGCGCGTGCGTCTCTCTCGGAATACAGGACGGTGAGCGTGCTGTTGCCAGAGATTGTCTGACGCGTGCGCTCGAGGCGGGCCATGATTCGACCTGGCACCTGCTGCGACTCGCCGCGATGGGCTACTGGGCAGCAGATACCGTCCTCGGGCGTGCGGCGTTTGACCGTGCGGCTCGTGTCGCGCGCACTCTCGATGCGAAACATGAACTCGGCTGGCACCTTGAGGCCGGGTATGTCGTGGACGGCGTGGCGGGTGGGTCGCGGTATGCGAACGGCATTCTCAACATGAATTCGGCGACATGGCGCACGCTCCTCCCACTTGGGAGGTTTGCTCCAGAGGAGCGCAAACTGGTCCTCGACCTGCCCGCGGAGCGACATGCACACTGGATTGATTCTGTCGCGCGGGTCCTGCATTCGGATACAGAGTTGCCGCGACGTTCCCAAACTGACCGCTTCAGGCTGTCGTCTTCACCGGGCATGCGGTACACCGCGATTTGGGATCATGGTGAGCTCGTTACCCGGAAGATCTTCAAACACTTCCACCTGACCGCGTACGCATGGGGTAGCTTTCGGCCCTGCGGCAACACCGGGCGTTTCAGCATGCCGTGCTTCCCGACGACGATTCCGACCCATAGAGCCGTCATCACTGCATCGCTACAATCTGGTGCAGTTTGGAGTGTGGCAGATGCCCAACAGCTCCTGGTGGGCTGGGCCACAGCAGGGTCGGGGTTGGAGGGCGCCACGGCGGCCGACATTCGTTGGAGCCGGTGGGGCCTCGAAGTCGGTACCGCTTTCCAAGCTGAGTCCAAGCTTGATATTCCCGCAACCTATCAACGCAATCAATGGCTGATGGGCGTGAGCACCATCCCCGCCGCGCCCCCAGATGCTTCAACGCTCGGCATGATGGTCGAGGCAGGGGCGAGTGGGCGCGGCGGAGTGCATCTCGACGGTCTTGCCCCACTCTCCGATGCCGTGCTCGCCATCTCCGACCCGGTGCTCGGTCAGGTCGGCAATGCTGTCACGTGGCGTGACAAATCCGGCTACGAAGTACTTATCTCTCCCCTCGCGACCTTCGCACGGAAGAGCACAGTAGAATTGGCGTATCAAATTCGCCAGCAAGGCACCGACTCTGCCGTCACGACGCGGCTGCGAATCCTGGGGGAGTCCGCCGTGTTCGGTGACCTGCGCGAGCCACTTGTGACCCTCCGGTTTCGCGACGCGGTCGTGCCCGGGGTGCAGTGGATGCGACGCACCCTCGACATGCCGGACCTGCCAGCCGGGAGCTACGCGCTTGAACTCGCCGTGGCCGGAGCCGATGGCGTGTTCGGGGCAGCGCGGGTGGCGCGGTTTGATTTGAAGTAGCGCGTCACCAACTGCGATAGCAGGCACACCACGCGCTCTCAGCATCCCACCCCCCACAATTGACGCCGAGCAGGTCGGGCGGTAGTCTCCTCTACCGAACACATCCGCTCCTCATCTCTCCGAGACCGCCCCATGCCCCGTCCCGTGGCCCGCCTCGCGCTTGCCGCCATTGCCCTCACTGGCCCGCTCGGCGCACAGGCCAAGCCCTACGCCACCGTGATCCCTGCCTCCGCCAGCACCACGCGCGGCCTCTTCGACGTGCACCGGGTGGAGGCGAAGCTGTTCTTCGAGATTCCCGATTCGCTGCTCGGCCGCGACATGATCATCATGTCTCGCTACGCGCAGGTGCAGGACGGGATGTCGCAGGTCGGCGCGAACATGGCCCCGAACATCGTGGTGCGCTGGGAGCGCCGCGATGATCGCATCCACCTGCGCGCGGTATCACACCAGACCACTGCCGACTCAGGCACCGCGCGTCACATCGCGGTCGAGGACCAGAACTTTGCCCCGGTGCTCGCCACAATGCCGATCGCCGCGCGCGGCGGCGCGAGCTCCGTGATTGATGTGAGCGACCTCTACCTCGGCGAACACCCGGCCTTCACGTTGCAACGCACGCAGCGCACCCAGCTTGCGGTGCGGCGCTACGAGCGCGACCGCAGTTGGCTGGAGTTCGCGCGCAGCTTTCCGACGAACGTCGAGCTGCGTGTGGTGCAGAGTTACGCCGCAGATCAACCGCCGAGCAATGCGCGTGGTGGTGCGGTGTCATTCGAGGTGAACCACTCGATGATTCTCCTCCCGGCAGTGCCGATGCGGCCGCGCCTCTGGGATGAGCGGGTCGGCTTCATCAGTGTGCAGCGCACCAACTACTCCCGCGACTTCCAGGGCGTGCGGGCCGAGCGCTACGCGCGTCGCTTCCGTCTGGAGCCGAAGGACACCGCCGCCTTCCTGCGCGGCGAGCTGGTCGAGCCGGTGAATCCGTGGGTCTGGTACATTGACCCGGCGACGCCCGAGGAATGGGTGCCGTACTTCGAGGCCGGGATCCTGGAGTGGAACGGCGCATTTGAAGACGCCGGCTTCAAGAACGCGATCCAGGTGCGCCGTGCCCCCACGCCCGAGGAGGATCCGGAGTTCTCCCTGCTCGATGCGCGCTGGTCGGTGGTGCGCTATGTGCCGACCACGGTGCGTTCCGCGAATTCCGGTGGCGACGTGATTGACCCGCGGTCGGGTGAGGTGCTGCGCGCCCACACCAACATGTACGAGGCGGTAGCGGAGCGGATGCGCTGGCAGTTGCTGTCGCAGGTCGCCGCGGCGGCCGATGATCCGCGCTACCGCAATTCTCGCCTACCTGAGGACCTGATGGGCGAGGCGATCCGCTACGTGATGTCGCACGAGACGGCGCACTCGGTCGGCTTGCCGCACAACCAGCGCGCGAACTTTGTGTTTCCCGTGGACTCGATCCGCAATCCCGACTTCGTGCGGCGCATGGGGCACTCTGGGTCGTCGGTCGGCCGCACGCGCTTCAACTACGCGGCACAACCGGGTGATGGCGTCCCGCCGGAACGCCGGATGGGTGTCTGGGATCGCTGGGCCGTCTACTGGGGCTATCGCCCGATCATCGAGGCCGCGAGCGTCGAGGACGAGACGGCCACGCTGCATCGGTGGATCACCGAGCGCGCCGACAAGCCGTGGTTCCGCTTTGCCGATGCGCAGTTCGGGATGGACGAGGAGTGGGACCCGTACCGGATGACCGAGGGGATCTCCGCCGATCCGGTCGAGGCCGCCTCGCTCGGCATGAACAACCTGCGCATGCTGGCCGATTCGCTGCTGCCGTGGTTGCTGGAAGAGGGTGATGACTACTACGAGCTCGAGACCCACTACCTGCAGGCGCTGACGCAGTGGAATCGCTACGCCGAGCATGCGGCATCGGCGATTGGCGGGTCGTGGACGCATCACAAGCGCTTTGGCGAGCCGGGGGTGGTGTACACCGCGATCGAACCGGACTATCAGCGGAAGGCGATGCGCTTCATCACCGAGCAGGTGCTGGCGACACCGACCTGGGCGCTCAACCCGGATGTGCTGCGCCGGATCGAGCATGCCGGCGCAGTCGAGCGGATCAGGGCGTACCAGGAGCTCGCGGTCCAGCGCCTGCTCAACCATGCGCGGCTCGCGCGGATGATCGAGCACGAGACGTTCCATGGTGCGGCGACGTACACTCCGAGCGAGATGCTGGACGATGTGCGCGAGGCGCTGTGGGGTGATGCGACGGCGGGGCGGGCGCTCGACACTTATCGTCGCAATGCGCAGCGCGCGTACTTGGCGCAGGCGCACCATCTCCTCAAGGAGGCCGACAACGCCGGCTGGTCGCCGCCGCGGTCGGGCGACCTGCGTGTGGGCAGCGACACCGACCCGACGCTCAATGGCCCGCTCAAGATCGCGCAGTCGGACATCCGGCCGCTGATCCGCGAGCAATTGACGCTGTTGCGCGCTGACCTGCAATCCGCGCTCGGCCGTGGGGTGCGCGATCGGATGACGCGGATCCATCTGGAGGATGCGGTGCTGCGGATCAATGTGGCGTTGGAGCCGTAGGAGAATCGGTGTGATCGCAGCGAAGGCATTACTAGGGAACTCCAGCTGGGCTGCGATCACATTGCTGGCTTCGCTCGCGTGTGCTGATGCCCCGCCCTCGCAGCGGGGAGCCGTTCGTGCCGACTCCGCGGGGGTGACGCTCGTTCACCTCCCGCCGGGTCACGCGGATGAGCTCCCCACGCTGACGACACGACTCATCTTCTCGACCGCTACGCTGGAAGATCTCCAGTTGGGTGAGGCCCGATCACTATCGGCGCGCTTCATCAACGACACTCTCTGGGCCGTGGCGCAGGGTCAGGAGATCTGGTTGCTGACGCCGGATGGAACGGTGGTACGCAAGATCGGTCGCGCCGGTGAAGGACCGGGTGAGTACCAGATGATCCTGTCGCTGGGGATAACGCGTGACGGGAACCTGTTGGCCAACGACTTCATGTCCGGTCGGGTGACCGAGGTCACCCTCGACGGCGAGGTGCGCCGCATCGTGCCACGATTGGCAACGTACGCGGACGGCATCAACAATCTGCCGCTGACCGATTTGCCGGGCGGGCGACTGCTCGTGTTGCCAATGCAGTGGCGCCCCGCGAGGGCGGCGTTCCAGGGAATGGAGGGTGAGCGTTACCCGCGCGACCCTGTCCCGCTGCTGGTATACGATTCGACTGGTGCGATTGTGGATTCGGTGGCGCGGTGGCCTGGCATCGAACGACACGACGGCATGGTGGTGCCGTTCGCGAGAAGTGTCCTCCATCACAATCGCGACGATGCCATTGCGATCGGACCGACAGATTCACTGTCCGTGTCGCTCTTTGAGGGGACGGCGCTGCGGCTGCGCCTGACCTCGCCCCGGACCACCGCTGCTCCCGATGAGGCGATGCGTGCGGCGCGTGACCGTGCGCTGGTTGCATTGATGGGTGAGTTGGGGCAGGTCGTGGTGGATCACCAGCGCTCGCTACCGGGGCCGGAGCACCTGCCGGCCGTAGGTGGGCTCGTGCTCGACACAGAATTCAACATTTGGGTCGGCGACTATCTCCCGTCTGGCGGAGTGCTTCGGCGCTGGGTGCGCTACGGCGCTGACGGGACACCCAACGCATTGCTCCGCCTGCCCGGGCGCGTGGATCCGTTGCTGCCAGGGCCGAGTGAGCTATTGGATGCGACGCGTACCCATCTCCTGGTGCTCACCGAGGACGAGGACGGGGAGAGTTTTGTTGAGGTGCATGAGGTTGTGGGAGGATAGGTGGGTGGGCCGAGGGGTGTGGCTGACCTGAGCCTGACATCAGACGAAGCCGAACCTCACCCCACCCACCCCATCACTTCTTCCACCCACTTCGGTGACGTGGTCTCGACCACCGGAATGTCGGGTCGGACGCGCCGCAGTGCATCCGCATTCCTGCCACGCGAGTGATCATCCCCCGACACATCCGGCATCGCGTTCATCACCACGCCCGGACAGGTGAGGCCCGCGAGGTCGAGCACCGCGAGGGTGAGCAGCGTGTGGTTCAGCGTACCGAGCCGGTCAGCCGCCACCACGATCGTCGGTGCGCCCAAGCGGCGCGCCACGTCGAGCATGTTGCGACGCCAGGTGAGCGGCGCATACAAGCCGCCCGCACCCTCCACGAACGTGATGTCGGCGCTCTCCGCCATCGCCTGCACTTCGGTGATTGTGTCGGTGAGGTCGAACGGCCGCCCCTCCAGCTCGGCCGCTTCCGCCGCGGCCACTGGGGTGCGATATCGCCGCAACGCATGCAGCGGCGCGGCCTGCCGCGTGGCCCGAGCGAGCAGTGCACCATCTTCCGTGGGGGACGGTTCCTCCGGGGTGCCGGTCTCGACCAGCTTGACCGCCCGCACCTCGAGGCCGCTGCCGTAAAGCGCTCCACCCAGCGCACAACCGACCCATGTCTTGCCGACGCCGGTGTCCGTACCACTCAAGAGCACGATCCTACCCACACGCCACCTCGATCCCGGCTTCCAGCGTGTCGAAGAGGATGTCGAGTTCATCGCGCGTGATGGTGAGCGGCGGCATCACGATCACGACATCGCCGATCGGCCGAAGGAAGACACCACGCCGCTTCGCCTCGGTACACACTCGCATTCCCGTGCGCCGCGCACTCGGGAACGCAGCACGCGTGGCCACGTCGGCCACCAACTCCACACCCAGCGCGAGCCCGTACCGGCGCACATCGCCCACATGCGGCAGGGCACGCATGCGGTCCGCACGTTCCGCGAAGTGCGCAATCGTGTCGGGCAATCCGTCGAGTACCTCAGGCATCAGATCAAGCGTCGCATGCGCGGCGGCGGCAGCCAGGGCGTTGCCGGTGTAGGTGTGGCCGTGGAAGAAGGTGCGGCCTTCCTCCGGCCGCCCGAGGAAGCCCGCGAAGATCCGCTCGGTGGTGAGCGTCGCCGCCATTGGGAGATAGCCGCCGGTGAGCCCCTTGGCGAGGCAGAGGAAGTCGGGCTCGAGTCCTTCCACCTCGCTCGCGAACATCAAGCCGGAGCGACCGAAGCCCACCGCCACCTCATCCACGATCACCAGGGCACCGGCCGCACGCGCCGCTGCCGCGATCCGCGCGGCAAAGCCGTCGGGTTGCGTGACCATCCCCGCGGCACCCTGTACCCCTGGCTCGATCACGACCGCGGCGATCTCGTCCGCATGCTCCGCAATCATTCGCTCGCCGATGCTCACGCACTCCACATTGCAGGTGGTGCGTTCCAGTCCGAGCGGGCAGCGATAGCAGTACGGCTGCGGTGCCTGCAGGGTGGGGAAGAGGAGTGGGCGATAGACCTCGTGGAAGAGGTCGATCCCGCCGAGCGAGACGGCGCCGACGGTGTCGCCATGGTAAGCGCCGCCGATCGTAACGAAGCGGGTGCGCTTGGCGTCGGCCGCATTGCCGGTCTGCTGCCAAAATTGGTAGGCCATCTTCATCGCGACCTCGACAGCGGTGGAGCCGTTGTCGCTGAAGAAGACGCGCGAGAGTCCGGCGGGAGCAACGCCCACGAGCCGAGCAGCGAGCTCTACCGCTGGTGCACTGGCATTGCCGAGAAAGGTGCTGTGCGCGAATCGGCCGAGCTGCGCGGTGATCGCGGCATCGAGCTCGGGGCGGCGATGGCCGAAGAGGTTGCACCAGAGCGACGCGACGCCATCGAGATAGCGCTGGCCGTCGGCATCAATGAGCCAGTGTCCCTCCGCCGCGACGACCATTAGTGGATGCTCGTCGGCGTAGACGCTGTGCGGCGTGAAGGGATGCCAGACGTGCTGGAGGTCGGTGGCGTGAAGGGGAGAGGACATGGCGGGAAACGTAAGGCTGGGAAGGGAAAACGTGAAACGTGAAAGGGGGTGTGAATGTCATCCCGAGCGCAGCGAGGGATCTCCAGTGGTCGCTGTGCACCGATCCGGTCTCGTCGCGAATGGATCCTCTGGAGATCCCTCGACTACGCACCCCTGCGGGGTGCTGCGCTCGGGATGACAATCACACCGCCGCCACAATCTCCGCCACCTCGAATCCCGCATCGCGGATCATCTGCATGTCATGCTCGGCGCCGGCACCCGGTGTCGTCAGGTACCCATCCACGAATAGAGAGTTCGCGGGGTACAACGCGAGCGCCTGCATGCTGCGCAGGTTGACCTCGCGACCACCGGCAATGCGGATGTCGCGCGACGGATTCGCGAAGCGGAACATCGCCAGCGTCTTGAGGCACTCGGCCGGCGTCATCCGCTCGTTGTCGCCCATCGGCGTGCCGGGGCGCGGGTCGAGGAAGTTGACCGGGATCGACTCCACCTCGAGGTCGCGCAGCGAGAGCGCAAGGTTGACACGATCCTCAAGCGATTCGCCCATCCCCATGATGCCACCGCAGCAGGCCTCCAGGCCCGCGGCCTTCGCGCGCTTCACCGTCTCGACACGGTCGTCCCAACTGTGCGTGCTCACCACTTCGCCGAAGTACTCGCGCGAGGATTCCAGGTTGTGATTGAATCGTGTGACGCCAGCCGCCTTGAGGCGCTCCGCCTGGCCGTCCTTCAGAAGCCCCAACGAGGTGCAGATGTTGATGTTGCACTCGGACTTGATCTGGGTGACGGCATCGCAGATCGTGTCGAGGTCGCGCTCGCTCGGGCCGCGTGTCGCGGTGACGATGCAGTACTTGACGGCGCCGAGTGCGGCGGCCTCGCGCGCACCCGCGACAATCTCATCCACAGTCTGCAGCTTCTGGCGGCCGACGCCGCTGTCATAGCGGGAGCTCTGCGAACAGAAGCCGCAGTCTTCCGGGCACGCGCCGAGCTTGGCGTTCTGCAGCACATGGATGCGCACACCGCGACCGTGGTAGTGCTGCCGCACGCGGAAGGCCTGGTGCAGCAGGTCCAGCAGTTCGGCGTCGGGGGCGCGCAGCACCTCGATGGCGTCGCCCGCAAGCAGCGGGTGGCCGGCGAGGGCGTTGTCGGCGAGGTCGGACCAGAGGGTGCCGTGCATGGTAGGGGGTATCCGGGGCTGGGCGGTTGATGGGAAGATGGAAAGGTGAAACGTGAAAGGTGAAAGGGGAAGGCGGGTCGGGGACCGTCGCGCTATCTTTGTATCCACGGGGGTGTAGCTCAGTTGGTTAGAGCATCCGGCTTTTAACCGGCAGGTCGTGGGTTCGAATCCCACCGCCCCTATCTCCGACAAAGATACCCCTTTCACGTTTCACCTCTAGCGACACCCCACTCACCTTTCACCTCCTCCCCTCCATGCCCCCACTCGTCTGGATCAACGGCACCATCCATCCACCAGAGACGGCCACCGTCTCGGTGTTCGATCACGGCCTCCTCTATGGCGACGGCGTCTTCGAGGGGATGCGCACCTACGGCGGGAAGGTGTTCCGGCTCGAGGCACACCTGCGGCGACTCGAGGCCTCGGCGAAGGCGATTGCGCTCGAGGTGCCGGTGCCGTTCGATGACCTGGTGACGGTGACCAACGATCTCGTGCACCGCACCGGCTTCGCCGACGCGTACCTCCGGCACATCGTGACGCGCGGAGTCGGCGACCTCGGCATTGATCCGCGTCGCTGCACGTCGCCATCGGTGATCATCATCTGCGACGAGTTGAAGATGTTCCCCGCGGAAAAGCTCGCGGCCGGATTGCGTGTCGTCACTGCGGGCACACCGATGCCCCATCGCGAAGCATTGTCACCGCGCGTGAAGTCGCTGAACTACCTCCCGCATGTGCTTGCGAAGCATGAGGGTGGGACCGCCGGTGCGGATGAAGTGCTGATGCTCGACAGCAGCGGACATGTCGCGGAAGGCTCCGGACAGAATCTG
This sequence comes from Gemmatimonadota bacterium, assembly GCA_011390645.1. GTDB lineage: Bacteria > Gemmatimonadota > Gemmatimonadetes > Gemmatimonadales > GWC2-71-9 > Palsa-1233. The sequence continues at coordinate 35,445 of JAABRY010000002.1, forward strand.
TTCATCGTGACCGAGGGGGTGGTGCGTACTCCCCCCCCCAGCGCCGGCATCTTGAAGGGTGTGACGCGTGACGTGGTGATCGAACTCGCGGGACGCGAAGGAGTGCCAGTGCGCGAGGAGTTGCTGAATCGCTATGACGTCTACACCGCCGATGAGGTGTTCCTGACGGGGACGGCCTCGGAGATCGTCCCGGTGCGGGAGGTGGACGCGAGGGCCATCGGGGCGGGGTGCCCGGGCCCGGTGACACAGCGACTGATGGCCGGCTTTCGGCGCCTGACCAGAGGGGGGTGAGCGGTCGGGGTTGCCCTGCGTGGAAAAAAGCGCTAACTATTGGTCGTAGGCCCACTTGGGTCCAGGTGCCCCCCCCTCTCTTGGGCCCGACCCGTTCCTCACGTCGCAGGTGGCGAATCCCCATGGCCTGGCGAACCCTGGCGGTTGAGAATTGTGAATGGTCGGTATCGGTTGCGGTCGAGCGCCGTCCCGGCTCCAGCGACTGGACCCTCGTCGCGGGGTTCCGCTCGTCAGCGCCGGAACCTCGCCGATACTGGATTCCGTTGCCTGTGAGCTCCTCGTCGAAGGCCGCGCTCTTCGCCCACGCGGACAACTTGTCACACGACGATCTGGTGGGGCTGCTACGGGCCCAGTTGACTGGGTGATGCGACGCTCTGGTCCGATGGGGCATCGGAAAGAGATCAGCCCTGCTCTCCCTCGGAGGAGTCCCGCGTGAAGCAATCCTCGTGGCGTCTGGCGCCGCTCTCTCTGTTGATGGCCTGCGGGTCCTTGGTCGTCGAAACGACACCTCCCGCAGCCCCTGCGCCCACCGCCACGACCGAACCTGCTGCTCCGGGTACTCGCCGAGCGGCGGGTCCGACCCGACCGACTCTTGATGCACAGATTGCGGCCGATTCGGTGGCCGACGCGACCGCGCTCGACAGGCTCCAGTCCGCCAGTGCGACTGACGCGCTCCCGGAACTGTCGCTGGACGGTGAGCCGACCTGGGACCTCAACGTCGCCGAGTACACTGCCCACCCGCGCGTTGAGTACTACGTCAACTACTTCACGACCACCGCGCGCGAGCGATTCCAGATCTGGATCGAGCGGATGCCGCACTACGAGCAGTTCGCTCGTGAGCAGTTGGTGGCGCAGGGGCTCCCCGGCGATCTCGTCTACCTGGCGCTGATCGAGTCGGGCTTCTCGCCGGTGGCGGTGAGTCGCGCCAAGGCGGTGGGGATGTGGCAGTTCATGCCGGCCACAGGCAAGTCGTATGGTCTGCGCGTGACTCCGTGGCTCGATGAGCGTCGCGATCCGATCAAGAGCACCGTCGCCGCCGCGCGCCACCTCAAGGACCTGACCGATCGCTTTGGTTCGCACTATCTCGCCGCCGCGGCGTACAACGGGGGGGCCGGACGCGTTGGCCGCGGCCTGAAGCAGATCGCAGACGCGATGGGGTACGGTGATGAATCGCCCGACCTCACCAGCGACGAGGCGTTCTTCGAGTTGGCGAGCACGCGGCACATCTATCAGGAAACCAAGGACTACGTCCCCAAGCTGATCGCCGCGGCACTCGTCGCGAAGGCGCCGTTCCGCTACGGCCTCTCGCCCGCGGAGCCGGTCGATCCGTTCCCACTCGACTCGGTGATTGTCGAAGGCGGCACCGGACTCGACAAGATCGCCAAGCTGGCGGGCGTCGAGCTCGAGGTGATTCGCGCGCTGAATCCGCACATCCTGCGTGCGGTGACCCCACCGGGTGAGAAGTACGCGGTGCGTCTCCCGACGGGCACGGCGGCGAGTGTCACGGCAGCGTATGCGGCGCTCCCGCCCGAGGAGCGGCCGACCGTGCTGACGCACGTGGTCAAGCGTGGCGAGACGGTGAGCGGGATCGCACAGCGCTACGGCGTGTCGCAGAACCTGCTGATGTCGGCGAATCGTGTGGCACGCGCGCGGTCGCTGCAGATCGGCACGACGCTCTATATCCCGGTGAGTGGCACCGAGATCCCGGCCACGCTCCTGCGCGAGACCGCGCCTGCTCGTCCCGCGCCCGCTCCCGTGACGCATGTGGTTCGCCGCGGCGAAACCGTCGGTGGCATTGCCAATCGCTACGGGGTGACGCAGCGTCAGGTGATTTCGCTCAACAAGCTTGGTCGCCGCGCGGTGATCAAGGTGGGGCAGCGGTTGCGGGTGAAGTGAGGGTCGTAGGTCATAGGTCGTAGGTCGTAGGACCAAAGAGGCCGTCACCCCAATCGGGATGCCGGCCTCTCGCGTTTCCAACCTACGACCTACGACCTACGACCTACGACCTGCGACTTACGACCCCTCAGATCCCACTCAACACCTTCCGCGAATACCGCCCCCGAACTTCTTCACCTGCGGCCATCTGGGTGGTGATCAGCGTCGGTCCCTTGTTGTAGGCCTCGAGGGCCAGGGCGAGATCGTTGTCGAACCGCTTCAGCAAATCCTTCAGGTAGCGGAACCCGATGCGGAGATTCACGTCCGGATTCATGAGGTCCGACTCGTCGATCGTCGGGTCATACGCGCGCGCGGTGAGGATGCGGAGCTGAGTCAGCCCGATCGCCGCCATGTGGCTCTGCGCGGTGTTCTTGAACTCGCTCTCGATCTTGACGAGCTGGAAGCCCAGGGCGGGGGGGATCCCCTCGGCGAGGGCAGTATCATAAATCCGGGCCGTCAGATCGGCCGGGATGCGGTAGCGTCCGGAAAACTCCAGGATTCGATGGGCGCGTTCCAGTTCGGCACGGGTGGTGACGAGCTGTCCGGCCATCGTCGTCGAATCAGCAGGGGCGTCAGCGTCGATGCTGATCTCCGTGCTGGTCGGCGTCGGACCCGAGAGGATGCTCGACACCGTGCCGAGTCCCATCAGGGCCAGTGCCCCGACACCGACCACGGCGCCTTGGGCAAGTAATCGCTTCAGCATTCAAACTCCTTCTTCAAGGTCCAGCGCATCGGGGGCGCGCCAGTCACCGCGCGCACCACCCGACTTCTCTAGGACGCGGATCCCCTCGATCCGTGCACCTCGATCCGCCGCCTTGACCATATCGAATACGGTGAGGGCGGCGACGCTTGTGGCCACGAGGGCCTCCATCTCGATCCCGGTACGGGCCGTGGCACTTGCTGTCGCCACGATCCGCACCCCGGGCCATTCCGCCATCGGCTCCACCACGACCGTGACTCGGTCGAGTGGCACCGGATGACAGAGTGGGATCAACGCACCCGTCAACTTCGCGCCCATCACCCCGGCCACTTCGGCCACGGTGAGGACGTCACCCTTGTTCGCGGTCGCATCGAGCACGAGCGCAAATGCGTCGGCGCTCATGATGACACGACCCTCCGCCACGGCACGCCGCGCGGTGACTGGCTTATCCCCGACATCCACCATGCGGGCCCGCCCCTCGGCATCGAGATGCGTGAGGGTCATGCGGCACCGAGCGCGGCGAGGTCGCTACCCAGTGTGGCAAGCAGGAGCTGCGGGTTGACGTTCCCCTGCGCCTGCTCGCGTGCGACCAGGACGCGTTCGACGCCAGCGAGCCGCGCGTTGATGCTCACGGTTGCGCCGCCACGTTCGAGCTCACTGCGCGCTCCCGCAGCCAATTGGAGGGCGAGGGCGTCGAGGAGATCGGTGAACTCGCCACGCGCCTGGGCCACGCCCTGCCGGAGCGACCGCGCCGTGAGCCGAACCGGTCCACCGGCGACGGCGGCCAGGAAGTCCTTGGCGGCGGCGTCGGCCTTGGCCGAGCGGTCGTCGCCGCTGGCGAGGGCAGCCCCAATGGCCCCCCGCGCTCCCATGACCACCCCATTGGTGGCAAGCTCCGGCTTGTGCTCGGCCAGGAAGGTCCTGACCTCGCCGTCGTCCAGGCGGGGCAGGCGGATCGGGATTGACCGGGAGCGGATGGTGGGTAGCACGAGCCCGGGCTCCGCCGTGGTCAGGATGAAGAGCGACCGCGGTGGCGGCTCTTCGAGAAGCTTGAGGAGGGCGTTGGCCGCCTCCTGGCTCGACTCCTGAGGGACCAACCGCTCTGCGCGCCCGATGATGAAGACTCGCCAGCCGCCCTCGGCCGCGGTGAGCGAGGCGCGCTGCTGGATGAGCCGCGCCGAGGCAATGCCATGGCTCGACATCCCGTCGGGCGGGCCCCAGAGGCCGCTGGCCCGACGCTCTGCCATGATGCCCTCGAGCGACTCGGCGACTTCTTCCATCTGCTTCTCGGACTCGCCGGCCTTGGGCCGCGGCACCGGGACGAACCAGTGGAGGTCGGGATGCGCCAGGCCCAGCACCTTGCGGCACGGGGCGCATTCGCCGCAGGGCTCCGTTCGCGCGCTCGCCTCACAAAGGACGCGCTGCGCGAGCCACAGCGCCAGGCGCTGCTTCCCGCCCCCTCGGGGGCCGGTGAGGAGGACGACCTGGGGCAGCTTGCCAGCGGTGACTGCCGTGGCGAGTTGCTCCCTGAGCTGCAGGTGTCCGACGAACGGGGCCAAAGTCATGAGACCAAGGTAGCAAACGGGCGGCGAAATGGAAGGGGTGACGGTAGTGTAAAGGGTTGATTTACAACGACTTGTGTACATTTCGTGGCGTGCGGTAGCGGCCAGAGTGGCTGACTTGGCCGCTCAAGTGCAAGAGCGAGCACTCACGTCATTTTGGTGATTGTGAGTGTCTGCTCATTTTGCGTGTTAAGTCGTGTTGGATCAACGTTCTGTGGTTCTGGTCTGAAAATCGGTCCGGGGAAGTACGGTGCCTGTCGAGATGGCAGGATGCCGCCTCATGGGCAGGGGGTTCCAGGGTCACTCGGTCTAGCGTTTTGGGGAAGGGTGAGGGGTGAAGGGGGTCTGGGGTGTGGTTTGGGCGGTAGGCCGTGCCCGGAATGAGTAGCGTTCCATGCCCCTTGCCGACACCCTTGGTGTTGCCCTATTTTGCTTGGCTGTCACCCAAGTGTTGTGGGCGGCAATTTTCCCGAGTAGCTCAGTTGGTAGAGCAGCTGACTGTTAATCAGCGGGTCACAGGTTCGAGTCCTGTCTCGGGAGCTATCTAGGACAACGACTTACGCCACCTCGACACCGGGTGGCGTTTTTCGTGTCCGCTGACTTGTCCGCCTAGTCTGGGCACCACGACGCACCATCACCCCGCCTGGCGTCGCTTTCCCTTTCCCTTCTCAGCTCCTGTCGAGGGCGCGTTGTCTTTCTCGATTGTCGCCAGCATCGACTCTGCCCGCTCTCCTGATAACCCAAGCTGCTCCGGCATCTCCCTTAGCCACGCCTCATAGAATGCGGATGGTTTGTCTGTCGTCGCCGCTGAGGAGAAGATGATCGCCTCCCGCCGCGAAGAGCGTAAGAGGGTACAGGAGGATGTAGCGTGGTGGCAACATGGTGTCGGCCGCGTACCACATTGTGACAACGGCATCGCCCACCACGGCTGGTTTTACGGTCGGTGGGCGACCGGTCCTAATCTTGCTCTGATTAGTTTATATCCCTCACATTGCTCTATGGCGTCATCCATTTGCCCGTCGCCGCGTGAGCGTCCATTGCCGGAGCACACAATGTCAAAGCATGTCTTGCTCGCCCTACTCATAGGCGCCACGCCGATGTCAATCGGTGCCCAGTCGCTGAGTACGATTTTCGCCGCGGACAATGCTGGCGCTCTTGGTGGGGCGGTGTACTTCGATCTGACAGTAGGGGCCAACCCGATCAATGTGACGGGATTCACCACCAACACGTCCACGTCACAGACCGGATCGTTTGGGTGGACGGTCTACACCATCCTCGGAGGGTCGAGCGGTGTCCAGACCAATCAGGGGCTCTGGACCCAGGTCGCTACCGGATCGGGTGTCGCTGCTGGCTTTGACAACATTAGTGTCGTCACGCTGAACAATTCGTTCTCACTTTTTGCCAACACCTTCTACGGGATGGCGCTTGTCATGGGCCCGGAGGCGGAGCACCTCTACACGAACGGGACTGGCACCAACCAGCAGTACTCGAACAGCGATCTGACCCTCGATTTTGGCAGTGTGACGAATGCGCCGTTTACTGGCGAGGTATTCAATCCCCGAGTCTGGAACGGATCGATCGAGTACACGACGGGGACGGAGGTCGTCCCCGAACCCGCCACGATGACATTGCTTGCCACCGGCCTCGCCGGCATGGCGGCGGCACGGCGGCGGAAGCGGAACGCGTAACCGCGGGGCCCCGCGCGTCAGGCAAGAGGCCCGCGCGATGCGCGGGCCTCTTTGCGTTGCGGAAATTCCTCCGAAGGGGAGGCTACGCCGCGTGGGATCGGACCCAGATTCGTTTTCGCTCATGGACACGCTGACTATTAGCCAGCGGGTCACAGGTGGAGCTGCGCCTGTTGCGCAGGCTCGCTCGCCTGTCCTTCGCTGGCGCTCAGGACGAGCGGCTCGAGTCCTGTCTCGGGAGCAAACAACTGCAACGACTCACGCCACCTAGCGATCGGGTGGCGTTTTTCGTGTACCCCCGCCCTCGCGCAGCGAGCGGCGGGGTCTCCTCGGGTATCGTGGGCCAACGGTCGTCTTGGCCCTGCGCACTCCGCGGGACCCTCCCTTCGCGGGCTCCCCGACGGCCGTGCGCTCGCACATCCCAGGGACCACGACCGGCCGTCGATGCCCGCTCCGGGAGGCCCCGCATCGTGCTGGGGGGACGGAGTGGTTCAACGCTGACTGGCCCTCGTGCCGATTCGCTCAGCGTCCTCATTCCTGTTGAAACGAAAGAGGCCAGCGCAATGCGCTGGCCTCTCCTGTTTCCTCATCCCTGCGACTCGACCTACGCCTTCCGCTTCTTCCGACGTGCCGCCGCCATGCCGGCGAGGCCGGTGGCGAGCAGCGTCATCGTCGCGGGCTCGGGGACCACTTCGGCTGATTGGTAGGCCCAGATGTTCAGGTCTGCGCGGCCGCCGCCAGGCGGGTCGAAGGACCAGGCCGCCTGGTCGAGCTCGAGCTGCCAGGTTGTTTGGAACGAATAGGCGTACCCCCAACCTTGTTCCGTCGTGACCCCCGTGTCGTACAATCCCCAATACAAATCCCGTGCGGGGGAGTCACCCAAAATCGGCTGATAGGAGAGCCACTGGCCACCACCGAGAGGCAGGCTCGACCAAAGCAACTGGACTTCGCTCAGTGTGGCCAGCGTGAATCCTTGGGCAGCCGCAGCGGACACCATGGCGAACGGGGTCATGTTGTAGAAGTTGTCGAGCCGGAGCCACTGGAGGCCCGTCTGAGTGTCGATGAACGTGCCAAAGCCGCCGACATTCCCGCCAGCAATCACCTGAGCGGACGAGTTCGCCGGAGTGCCGGCGAAGAGAACGGCTGCGAATATTGTCACGGGCAACAAACGGCGGGGGCGTGAGAGCAGCACGGTGTGCTCCAGGTAGTAAGGATTGCTAGGGGATGCTGCGATGGCCTACAACGGGAAGCAACGTTAAGTTGCCGCAAGATCGAGGCCGCGTCAGAAACCGCGCAAACCCAGTCGTGGCGGGCGATCGGGCCGACAACCTGTGGCAATCGAACCATGATTGAGGTGGCTGCACAACAGCTTCACGCCCGCCGGGGAG